>CAXTBX010000049.1:0-33920 GCA_964242205.1 uncultured Chthoniobacterales bacterium
TCTGCTGACACTTTCAGTGAAGCTGTCAAGAGGTGCTCGGCGTTCCGCTTACGTTAGATCAACACATCGCCAAGCTCCGCAAACGCTTGGAAACCCAAACGAGCATCCCACTCATCGAAACCGTACGAGGTGTGGGCTATCGGGTCAGGAAGTAATTTTGTTTGAACAGCTTTTTAGGCAATTTGAGACGATGCTTCTAAACTTAGCGACCTCTAGAAGTCTCTGTTTTTTGAGATAAAATCACCGACTTCCAGCTACGCACGGTTCGGTTGTTATAAGACGCCTGCTTCGCGTCTCATCAAATAGTTTTCTTGTACATGATTTGGTATGCAATCGGATGCCCGGGACAGAACAGCATTTCTACAATCGAAGCCGATGAATCCTTGTAATGAATGACCGAAGTTGTCAGTCCTGTGGGTTCGATGCTTTCAATTTTCCGGGCTGGGTGCGGAAGGAAAGAAAACACTTTTATAAAACCATCAGGGAGGATAAATCGAATTTCTTCGATGTTTCTTTTCTTGAAATCTTCTTCCGCGTTAGAGCCTATGATAAAGTGGTCAATAGCGTCGTGGTTGACGATATAAACATCACTAAATTTCGCTGCCATCGCCGAGACGCTACCCTCAAAATTACTCGTGTCAGGAGCGTATTGAGCATAGCAGTATGAACCCGTTAAAAAGACGAGCGCAAAACAAAGAGTTTTCATGATTATTTGGCAAGCTATCTGTACTCCAATAATGCGAGACGAGGCGGCGTTGTAAAAGCCAAAATCTCTGTCTCGGAAAACACTCGTATTTTGTTTTTAAGGGGCTGTGCTCATGAAGTTTGCATGATCGTCAAAGGGCGGTAGTCTCAAAAACTCGTCTCGCAAATCAACGTCTCAGTGCACTGAGTTCGTGAGACGCGCCAGAAGTGGCATCAGGGGATTCTGATCCGTTCTGCCAGTTCACTAAGTGCCAGCGCGCGGAAGTCATCCAGGTTCCAAGTGAAGACGGCTTCTGCCTTCGATTTTTCGGCACAACGCAAAATCAGTGCGTCGTAGATCTTGCCGCCTCCGATGCCACGCTCGGCAGCGGCAGCGATGACCTCGAAATACTCTTTCTCCGCGAGTGCCACCACGGTAAACCGCTCGCGGATCGACTCGACAAACAGCAGCCCTTGGTCGGGACTGATGCGCGGACGCACCGGCAGCCGGGTCATCACCGAGTACACTTCCGCCAGCGTGTGCGCCGCGCAGAACGCCGTCTTCTTGCTGGCCGTGGCGATGGCCGCCAGGCTCGCCTCGTGGTGGACGTGCGCCTGGTAGAACGCGGCCACGAGCACGGAGCTGTCGAAGAACGCCTTCATGGTTTTTCTTCTCCCTTTGGCGTTCCACCCGTCAGCAACGCGGCGGCACGTGCCTCCCGGTCGTCGTCAACCAGCTCCTCGCCTGTCCCGGCCCCTGCCTGCGCTTGGCCGGTGTAAACCCAGAACCCATGCCGCTTTTCAAGCGGTAGCGTCTGGCGCACGGGTTTGAGGGTGATTTGTTCCTTGGCTTCGGAGAGTTCGAGCACGTCGCCCGGCCCCAGGCCCAGCCGGTCGCGTAGTTCCTTGGGGATGAGCACGCGCCCGCCCGTGTCCACTGTGATCCGTGTTTTCATGCGATGGGATTTTACGCCACTAGATCCCATTCCCAAAGCGTAAACCTCTTTCCTGTCAATTTTCCCATTTCACTTGTCTTCCGGCCAAGTGTTGATAAGGGTTTTTATCAACACCTGACCTCGCCCATGAGCCAAACTGACGAAAACGACGCTTCCGCCGCTTTGACCGTCCCGCCGACCAGTTTGCGGGCGCTGACCGCCCCCGAGTTCCAGGGGCTGGCCGAGATGCCGGCGGAGTTGGAGTGGTTCGCCAACATCGACAATCCAAGGACGCGGCGTGCCTACCGGATCGACGTGGCTGACTTCATGGCGTTCGTCGGTATCCAACGGCCAGAGGAGTTCCGCATCGTCACCCGCGCCCATTTCATCGCGTGGCGGCGTGACCTGGAGGGACGCGGGCTTTCCGCGCCGACGATCCGGCGCAAGCTCTCGGCGCTATCTTCGTTGTTCGCGCATTTATGCGATTCCAACGCCGTCACCCACAATCCTGTGCTGGGTGTGAAGCGACCTAAGTCAGAGACGGCGGAAGGCAAGACGCCCGCCATCGGTGACGGCCAGGCCCGCGCGTTGCTCAACGCGCCACCGGCAGACACCTTGAAAGGAAAACGCGACCGCGCGATCCTCGCCACGTTCCTTTTCCACGGGTTGCGCTGTGACGAGTTGTGCCAGTTGAAGGTGAAAGACCTGCATTTGCGCCGGGGCGTGCTTCACCTGCGCGTCCACGGCAAAGGCAGCAAAACACGCTACATCCCAGCCCACGCTTCCTCACTGGAAAAAATCAGTGATTACCTGGAGGCGGCGGGGCACGGCGAGGACCAGAACGGGCCGCTCTTTCGTCCGGAGCGCAACCGCACGGGCAAGGGGCAGCTCGACAAACGGCTTTCCTGCGGGGCGATCTACACGCGCGTGGTTCGCCACTACGCCAAAGCGGCAGGGGTGGACGTGCCGGGCTTTTGCACGCACAGCCTGCGCGCGACGGCTGCCACCAACGCGCTCGACCACGAGGCCGACATTGCCAAGGTGCAGGAATGGCTAGGCCACGCCAACATCGCCACCACCCGGCTCTACGACCGGCGCAGGACCAGGCCCGCAGACAGCCCGACGTTCAAAGTGGTTTACTGATCAAAGGCTGACAGGCGGAGATACCAACCACCAGCATTTTGCCGTCCCTGGTCTCCGACGCGTGCTGGTTGCTTACAGACGAGGTGATCATCGAACCGCGTCTCTTCAATGTTTGGCCGGAGTGCCCAAGGTGTACACGACGCCGGAGGGGGCCGGGGTCCGACTCCTGTTGCGAGTGGGCTCTGGCGTGAGATCAACAACCAAGTCCGATTTTGGCAATTCTTTAGCTTCCAGGTTGATTTCCTTGTCTTCAGCTCGGATGACCACGGCATTGTCGTAGAGAGCTTTGATCGTGAAGTCCGCCTCGCCATCTTTGGGATTTACTCTCCCCTGCTGCCCTACCGTCCAGAACTTGCCTTCGATGTCGAAGAATTGATCGTAGCCAAAGACAAAAGTGTTGTCATAAGCATTGATGGAGGCGGTAGGAATGTGGAGAAATTTTCCACGCACGAATAGCTCCGGTCCGAGGACGATCTTGAGTTCGGACTGCGTATCCCTGATTCCACTCAGCAATCTTCCGGCGAAACCAGGTGCATCGACGAAAAAGAAGTAGCGGCTATCCGGGCGCAGGCTCGTCAGCACGAAGCGGCCTTGCGCGTCGGCCAGTGCCCAGACTGGAGCATATGGAGCACCGGCGTAGGTTTCCTCGTGAGGCCCGCGTACACCCGCCAACTTGATCTTCGCTTTGGCAATTGGCTGACCATCCGAAGCGGTGACATACCCGACCAACGGCTGTGCCTTCTTCAACATCCGGCGGTAGGGCTTGACGGGATCTAGTTGAATTCCATCGACTTCATCCGCTTGATACCCGTCCGCGCGGACGAGCAGGTCGAGCAATCCCGCGCCGACGTGAGCGAGGGTAGCACGCCCTTTGTCGTCCGTGACTGTCTCGACAAAATCAAGGTACAATGGTTTTGAGTAGCGGCACTTCAACCGTGCTCCCGCGATGGGTTGACCTGTTTCATCCACCATTTGAACTTCCGTAGTGAAGCCTTTCTTCAGGGTGAAGTGCAGCCCCTTGAGCTTTTCCTCCAGGGGAGGTGAAAACGGACCCGCGAAAGCCGCCGCGTAGCCTTCCTTGGTCACCGCGATGCCGACATCGCTGGCGTCGGAAGGAATGCGCATGAGGGAATGTCCATCCGGGGAAGTCCCGTCTGAATTGAAGGATGGAAAGAACTGCTCGCCGTACCCGCCACTCGGGCCAAAGATCATGGACGGATGAATCTCCGCCGAATTGAAGCCGAGCGGCGCGCCGTCCTCTGTAGACGCCGTGGCTTCGATCTCGATGACTGTCGCTTTCGGCGCAGGCGTCGGCTCCGCAACGTTGGCCGGGGAAGGCGCGGGCGACGCGGTAACTGAAAGTTCTTTCTTTGGCGCTACGCTGCCTTCTGGGTCCGCTGGTTTGGCTGTCGCGTCGGGTTCCGGCGGGCTGCGGTCATCCGTCTTCCGCGCCAGATCGAAGACAAAATTGGAAATCGGTAATTCGTCGATGCTGAAATCCGCGCGACTCCAGGTATCAACGTAAATACCAATCGGCTTCCGGTCCCAGTTCCAAGCATAGGCTTTCTTGGGGTCGAAGGGCTCGCCGTACACCTTGTAGAATGGACCTATGGCAAAATCCGCCTCGCCGTTGACCGGTTCGAGATCCACTTTTTCTCCCGTGGAGCCCGCCCTATTCTCGCCGACGCTGAACGTTTGACCATACTGCAAGTACACCTTACCCATGTGGACCACCGAGGGCGGCGCGTGGATGATCTTGCCTCGGATCATCAGTTCCGGCCCCAGCGTGACGTTCAACTCTCCCTGGGCGAGCGTAACTCCACGCAGGTACGCGCCGCCGTAGCCGGGCGCTTCGATAAACAGGTAATAGCGGCTGTCCGGGCGCAGGCTGGCCAGGGTAAAATGCCCTTGCGCGTCGGCGCTTGTCAGCACGGGCGCTTTCTTGGGATCGGTGTGGTCCTCGTCGTGCGGGCCGCGCACACCTCCCAGCTTGATGACCGCTCCGGCAATCGCCTGGCCCGAGGCCGCCGCCGTCACCGTTCCGCGCAGGGGCTGCATGGGCTTGAGGGTGAACCGGCAGGGCTGTGCGGGATCAGCATCAATAGCCATTGCTTCATCGGACTGGAACCCATCGGCGGAGAAACGGAGGCTCAACGGCGCTTCGCCGACGTGCTCGATGGTGGCGCTGCCAACAGCATCGGTGCGGATGTCCGGCAACTCGACCATGGGTGGGCCGGGATAGTACGGCCGCAACAACGCTCCAGGGACGGGTCGGCCCGCTTCGTCTACGATCTGCACGGAGATGCTGTAGCCGCGCTTCAGATTAATTTCCAAGCGGTCGAGTTTGTTCAGGGTCTCAAAGGGGAACGGCCCCGCGAAAGCGACCGCGCAGCCTCGCTTTTCAATTGCGACGGTCAGCGCAGGCTTATCCTCCGGGGTGTCGTGCGGGACGTTCAAGTAGAACCATCCGTCTTGCACGACCTCATCGCTTCCTCCGCTAACGTTCCCGTTCACGTAATGCGTGTGAGCGATGATCGGGTCGGGCCCGAGCGGCGTGCCGTCCGCCATCGACACCCGGCCTCCGTTGACGAAGTGCTTGTGGGTGTCAGGGTGAGAGGCATCCGCTTTGTCCGACTTCGCGCCCGGGTCTTTCGGCGTGGCGGTCGGATGAGCAATGGCCTCTTTGGGAGGCGGAGTGAGCAATGGAGCGGGCGAGCTTTGCCCCAGCACCACGCTGCCCAGCGCGAGCACAGCGGCGAATCCGACGAGTGAACCAATGATCCGCCGTTGCGGCAGAAAGGCTGCGATGCGCCGCAGACGTTGCTTCATCTGCGCGCCGTCCTCGCTGATACCGACCATGCCCGGCTGGAAAGCGAGGCGCGGAGAGCGGTGCGCCAGGGTCTTGAAGAGCGTCTCGCCGTAAGCCAGCGCACGGTCGTCCTGCAAACGCCGCAGCACCCATTCGTCGGCGGCCAGTTCGCGGTCGGCGCGCAGGCGGCGCAGCCCCAGCCAAACCACCGGGTTGAACCAATGGACGCACCACGCCGCCAGCAGGAGCAACTGCGTCCAGTGGTCGCGCCAGCGCAGGTGGGCGATCTCGTGGGCGAAGACGTGTTCCCAATCCTGCGTCGAGAAAGAGTCCGCCGTTTGCCGGGGAAGCAGCAGCGTAGGCCGCCACCATCCCACCAGAGCCGGTGACTGTACCCAAGCCGCCGTCAGCACCGGTGGGGCGGGCCGACGCAGCCAACGCTGGCAGCACGTTTGCCAGAGTGCCGAGAGTTCGGCCTTTGCCGGAACCGTTTCCCGATGCACCCGGCGGCGAAGACTCAGCGAGCAAGCCACCAACCAGAATCCGAGGGAGACAACCCCGACGAGCCACGCCAGCGCGGCAAACGCCTGCCACGACCAGGGAAAACGGATCGCGGCGGGAACCGCCACCGCAGGTGGTTGGGGCGACGTGACGCGAGGTGACGCGGGCAGAGTGGGCGGCAGTACCACGATAACTCTTCCAAGGGCTTCCTGATCCGCCGAGGGCAGCCGCTGGCGGTCGAAAGGACGGGCCACCGCCGGGATGTTCTCCAAGCTGGCAGGACTGCGGGGAAGCATAGAGGTAGGCGCGAGAAGGCGCACCAGCACCAGGAACCAGAGCAGATAGTGCCAGCGCGCGGGTACCCGGGTGCCGAGTGCCCGACGGACGATCAACACCAACACGATGGCCAAAGCTCCCTGCCAGGAGGCTTGCAGGACGGTGCGGAACGCGGCGGTGAGCAAAGGGACGAGAGGATTAACGTCGCTCATCTTACCTTTTCTCCTTTCGCTTCTGGGCCAGGATGTTTTCGAGTTCGGATAGCTCCGAGGCGCTCAGCCGCTTGCTCTTGGCGAAGTGGAGCAGCAGCGCTGCCGCACCGCCCTCGAAGACGCGCGCCAGGAAGGAGTCGCTTTCCTGGCGCACGCACGCCTCCCGGCTGACGGTCGGCCAGAACTGCTTGGCCGCCTGCAAATTCTCCTCCGCGCGGATGGCGCCTTTTTTCTCCAGGCGGGCGAGGAACGTGCGCACCGTGTTGAGCTTCCACGCCGGGTCGGGCCGTGCGGCGAAGACCTGCGCGGCGGTGAGGGGAGCTTTTCTCCAGAGGATACTCAGGATTTCCCACTCGGCTTCAGAGATACGAGGAACGCCACTTTGCTTCATGTGTCCTAAATACTACGCTTGTAGTGTCCGTGTCTACTACAAATGTAGCGCGACGGAGTATTTTCTTTCGGCCTCCATGGACGCAGCCTGCGGGTAACAGCGGCCACCAACGCGCTCGACCTGGAGGACGCTACAAAGTAGGCTGATCATCCGCTTTCACAGATTTGCGGAATGCTGGTTATTTAAAACTCATAAGATACTCTACAGGTGGTGTATGCATGGAAATCTGCGTCAAGATTAGGGTTGAACACCTATTCATCTGGAATTTGTGTGCAATAAAGCGAATAACCTGCTTATAATGAGCAAGTGAGCGGAAGAAAAACAGCCGAGAAGCTGCCTGTGAACGTGGTGGCTGTGGCGTACTTGCGGGTTTCCAGCCAGGGACAGGCTTTGGAGCACCGGCATGGCTTCGAGCGCCAGGAAGCTGCTTGCCGCGCGTGGGCCAAGGAACACCGCCGCCAAGTGTCAGCTGTTTACCGGGACGCCCACACTGGCACCGAGGCCGACCGGCCCGAGTGGGAACGCATGATCTTGGACATTGGCCAGAGCATCAGCCAGAGCAGGGCAGGGGAGGGGGCGGGAAGCACTAAAGTTGAAGCTGCCGCGCCGATCCAGCCTGTCGCTGTGGTCGTCATCGAGTCACTCGACCGTCTGGCACGTGACGTGATCATCCAGTCCGTGCTTATCAAACGATGCATCGACTCAGGCGTGCTGCTCTTTGCCGCCAACACAGGCGAGAACGTCTGCGATGCCTTCCTCTCCGATCCGACCCGTAAGGCATTGCTCCAGATCCAAGGAGTGTTCAACCAGCTCGAAAAAGAGCGGTTGGTCATCAAGCTGCGCAAGGCGCGCGAGGCCAAGCGCCAGAAGGCGGGCCGGTGCGAGGGGCGCAAACGCTACGGCGAGCACCCGGCCCACGCCGAGCGCGAAAGCTCGGTGGTGAACTTGGTAAGGCACCTCCGGCGCAAGCCCATCGGCGGCGAGCGGCTGAGCTTGGCGGCCATCGCCGCCGAGTTGAACGCCCGTGCCGAGCAGAACCCGGCTTTACGGCCACGCACCGCTGCCAAATGGCATCCCACTCAGGTAAAGCGCATCCTCACTTGGACATAGGGGTGACGCGTTCCCTGTTCCGTGGAATCGCCCTTTTCGCCACCGGAATGGCCCGCTCCATGAGGGGCAATTTCACCTCAGGCAAAACCTCCTCAAACGGCACCAGTGCCAGGTCTCATGAACTCATCTCAAATGCGAGATTTGAGACGCTGATTTATGAGACGGGCTTTTGAGACCACCCCGTCTCATCGACGTTGCAGAACCCTTGTAAATTCAGGATTATACATCAAAAAAACCAGTGTTTTGTGAGACGGCTCGCTTCTCCTGAAATCAAGCTAGTCTAAAAGTTCGAAGATTGTTGTTTACATCCGTAGTCACTTGTGCGACTACGGATGTAGATGAAAGAAGCGCCGCGCATCTCCGAAGCCGAGTGGGAAGTGATGAAGGTCGTCTGGAAAGGGCCTGCCCCTCTGCTGGCACAGGATGTTATCCAGACGCTGGCCCGGAGCACGACTTGGAGCGTCACCACGGTCAAGACCATGCTCAGCCGCCTAGTTACCAAGGGCGCGTTGCGCTATGAACAGATCGGTCGGTCCTACCTGTACTCGGCGGTGGTCAGCGAGGCGAAATGCCGCGCTGCCGCAGCGGACTCTTTGTTGGAGCGGGTCTTTGATGGTTCGCTCTCGCCCTTGCTCGCGCATTTTGCCCGTTCTCGCCGCCTCACCAAGCAGGAATTGGCATCGCTCGAACAACTCCTGCGCGACCAGCAGCCCGGCAAATGAACACGCTGCTCGAACTCACTGGGCGCGGGTCGTTGATGCTCGTGGCAGTCGCGTCGTTGGACCGATTGTTTGCGGCCAGGATCGGCGCGCGCGTGCGGCGATCCTGGTGGCTGCTGGTGCCACTGGCTTTTCTGATGACGGTGCCGCTGCCGGTACTGTCGGCGGCCAAGTCCGCCGCAACGCGGTCCGTTGAGTCACCCGGAACCGTTGCTTTGTCGGTAAAGGTGACGAAGCATCCTGCTGAGTGGGTTGCCAACATCATGCCGATGCCGCACGCCCACGTGTCGTGGGCTTTGGTGATCGCTTTGAGCGGTTCCGCCCTCTATCTGCTCAATACGCTGGCGAGAACCTACACTGCGTTACTCCGCTTTCGCGGTTTGCCCCTCTGCACCGAGCCAGCGTTGCTCCACGTCTTGGAGGAATGCCAGACGGAAGCTGGGGTAACCGCTCGCGTTGGCTTGGTGGTGTCGGAGCGCGTGCCTGCTCCGCTGGTCCTGGGGTGGCGGCATCCGCGCATTTTGCTGCCCGTTACGTTGGTCGCCTCTTTATCCCGCGAGCAGTTGCGCGGCGTGTTGTTCCACGAACTGGCGCATGTGCGTGCGTGGGACATGCCCTGCACCTTCCTTTTCACCTTGGTATGCGCGTTGCACTGGTTTAATCCCGCCGCGCACCTCGCCCTGCGCGGGTGGACGCAATTCCGCGAGGAAGCGGCGGACGAAGCCGCTATCACCTCGCTCGGAGCATCCTCCAATCTCGCCTATGGAGAGACGCTGCTGTGCGTGCTTCGTGCTACCGGCGGGTCGCAACAAACCTCGCTGGCTGTCCTCGCGGTCATCGGATCAGTCGGTCAACTCAGAAAACGCATTCTCATGATCAAACAACACGCTTCAAAGCGGTCTCATCACGCTCTCGGCTCTACCGTTTCGTTCCTCTTAGCTTCTGCCGTCCTCTTCCGGCCCGTGCATGCCACCGCAACGCCGCCAGGACCGGAGCCAACCTTTGTGCGCCCGACCCCCCAGACCGGCGCGACCGGTGCCACCCCGGCCCCTACCGAGGCAGTTCCTGCTCCAATGCCTAGCCTGACTGCGCCCGCTTCGAGCGGCACCTCCCAATCTGGGGAGGCCAACGTGGGGACCAATCCGCCCTCTCCTCCGGCAAAGAGTTGGGAATTTCAGTTTGACGGTGTCACGGTGGTCATCCTGCCCGCCGGGACCATTGAAGGCCGTACAATGGTCATTGATGCGACGGGGAGCGCGACATTGGACAAGGGGACGCACGTAATTACCTACGGGGGTCACGTGACGGTCACCCTCGGTGTACCAAACCGGCCTCCTGTCACCATGGCTGGCGAAAATCTGACCATGATTCCACATTGGTAGCTTCCCCTTCTCTAAAGCCCGGTAAGACATCCTTGGCAATTGAACAATCAAACACTCTTGGCTCATCCGCTACTCGGTCTCGTTGCCTCCATGGTGCAAGCGATTGCCTAAACCGGAACATGGCACGAAGTCGTGGGTTGAATGCTAAGCTCTCATTTTAGATCGCCTGAACTTGAACGACCATGAAGACCTTTGATTCTTTGCTTCTATCGCTAACCCTTTGTGTGTGCACAGCACTCTCGGGCACGGCTTCGCTTCGCGCGGACTCGCCTGCTGCAAGCGAGGTGGTCGCCGAACGACTTTCCGATCATTGGCTCTCTAGTGCCCAGCAGATTTGTTTGCCTGATCAACTCATCCTCTACCATGGAGTTGCCGCTGGCTCTTACTCAGCCGATGGAAAAGATTGGGTGGGCGACGTGCGGGGCGAAATCTTGGTTTTACGAACTGCTACGGCTGCCGCTTGCCCATACCTTCAACTGCAACCAAGCGAAAAACTCGGCAGCCCCGACCCCACCGATTTGCGTTTCACTCTCACCCACGGAAAAACAGCGGTGTTCTTAAACCCGGTCGGCACCGCTGAGGCCTCCGATCTTTCGCCTGCCCAAGTCGCAAACTGGCGCAAGTATCTCGCAAGCTCAGCACCGTAGGCGTCACCGTGCGCTTCAACACATTTTGACAGCGCCCCCTCAGCAGTGGCTCCCTGAAGTTGTCAGCAGCCTTTAGTCCACGGTGCCTGACACAACAGCGCACCCCAGCGACAGCCCGATCAAAAAGTGTGGAGGCACAGTCTCAAGAAACAGATGTTGGTGAGACGGTGTAGTCATGGCTAGTGCTCGTCAGAAAAACCTCCTTTATTTGATCCGAGGATGCGCCATTTAGGCGAAAAAGGATGGTACAAGCGGTGCGCTGTGCCAAAAACTCGTCTCAAAAAACAAAGTGCCAAAAGCGCCCAGCGAGATGAGTTCGTGACATACACCTCGTCGCATCGCGCGCCCGCTTCGTAACGGCGGAAGAGGAGAGTTTGGAGCGCGTCTTTTCTAGATCCACGCTGGAGAGCAACGGCCCCATTGGCCCACAAAGCGCAAAATCCCCGCAGCCGTTTCCAACGGCGAGGATCGTTCATCAAACTGACAATTTCCCCGGTTGGCATCCGCGCCGAAAATCAGCGATCCAGGCCCACGTCCCGCTCGCGCCCGCGTTTGGCCGGAAGCACCGGCGCGGCGACCTTGCGCGGGGTCACCACCGCCGTTTCGCGGTCCACCGTCTTTTCGGCGGGCCGCGTTTTGTCCGCACTGCTTCTGCCGCCGCCGATGCGTTCCACCGCTTGTTCGAGTTTCATTTCCATCCAAGCTTTTGCCCGGACCAGGATGCCGGGGGAGAGAGCTTTTGTTTGGTTGCTTCGTTCAGCTTTGAGCGCATCCAGGGCCGCGCGGCGCTCGCCCGAGCGGGGCAGCCGTTCGGTCAGCGCTGCCTTGTCAGGCGTGTAGAGCGCGCACTCCTTCCGGCCACGGGAGGCCGTGACGTAAAAGGTTTGTGCGTTGGCTTGCGCCATCGCGCCGACCACCACGTCATGCGTGCGCCCCTGTGCCTTGTGGCTGGTGACCACGTAGCCATGGGAGAACGCCCGGAACTCCGCCGGGATCGTCGGACCCTCGACGGTAGCAATCCTCCCATTTTTGCCGACGCTGGCGACTGTCAGCACGGCTCCGTTGACGAGTTTCTTATCTTGGCTGTTCGCCCGCATGAGTAGCTTGTCGCCCACGGCCACCGCCATTTCACGAGGCCGGGCCACGTCGAAGCGATCCGCCTTGCCCAAGGCGAGCGTTGCGCCATTGCTCAAGCGCACCTGTCCGCCTTCCACGGCCTCCACAAGCACGCTCTGGCCGCGTTTGGCCCCCGCGCCGTCCTGCCGGAAGGAAACGATCATGCCGGGCTGGTAAAGGCCCACATCGGCGCGTTGCGCGCCCGTCCATTGCGTCGGTTCATGGACAACCAGGTTCTTTTCCTCGCCCAGCTTGCCAGCGGCGCGCAGGCCCGCGCGGACTTCACCCGTCATCACATGGTTTTCCGCCCAGGTCGGGGCCACGCCCAGCACGTCTTGACCGGCGAGCACCCGGCGCGTGTAATCCGCCGCCGCTTGGCTCAGGTAGTTCGCCTGCCCTTCCTTGATCCAGCCGAGGCGATCCAGTTGCTCGAAACCCGCCGCTGCTTGGCCTTGCGCCATCGCGCGCACGGCCAAGTTGTAATCGGCCTGCGTCTGGCGGCGCACGTCCTTTAGCTCCCGGCTTTCCAGCTTGGAGTGAGTTTCCAGAATCCGCAGGAAATCGCCCGCTTCCACGCTGGCGTGCTGGCGGGTGTCGCCCACGAACACGACCCGGTTGCCGTGGCGTTCCGCCAGCCGCAAAACCTCGCTTCCCTGCTTCGTGGATTGCAACCCCGCTTCGTCCACCACCAGGACCGCGCCGCGCCAGGAGGGATCGTCCTTACCATGCTCGGAGCGCGTCAGATAATCGGAGACCGTGGTGGCTTTGGCGAAGCCTTCCTTTTTGAGCACGTCCACCGCGCCGCGCGTGGGAGCCAAATAAAGCAGCCGTGCGCCCGAATCTTCCAACTGGCGATCCATTTCCTTGAGCGTGGTGGTTTTTCCGGCCCCAGCCACGCCGCGCACGGCCACGACCTTGTCTTTCGTTGAACAAACGAACTCCACTGCCTCACGTTGTTCAGCGGCCAGCTTGTCCAGACCCGCGCCGGGCTGGAGCACCGCGGAAGTTCGCAGCGGCGCGCAGGCACCCCGTCCCGCGTCCACGAAGCCGACCGACCAGCGTTCACGGGAAAGGTTCTCGCGTGTCGTCCATTCGGCGCGGTGGGCACCGGCTTCCGCCGCCGGGGAAAGGCGCACGGCCTGTTTGCCCAGGGCGGCGACGAGTTGAGCGGTGTCCACATGGCCCAGGCGAGCGTTGAGGGCGTCGGCCAGGACTTCATACCCCTTGGCCGTGCTCACGCGCTCGAAACGATGCGCCAGCGCGTTTTCGACGAGCCGGGCGGCTTCCGCCGAAGGTGCAGGAGTCAGAGGAGCCAAAGGCCCGCGCCCGCGCGCCTGTGCAACCAGGCTTTCCAGGCCCGCGCGTTCCGGCCCCGAAAGCCGGGCGAGCTGCGCGGCCCGAACTTCTGGGGTGGTGATTTCCTTGAGCTTGTGGCTGCGCGTCTGGCGCGTCATCACCGCGATCTCGGCTGAGGAAGGCGCGCGGCCTTTCTCCTTTTCAAACGCGGCCATCGCCACTTCCACCTGTGCGCGGCGTTGACTGTAGCGGCGGCAGATTTCCGGGCTGACCCCGGCCAGCTCGAAACCCTCGATTTCGCCCGTGCGTTCGTGGCGGCGTTCGACCAGCTCGTAACCCAGGGCGCGGCAGCCTTTGGCCAGCTCGTTCTGGTAGGCTTTGCCGGCGTAGCGGATGGCTTCGACCATCTCGCGCGTTTCCAGCGAGTAGCGTTTGCCGTCGCGCCCCAGAGTGACGTTGGCGACGACATGATGGGAATGAAGCTGGGGGTCGAGTTCGCGGCTGGCGTCATGGCGGAACACGGCGGCACAGACTTGGCCCGTTTCCTCGCGCTGGCGCAGGGTGACGGCCGCTTTGCCCTGCACCTGCCGGGCGGCAAAGCGTTCGAGTTCCGAGAACGCCACCTTGGCGGCGCGCTCGTGCGCCTCCGCTAATCGGGCATCGAGCATGGACTGGACGGACACGCTCTTGGAGGCCGCGCACTGAAAGTCGTAGAAGCGCACCTCGCCGCCACCGCGTTGCGTGAGCTTTTCTTCCCCGTCTGGCGTCAGGCCCACGCGCAGGTTCTCAAAGCGCGTGTCGCCCGCCTCGATGCGTTGCCCCTCGATGCCCCAGGCCCGCGCCAGTTCGCCTTGCCAGACACCGGACACCTTTTCATCTTCCGAGTAGTAATCGTTCGCGCAAAGATGGTTGCCCAGGTAGGTCGATCCATCCCGGATTTTTGCCATCGTGAACACGCTTTGAAGATAGCGCGAAAAGGCTCCCGATTGCCAGCGCCACGGCCAAGCTTCCACCCAAGCCGATTTCCGCTGGCAGATCGGGCAGGGAGTTTGGGGCGCGGCTTTTGCGATGGCGCTAGGACACGTCGAGGCCCACCGCTTGAGCCAGGGCAATCTGGTCCGTGTCGAAGGAGAGGAAAGCCGGGGCGCGCACGGTCAGCGCGACGGCCACATGAAAAAGGTCCATGCCCCGGATCGGCAGGGCCGGGCCGTGCTGCTCGGCAAGTTGGCAGGCACGGCGCGCCGCGTCCGTCCAGCTAAACTCCCGGTGCGGCCAGTAGCCCAGGCGCACTTCCATTTCCAGGCGGCGGATTACGCGCTTGGCATCGCCGGACTCCAAATCGCCTTTTCGTTCCAGTTGATGAAAGCCGTTGAAGACTTCCACCCGCTGCCAAGGGGTCCAGAGCACCTGAGCATCTTCATCGCGGACAAAGAGGTCCACGGCGGCTTGGTGGTGAGCATCGTCACGGATGTGAAAATTCAACCACCAGGAGGTGTCCGCGTAGTAGATCACCGGCCTTGTTTAACGCAGGGAGCGAAGCAGGGCGACGGAATCAATCTTGCGTCCATCCTTGCTGCCAATCGCATACTTTTCGGCCAGGGCGACGGTCATCTGGCGGCGCGGCTTGACCTTGGCAGCCGGGCGAGGTTTGGCGCTGGCCTTAGCCACGAGTTTTTTAGGGGCGGCTTTGGACGGTTTCACGGTGCAGGAGCGTATGCCCTCCGCCTTTCGGCTGCAAGCTCTCCTGCGATTGGTTTGCCCAGGAACGGAGCCACCTGCTAGGCTCGGTTCAATGGAGGCCCAGGAAACACCGTTGGAACAAACCCAAAGGCACGTCACCGAGGGAGAGGAGCGCATCGCCAAACAAAAGGCACTGATTGAACGCTTGAAGCATGGAGGAGCGGAACACGAGATGTTACCAGCCGCCGAGGAAATGCTGGTTCAGATGCACGAGTTTCAGAAGCAAGGCGAGAAACACCTGGAGCGGGAGAAACAAAAGGAGCACCGAGAGAGAGAGAGAGAGAGAGAGAGAGGCAACGGGGGGGGGCGATTTTCAGGGTGGCGGGGATGGGAGCAGAGAAGGCAAAGGAGGATAGGAGGGCGGAGGAAGATTAGGTGCAGGGAACAGGGGCAAGGGGAGGAGAAAAATTTGAAGGTGAAAGGGTGGAGGCGAAGGTGAAAGGAAAGATGGAGGTGAAGGAAAATGAAGGTGGAGGGAGAGTGAAAGGGGCAGTGAGGGTGAAGGAGGATGAAACTTAGGGGAGAGTTGAGTTGAAGGGGGAAGACGGGTTGAAAGTGGAGAGAGTGAAAGGGAGGGGCGAAATTGAGGGAAGATGTAGGTGAAAGAGGGGTTGGAGGCAGGGGAAGTGAGAGCAGAAATTATGAGTAGAGACATAATACGTTTAAGGAAGCCTTAAAGCCCCGAAATCCCGCCGTAAACCCGCTTTTTCTAGTCACTCTTTTCCACTTCTAGCCAGTTTCGGCAGTACGTAGCGTCTATGACTGGCAAACAGCGGCTAGGAGTAGCTAAAATAGTGGCTAGGAGCGGAAAAAACTGGCTAAGAATGGCGCACAGCAGGAAAGTGTCGGCACCATGCCCGGCAAGCCTTTTCGCAGCAGTTTAGAGCCGCACTTTGACGAGATTGCCCAGCGCCGAGCGCGACGTGAAACGTGGCAGGGCATCGCCGCCGAACTGGAAAAAGCCCACGGGTTGAAGATCCATTTTTCCGCCGTGCAGAAGTTTTTTGGCCGTCATCTGGCGCGGCCCCGGCCCCTCGGCTTTGCCCCGTTGCCGACCGCCGCGACCACGACGGCCACCACCGCCGCGACCGGCGCAGCGGCGGCACCGGGAGCCGAAGCCAAGAAGTACGTGTTCATCCCCAAGGCCGAACGGCCCAGCGGCTTTTCCGACGAGGATTTGCAGTTCAACGACCCGCTGGCTTTGGGGGACGAGCAGACGCCGGTGGACCCGGACGCGGAGAACCCCTTCAAAATGCGGAAGCGCAAAATTCCCTGATAAATTTCTGGTGGCGCGCTTGGAAGGAGACGGGTTTGCCCCACCTAAATTCCACGGCGACGGGCAGAAAGAAACGGCGGCAAAACCAGGGGAAATTTGCCCGCCCGCTCTGGACAAAACAGGCCGGGAACCGGACATTAACGACGACTCAAAAAGCCATTCTTTTTTCGACACGCGGGGCCTGCGTAATCAGCCCCTTCAAGCGTGCATGGCTTTGAAGGCGCGGGCACTCCGCCCACGCCTGCTTTTTCCACTTCACCCGACCGACCGCCGCGCCGCCAGGAGGACGCAGGCCAAGCCCGCGCCGACACTCCTAAAATTCCTCCCCTTTCCGCCATGACCGACAAAGCCAGCCGCACGAAAGCACCCGCCAGCGACGCCCCCTCCCCTTCGCTCTGCAAAACCCGGTTCATCTGTGCGCTCCAAAGCACCGGGCGCGTCGGCAAAAGCACGGCGATCCAATCCCTCGCCAGTTACCTCGACTTTGCTGGGGTGACTTGGGACGGCGTGGACGCCGACCCCGAACACCGCTCCTTTTCCAGCGCGTTCCCGGACGTGGCGCACTTCCCCCTTACCAGCCCGGAAAGCCTGGACCAAATCTTTCGCCACGCCGACAGCGCGCCCGTGTGTCTGGCGGACTTTCCCGCTGGTTCCACTGAAACCATCCTGGACCACCTGAAACGCCGCCAAGTGCTCACGGGTTTTGCCGAGCGCGGGGTGCGGATGACCGTGCTGCTTTTTTCCTCGCCCGATCCAACGGCGGAAGCGTCCTTTCGCGCCGTGTTCACGACGCTCAAGAACCAAGTCGATTTTATCGTGGTGCAGAACGACGCCCGCTTTTCGTCGGCCCGGTTCGCGGGCAGCCCAGCGGGGAAGGCTTTGGCCGAGCTAGGCGCGCCGACCGTGATCCTGCCCGCGCTGTCGTCCTTGTCGTTACGCGAGGTGGCGCAGGCCGAGAGCAAGTTGCGGCGGCGGTTGTCGCTCTCCGAAGCGCGCCAGCACGTCGGCACGGACTCCCGGCTGGACCTTGATTATTTCATCAACCAGGCGTGGGCGCAGTGGGAACAACACGCCGCCTTGATCGTGCCCGACGCGAAGTTGATCCAGCACCGGCTGGAGCGCGCGCACGAACCCGCCGCCGCCCAGGGCGCGGCCTACGACGAGTTTGCCGATCCGCTCGACCTGTAGCCAATGCAGCGCAACGCTTCGACGACGGCCACCACAGACGCCGCACCCACGCCGACGCCGGCAGATGACGCCAGCGGCACGCTGCCGGCGGAGCTGCGCTTTCTGGCGGCGCAGGCCACCGACCCCCAGGAGCGTGAACGCATCGTGCGCGCCTACTACACGTTCGCTCACGGCACGCCGGATAGCTCGACGGTACAGTTTGCTTTGCTGGCGGTGGCGTTGTTACGCGCCAACCTGTCCGCAGCGCAGGATGTAGCCGACCACGCCGCCAAATTCACGACGGCCACCACGACCACGACCGCGACCGCCGCTGTCGCGGGCGCACGGCCAGCGGCCACCCCGGAGGAAATCACCGCTGCCGTGCGGCAGGCCCTCACAGGGTTAGCCGAAGGGTTGAACGTCTTGAGTGACCAGGTAGCCAGCCAAGCCGGTGGACGGTGGACAACGGCAGGTTGGCTGTTGGCGGGCATCGTCATCGGCTACGCGCTGGCGCACTTTTAACCCAAGCGGCCAGAAATCTTTTTTTTATACACGTCACGATGGGCTGGTTTTCAGAAATGCTCGGTAGTGGGAAGAAGGCGCGAAAGGTGGATTTCGTGCAACTGCTCCAAAACGGCGGCGGCGCACCCGCCCAGGCTTTAGTGACCGGCGCGGCGTTGCCGACGCCAGCAGTGGACGCGCGCGCATGGCCCTTGAGCCAGCCGCTTTTGCACTTCGAGAGCGCGGACACCCGAGGAAAGATCATTCGCGTGCCGTGGACGTTCGGCCACTCCTTTGAAGGCTTGTTTGTCAGCGGAGCCACCGGCAGCGGCAAAACCAGCGGCACGGGCCGGGCGACCGCGCGGGCCATGTTGCGCGCCGGGTACGGCGGGTTGGTGCTCTGTGCCAAGGCCGATGAGCCGGACCTGTGGGAACGCTACGCCCAGGAGGAAGGCCGCGCGGGCGACGTGATCCGGTTCGGACCAGGACGCGGACTGGGATTCAATTTTCTGGACTACGAAATCAGCCGTGGCGGAGTCGGCGGCGGGCTGGCGATGAACGCGGTGGAAGTGCTCATGCAGATGGCGGAAGTCGGCGGTGCCGCCAAGAACAACGAAGACGACACGTGGGAAAAGGCCGCGCGGCACGCCCTGGAGAACGCGATGGAGCTTTGCCGGTTGGCAGGCTTGTCCATCACCATGCACCGGCTTTACGAAGTCCTCACCGGACCCACGGAAACTTACCAGCAGTTAGTCAACCAAGCGGCGGAACGCGCGGGCACGACCGACGCGGATCGGGAAGACCTGGTTGCCGTGCGCAGCTACTTTGAACGCGAATGGCAGCCGATGGCCGACCGCCAAAAAAGCGGCGTGCTCATGAGCATCACCGCTGTCATTAGCCCCTTCCAGCGCGGCGCGTTGCGAGACCTGTTCACCAAGGCAACGACCGTCACCCCGGAGGATGCGTTCGCGGGCAAAATTATCATCGTGGATTTGCCGGTGAAGGCTTTCCACGAAGCCGGGCGCATGGCGGCGGTGGTTTGGAAATACCTGTTCCAGCGTGCCGCCGAGCGGCGGGTGAGCAGCGAGCGCACGCGGCCCCTCTTTTTGTTCGCGGACGAGGCCCAGCTTTTCGTCACGTCGGCGGACGCGATCTTTCAGACCACGGCGCGGGCCGCGCGGGTGTCCACGGTGTACCTGACCCAAAACCTGCCTAACCTGTACGCCGAGCTTGGCGGCGACGGGCGCGGCAAGGCGCGCGTGGACAGCTTGCTAGGCAACCTGCAAACCAAGGTGTTCCACCAGAACGCTTGCCCGGTGACAAACCAGTGGACCGCCGAGACGATTGCGCGTGTGCTCCTCCGGCGAAACAGCAGCAGCACCAACATCGGCCTAGAGTACGGGCAGGCCCAGGGCGGCAACGGGCGCAACGGCAACGCCAGCGCGGGTTTGAGTTACAGCGAGCAGATGGACTTTGAAGTGTCCCCGCGCGAGTTCATGACCCTTGCCAAAGGCGGGCCGGACTACCACCACGTTGTCACGGCCATTCTCTTCGGCGGCGGGCGGCAATTTCCCCCGGCAAATCGCGTGTGGCTGCCTATCGCCTACCACCAGCTACGCACCCCGAAAACTTGAGAAATTCATGGGCCACATGGACGACTTTGAAAAACCCAACGTAGGATACATGGCCGGAAACGCTGCGAAGCTGGCGGGCGGCGGCCTCGGGATCGTGCAGGCACTTATCCTTGTCACACTGCACACCTACGAGTTGCCGGTGGCGATGCTCACCCGCACCAACAAAGGCGCACGCTACGCCCGGTTGATCCGGTTGCTGCTTGGCCTTTTCGTCGGCTCTTTGTTTTACGCCGCTTTTGATCCCCTTTCCGAAAACCTCGGTTTCGTGGACGCGATGGGGCGCGATGGGCGCACGCGAGGCCCCGGCCTGTTCTTTCTGCTGAGCGTGTTTTCCTTGGGTGCCTACGCGGTGGCCGTGGCACGACGCTGGCGACGGGAGAAGCGGCGGGAGTTCGTGCATAGCCAATTCATCGGCTTCCCACGCTTTTTGTCCCCGGCTTACCGCTCCTACTTGATCGAACCGGGGGCGGTGGCCGTCATCGGCGCGCTGCTCATCCTGGCGCGAGTTTCCTACCCTTTCGGCCTGTACCTGTGGAGCGTGGCGGCGGTGATGCTTTTGCAGTTCGCCGTGCTTATGGCGCGGCGGCGCAACCTGATTCTCGACTTGCGTGATGCGGAGCTGGTCCAACACGGCTTGCAGCACGTTGACCCCACCAACGAAGCGTCCCGCGAGCACGCGGCACCACCACCCACCAGCCCCGAGAAGTTGATGCGCGTATTCAGCGCGTAATCTCCTTTCATTTCCTTCCAACCCCTCCCCTCCCCTTTTCTTCA
Source organism: uncultured Chthoniobacterales bacterium (assembly GCA_964242205.1). Classification (GTDB taxonomy): domain Bacteria; phylum Verrucomicrobiota; class Verrucomicrobiia; order Chthoniobacterales; family SZAS-18; genus CAHJWO01. Next base: position 20,314 of record CAXTBX010000049.1, read on the forward strand.
TGGCTACCCCTACCCGTTCCAACACCACCCCTAAAAACTCCGACGCCGAAGCCACGTTCTTTCTCCTGGTGCTGGCGGCGTTCATGGCCGTCGGTGGACTGGCGAAATGGGCCGAGAAAAATGCCACGGTTCACGCCGCGCTCGATTGGCTGACGTTCCCCCTGCTGCGAACGTGGGCCGAGCACTCGCCGGGCATGGACGCTTTCTTGCGCCGCTCCCCGCTCTTCACCTGGCTCATGATCCAGGCCGCGATGATCGTCGTGCCGTGCTTTCTCGCCGTGGGCCTTTATCTGCTGTTCACCTACGACACCCGCCGCTTGAAGCGCGCGGCGCGGCGGCAGCTTTACGCCCGGCGCGAGAACGCGCGGCTCAACGAAATGACCGACGAAATGGAGGCCAAAGAAGGCAAACCCAAAGCAGGCGGCAGCCCGAAGCCCGGCGAAGCGGCCACCGACGCCGAGCGGCTAAAGGACGTGTTTGGCAAACAGTCGCCGGAGGAAAAGAATGGCAAGCAGGCTTCTTTCTCCCTCTGGCGTTGGTTGCTTGGAATCTCCTAGAAAAAGATTGCCCCTCCCTTTGGCCCAAGCCGCCTTGAAACTCTGCCAGCTTGTGAACCGCCGCTTGACCGACCAGCTACGCGGCATCCGCCAGTACGACGTGATTTTTGCGGACCCGGCGATGCTTCTGGCCCCAGGGCCGAGCCATTGCAACGTGTGCGTCGTCGAGCCGGACGTGGCGGGCGAGCCGCAGCCGCCGTTCACCGGGCAAATCCTCGTGGTGTTCGTGCAACTGCTTGACCAGGACGAAGGCACCAGCCTCACGCATGCGGCGGGCCACCTGATTTGTTTCCACGGCCCCAAGTGGCTTGCGAGCGAAGGCTACGCGCTGGACCAGGGCAAACGCACGGCACGTTACTTCGAGTGCTACGTCGATGCTGGCACGGTCGATGAAGTCTGGATCGACGACAGGACCGCCGCCGTGCGCTGGCGGCCATTCACCCCCGGCACGCGCGAGTTGGCAGCGTTTGAAGCGCAGATCGGGTGCAGCTTGCCCGGCTACCACGAGAACCGCGAGCCGATGGCTTAGAAACCGCGCCGCCGGAGAACCAAGGCAACCTGCGGTTGCCCCAAAAGACGGCTTTGCTTCGCAGGCTCCGCACCGCCTCAAAGGAAATAGCCGCTAAAGCGGACCCGGTTGGACAATAAGGCCGGGAGCCAGGCTCCCGGCTCCCCACGATCTACGTTGCCATCATTTCGACCGAAACCGGATCATTTTGGCCTCTTACCATGCTACGCAACACTTCGAGTGCCGTCCCCGCGTGATTTCCCCAGGCTCCCGAAAGCAGACAGAGAACGTGCAGTTGGTTGTTTGCGTCCAGGCTGATGCCTCCATTTTCCAAGAAGGCCAGCAGGTCGCGCATGGCTTGCTGTCCTTTCTCCGACCGACCGAGTTGCACCACCGCCCGTTCCAAATCCTCGATGCTGAGAGTTGGCATAACCAAAGAAGGTTAGACGCTTGCGGACAAGTTGACCAGCCTGTTATTTTTTCTCTCGAAATGACTTGGGATGAACTCACCGGATTGCTTTCCAAGTTGGCCCAAGAGCACGATACCGAATTGAAAGTGGTTCCAATCGAAGGGTTGGAGGCCGTCTTTCTTCATCTGGTTCCCGTGGCATGGTTTTCCTCGATGAAGTTTGCCAACGCCTTGAACATCGGCGTGTACCAGGGTGACGAAAACCGGCTGGTTGGCACCAAGCAAATTCCGCTCGCAGAGCTGACCCCGGAGTTTGTACGGCAACGGGTGGAAACGGCAGCCGCCGAGCAGATCGGCCGCGCGCTCGATCCTGAAACCGTGCGGGAGTTTTTCGAGCGGTTCCCCAAGCCGCAGTTGCGCGACATGGAAGGGGCCGGGTAAAACGCAGGGCAGGCCGGGAAAAAGCCTTTTCCCGCGCGGAAGCCCCAAGCGTCTTCCGCTCCCTTTTCTAACGGGGGTAACCCCCGTAACGCCCCCGTGCGCGGCCACCGCGCCGCGTACAAGAACAATCTCCACCCTCGCAGACTCGGGTCGTATTCTTCTTGACCCGTCGCTTATGTGGCCGCGCGGGAAGTGGGGATGGGATTTTTGCGCGCAAAATCCTGTTTGGGAAAACAGGCTTTCGGAACGGTAGCCGAGGACCGGACGCCCAGCACCATCGGCAGCTTTCCGGTTCGGCAGCGCGGCAGCGTCATTCCCGCCCCACTCTTGCCAGGGGGCAGGCATCATAAACGCAAGTCCAACAACGCGATAAAATTATGGAAGATTTATCTTGAAGTATAACTCATTCGAGTTATATTTATATCGAAGCTGGTTGATGCCAGGTTCACGACAGCAAAAAGGCCGGGGAAGGTTCCAGCCTCCCCCGGCCACTCACAAAAAACACAACGTCAGCACTTCAAACTTCAGTCATGTTCAACGCAAAATTAGCAGGCCATCACCAGATCGACAATCACCAGCTCCGCGCCCTCGCGCCGAGTGTCTTTGCGGGCAACGCCCACGCCAAGGTTTCCGACCGTTACAGCTTCCTCCCGACCGCCGAAGTGGTGGACGGGTTGCGCGGCGAAGGTTGGGCACCCGTTTGGGCGGGCGAGCAGAAGATTCGCACCGAAGACCGCCAAGGTTTTCAAAAGCACATGATCCGGCTCGCACGGCTGGACGACCTGAGCCGCACCCAGGCCGAGCGGCCCGAGTTGGTTCTGGTGAACTCCCACGACCGTTCATCCGCCTACCAGCTTCACGCCGGGATTTTCCGGTTTGTTTGCTCTAACGGCATGATCCTCGCGGATTCGGTGTTTGCGCGTATCTCGATTATGCACGTCAACTTTGAGCCTGCCAAGGTCATCGAGGCGAGCTTTGAAGTGGTGCGCGAAATGCCCGCGATTGCCGATTTGCTCAGTGACTACAAGGCCCGGACCTTGAACCCCCTTGAGCGGCGCGCCTTTGGCGAGGCTGCCTTGCTCTTGAAGTACGACAGCCTGGAGGAAGCCCCGCTAGGAGCGGAAAAGCTGCTTTCCCACCGCCGCCGCGACGACGCCGCGCCCACGCTCTGGAATACCTTGAACGTGGTGCAGGAAAACATGATGGACGGCGGGCAGAAGGATTACAGCCGCCGCCGCCCGAGCAACCCCCGCCGGTTCTTCGGCAAGACGCGCGCGGTGAAGGGACTGGACGAAAACGTCAGGCTCAACAAAGCCTTGTGGCACTTGGCCGACACCCTACGCGCCAGCGAAGCGTTGACGCCCGAAGCCTTGCGGGATCGGGCAGAGGTTTCCGCCTAACCGCACCGCAACGCAGGCAGCAGCCAAAGGAGGTCCGACCCCTCCTTTGCGCGGGCCTCGGCTCCCCTCCCCCGGCGAAAAATGTCGCGCCGCTTCGCGGCAGGGAGGTTCACGTTCAACGCCGGACCTCGACGGGACGTTTTTCCTTTCGCCAAGGTGGAACTTTGAGACGAACGAGTTATAATCGTTTGCCATGAGCAGTCAGCTAAACACCCCGCCGCCCCACGCGCCGCGCCCAGGCCGACCCAAGAGCAACGCGCTTACCCCTAGTCCTCTGGTTGCCCGTCTGGTTGCCCACCGGGAAAGCCAAGGCTGGACGCAGCCGCAGACCGCCGAACGGCTCGGCATCAGCGTTTGCACCCTGCGCGGCTACGAGTGCGGCAACCGCACCCCCAACGGGCCGAACACGTTGAAGATTCTCGAATTGCTCGGTCCTCCATCAGCATAAATGGCGGCTATGACAAAATGACAATTTGACATTATTTCAAATTGTCAGGTATTTGTACTCTCCAATGGTTGTTGCTCTTATTAACGGTAAAGGTGGCAGTGGCAAAACGACTTTGGCCGTGCTTCTAGCTGCCGCATTAGCTGACGCCGGACACTCTCCGGCTCTGGCGGACACTGATCCACAGCAAACGGCAACGCAGTGGCTTCAGCTTGGTAAAATGGGGTCGGTCAACCTCGGGCGCAGCCAGGATGGAGCGATTGAAATTATCGACACACCGCCATTCCTTGCCAGCCCCCAAGTTGCGGATGCCATCAAACGCGCAGACGTAGTGCTTCTGGTGACTTCGCCTAGCCCCGCCGATCTTTTCACCTCCCGCGACACCGCAGCCCTCATTAAACGCGCCGGTGCCGGTGAGCGTGCTTGGATCGTCTTCAACAATGTGCAGGAAGGGACCACGCTCGCGCGAGATGTGGAAGACATGGCTCAACGCATCGGCTTACCTGCTTTGAAACGGCGTGTTCATCGCAGGCAAATCTATCAGAAGGCCGTGCTTTATGGGTGGTTGTCGATTCCGCCGGAAATTCGGCAGGAGGTCTTAGCCGTCGCGCTAGAAATTTTCAAATTGAAGAAATGACAAAATGACATTATGCCTTTATGTCAGATTGTCTTATCATAAGAAATACCGGCCATGAAATCTTCTACGAGCAAACTCAGCGACATGGAGCGTATGAAACGCGAGTTGAACGCAGCACTGCCGCTGCCTTCATCAGACAATAAGCGTCAGCCGCAAAACGCCGTGGCCGCGCCAACCCCATTGGCACCGACCCCGGATTTGAACCAAGGGGATGACCACGCGCCAAGCCGATCCTATTCGCTCTATATGAGCGATCACGACAGGCTGGACGCCATTCGAGACCGGCTCAAGCCCTATGGCATCCGTAAGCTGAATGACTCTTTAGCCTTGAGGTTATGTGTTCGGTTCGCCAGTGAATCAGAAGATGCGACCAAAAGGCTTGTGGAACTATATGAGCTTTTGAAGACTCAGGACGGGCGCAGGAAAAGGCGGCAAGAGGATATTCCCGCAAGAGTACGGTAATCTTGGAAAGTGTCATGTTGACATAGTGACAAAAAGACAAACTGTCATTTATTCTGCTATGAATAGCCCAGCAAAGGCACTTCCCGAACCGCAGCAGATTGAACTTTTCACAAGCTGGTTTGCTACCGAAGGCGAAGAAGATAATTCCCGCACGCTCGCATTTTGGGACCTCCTGCCGTGGCATCTAGTTTCACGGGATCGAAGCAGAACGCTTCCCAAGGCTATGCGCTTTGAAGGAGTCAGAATTGACGACCGTTGCGAAGCATCTGTCACTCTGACTCCCGCCATCGTGGACGACAAAATTATCTTCCCAGGCGTGCGGGAGGAATTGGTTGAACGAGCTTTGCGGAAAATGACCGTTCAGAAGCTGGCGACGAGCCAACTGCAATCAAATCCGAACGACAACACGTTGGCCGTCGCCATCGTGTTTTCTCTGCACCAGCTCCGCCAGGAGCTTGCCAACGCCAATCACGGCTTTAATCCCGTGCAAATCCGCGAGGCTTTACAGGTAATGGAGCGTTGCCATGTAGCCGTTGAGTGCCAAGGGGATTCTTTCGTCCACGGCAAAAACGGCCCCATCCTCCCCACGCTCGAATACATTGCCGATCCAAAAGACCCGAACGGCAAGCGCACGCTCTATCGGGTGACATTCCATCCGCTCGCTTCCGCCGCGATCCTTGGCGAGCTTTACCACCCAATCAATTACGTGCGGGTGATGAACCTTGCCCAACCGCTTGCACGCTGGATAACGAACTTGCTCAACGTGCGCTTTCGTTATGCCACGCGAGGAATTGCCGATAAGAAGCGTAGCTTTCGGCTCACCTTGCAGCGCATCCTATCCGATAGCGGGATGCTTCCCGAACCGCGGATGCGTGACAACCTTGACCGCGTGCGTGACGCGATTAAAGAGCTTCAAAAGGCTGGTTTCCTTGAGCGCGGGCTTGCCCTGGATCAGATCGAACATTTGACCTACGAGAAAACCGGAGGACGCCGCAAGGTCGTCAAAGCCGAGTGGGAACTATTCCCGAGCGACCGCTTTGCGCGGGAGATCATCGACGGCAATCAAGCAAAGAAGGCCCGTAGCGTAGGGGCAAGGAGCTCTAAAAAGGCGGTGGTATAAAGCGCGAAAGGTAAAACTGCCCCGTGGTATAAAGCGCGAAAGTGCCTGTCAAGAGTGGTATAAGGCGCGAAAGTCCCCATGTGGACGATTCTGGACCCAGCGGGCCGCGTGGTATAAAGCGCGAAAGGGTCAGCAGGCGTTGCCGCCGGTGGTATAAAGCGCGAAAGTCAGGTGATATAAAGCGCGAAAGTCAGATTGCGTTATTCAGCAAGTTATTCGTTTCTATGTATTTACGCTAGCACAAGGGGCGGCCTAGCCTCCTTCTTTAGCCAATTAGCCAAACTAAAGAAAGCGAGGCAACCTCCGGTTGCAGCAAAAAAAGCTATGCTTCGCCTACGGCTACGCACCGCCAAGGGCAATCCCATCGAGGCGGCTCCGCCGCAGCAAACGAACCGGCTTCTCCGCAAGCTCCGAAAGCCGAACGCGCCCCCGGCGCTTCGCGCCACCCCGCTACGCGCGGGGAAAGCTGGCTACGCCAGCGGTAAGGAGGGGAAGGGAAGTGGATTTTAGTGTCTCCGCAGACGATCTGAAAAAGGGCGGGCAGGAATCGCCGGAGTTTTGGCCGGGGGAATACTCCCCATTGTACCCGAGGCGCAAACCGGCTAGAAAAGCTGCCGCATCGACGCCGGGGCCAGTTCCACCAGCTTGACCCGCAACGCCCGCGCCAGCTTGAAAAGCTCCGCATCCGTCACGCAACGCACCTGCGTCTCGATCTTCGCTATACCGTTCTCCGAAATGTCCCAGCCCAGCCGCGCACAGCGCGCCGCCAGCGCATCCTGGCTCAGCTCCTGCCCACGACGCAACGCCGCCACGCGTGGCCCCACCACGTTCTGGCGCGGTGGCCGCTTGTGCCCAAGGTTGGTTTGCTTTGACTCCACGCTTCCAACGTCGGCAAACCACTTGCCGAAATCGGAAGACCACCGTAGGGATTCCGATTGCCTTTCATCTTCCGATTTCGGAAGATTAGAGCACAGCCTCTCCGCAGGGCTTGACCTTCAATGATGCTCCCTCCCACCGTGCCCTTTCCAGAGCGTCAGCTATTCCGCGGCGGGAGTCAGCGCGCGGCGAATGGCGGCGGGCCAGAGCGCGTCCACCGGCACCTTGAGATGTTGTGCCAGGAAAATCACCTCGAAATCCGCCACCCAACGCCGTTGCAGTTCAATGCTCGAAATCACGTCGCGGGTAATGTCCCAGCCTTTGACTTGGCAGCGCGCGGCGAACTCACTCTGCGAAAGCCCTTGCTGGTAACGCAAGCGGCGCACTTGCGGACCAACGATGTTGCGGGGCTTGGGTTTCACGGAGCAAAGGCGGTTGTGTCAATCTCGACACTTGACTTTGCTCAGGTTGATGACCTTGCATTGTGTCGGATATGACTCAAACTGTTGCTTTCTTCCATGCACTCGCCCGACGTTCTAAAAGCCATCCACATGGAGCACGGTCGTAGCACCTGCCATCTAGCCGAGACGCTGCTTCTGGCGGACGTGCCGGTGGCCGACGTGGAATTGTTGCGTCGGCTGCCGTGGCCGTTCCTCGCCAACCGTGTCGCTGTGGAACGCGAACGGCTGGGCCTCTCCGCCGTCCATACCTTGCTCGACTGGAAAATGCCCCCGCCGCCCCCTGTTTGGCTCACGCCCGTCGTGATCGTCGAAATCTTCGAGTTGGCTTTAGGCGACGAAGACGCCGCCGATTGCGAAAAAAACGGATTGGTTTTGCCCGCTTAGAACTAACCCATTCGCTTGCCAGAAACACGTCGCAGGGTAACGTCAGCCTTCTCCCCAAGCTGTGAAAAATCCCCTCTTCCTTCCACCGACCCATGTTCAGCGTAGAGGAACCTTGGATGCGACTGCCCAAACCTAAACGAGCACACCCGCCTGAAATCTACCGGGCGATCATGCGGGAATGTGGAGACAGCAGCATCCGGTTGGCCCAGCATCTACAAAGTTGCGGCTGGACCTTGGCCGCCGCGGGTTGGGCGGCAGCGAATTGGGATCTTCCGACCTTGGCCGCCGCCCTCGCCAACGAACGGGCCAGCCGCAACATCCGGCCTACGATGCTCCCGGAGGCCGAAGTCGCCAAGCTCAGGGCGGAAATGGAAGCGGCAGCCGCGAAGAAGGCGACGGGCAACCTCCGACCAAGGAAGACGAACCGGATTCCCCGCACCACGCCCAGGATCGATACTCCCAGGCTACCAAAGCAGCCCGAGGAACCCGGCGCATAGTTTTATCGCAGAGGCCGGTTCAACCCTACACCATTTACCCGTATGGCTCGCACTCCTACCCAGCCCCGCAACACCGTCAAAAAGAGGTCCGCCGCGCCCGCCGACGCCGGGCCGAGCATCGCGGCCCGCTTACGCGACCTACGCCGCGCCGCTGGCTTGAGCCAGGAAGCCATCGGCGCGCAGGGATTCATTTCCACGCCGGGCTGGATCAAAGTAGAGAACGGCCAGCGGATGCCGTCCGAAAAGTTGCTGGCGGCACTCACTTCCTTCCTAGTGGAAGAAAAGATCATCCGTGCCAACCAAAAGGAGGCTTTGCACCAGGAGCTTTGCGCCTTGAAGTACGCCGCCGACCGCAAACCCTTCCTCGCGCAGCTTGCCAAAGACCGGCTCGCCACGCTCGCGCCGGTGGCGATCCTGTCCCGCGAGTCCGCCGCCCGGCAGACGAAGTAGGGGCGATTCTCATTTCTGGTAGTCACCTAGTAGGCACCGATTCTTCAGAATCTGTGTAAAACAGGTCGTCTCAAAAACGACCGTTTTTGACACAGGTGGAAACGAATGGATGCTGAGCACCAGACGCAAGAGTTCAATGCACACGTTTTGAGAAGCTCTGGCGAAGGGCAAGAACAAAGGAGTGAGAAACTTACACCAATACCTGATCCGTGGTGTATTGTCGGAGCATGGCTGACAACGCCCCGCCCGCGAACAGCTCCCAGGTAGTACGTGAGCCGATCAAGATCCTTTTTCCCCCAGGCTTTGTAAAGTTGTGCGCCGCGTGGGAAATCGAGCCAACCGCTGTAGACACTCATTGCGCGGAATCGCTTATGTCCAGCCAAGCCCATAAAGAGCAACGAGCGCTCGAAGAAAGCTGCCGGATAACGGTGAAGAATCTGCTTGCCGTCGTGAGCGTGATTCAGGCACTTCCCACATGTATGACTCGGGGGGCGATCCGTAGCAAAAACTCTCCCATCGCTAAGGATATCACCGGGGTTTTCGCCATTCACCACCTCATTCCGGTTGCCTTCGCAACACACGATATTGTACGCAGGGTGACAGACCGATGGAAGCAAAATGACCCCGTCGCTAATGGCATCGCACTGCCCACTTCGTCCGCTCAAGGACTTGCCTTGAGCCTTCCCTACCACAGAGGTCCGCACCCAGAATACTCACGCCAAATCGGAGTATCCCTTGATCGAATAGCGAAGTTCAGAGATATGGTGAACTGGAATTCAGATTGTCTTCTGCCTGTTTTCACGAATTTCGTCTCGCAGGTGCGCGCGGCTGTTCTCGCCATGCTGCCGGGCGTTTCCGTCAATCACTGTCCGAATCTGGAATGGAATCCTGATGACAGCGTGACGTGACTTACCCCAAAGAATGCACGTCTTTGAGTCTCGTTGCATCTCTACCCGAAACTGCCGGGAAATTCTCACTTTCGACGCGATTGCACTGCACACAAATTCTCTGGAACTTGTGTAAACCCAATTGTCTAGAAAAACCTCTGATTTTTGAGACTGCCGAGAGAATGCTGTTCCCGACGTGTGACAAATCCAACTCCGTGGAGCGAGAGGATTTTACTCGCGGGTTCGCGCCGGTTTGTAATCGCCCTCGTATCATTGCAAACGCTGGAAGTTTTCGCGTCGTTTTACAGAACTTTTACATGGCACGCACGCGGCGTTGACACAGGAAGCACTCGGCCATGGCAGAGTGGTGGCATGCCTCCACATTACCGACTCCTTTTCAATGGCCTTGCGTACAGCCTACTTGCCACTGTGGCGCTGCACTCTGCGGAACCAGAGCCAGCCAAGGCCTCCCCTGCTTCCACCCCAGCGAAGGCACCAGCCACAGATCCTTTCGTAAAAGGCGACGATCCTAGCGGCCGGCCGGCCGGATCACCACCGCTCAGCGCGGTCTTCGTGCAGGAAATTTATGCGCTCAAAAAAGAAGACGCTCTGGCTGTGCTGGAAGACACCTTTTCCGGCGCTGGCCGTTATCAGCGGGTGCTCGCACTTGAGCGCGACAACAAAGCCCGCCTGCTCACGCTCACCGCGCTGGCGAACAGATCGGGACAGAAATCCACGATTCAAGGCATCGAGTTGATCCGCTATCCGACCGCCTTTAGCCCCCCGACCGACTTCATGCCGAAAGGCAGCGTCCTGCCCACCAGTTTCGAGATCCGCAGCGCGGGGGATACCTGGGAGATGGAAGCCTCCTTCCCGCAGGGCGACGGAGTGGGGGTCATCAACTTCAGCAGCCAGCACGTCGGCTTGCTCGGGTACACCGCCTGCCCGACCTGGCCCGGCGACCCGGTCGTGGAACAGCCCAGGTTCGCCGAGCAATCGCTGTCGGCCACCTCGGTGCTTCGTTTGGATGAACCCATGTTCCTCGGCACGTTCACCCCGTCCAATCCCGACGGCTTCCTGAAGGGGGACGGCGCGGAGGAAATCTCCCTGGCCTTCCTGCGCGTGCACGTCCTGCCGCTGGAAACGGCAGGACGTCCGCCAAGCGCATCCACGGTGAAACCCGCCATCCCACAGAGCTTATCCGTCCTGTACAGCGTTTATTCGTTGGATCGCCGCCTCGCCCGCGACGTGGTCAATGCCGGACCGGGCGTGGAAGGACCGTGGGAAAAGCTGCAAGGCTTCGTGCAGGAAAAGCGAGCCAGGATCGAGCATGTCGTTGCCGTCACGACGCAGTCCGGCCAGAAAAGCGGCGGCCAGGAGACCGACGAAGTGATCTACGGCACTCAATATGTCCCGCCGGAATACTACCATCCTGCCAGCCCGGCGGCCTCTGCCCCAACCCGCGACGAAAAACAAACCGCGACCTCTCCAGTGCTACCAGGCACCAGAATTGCCGGCACCACCACGGTCACGGAAATGAACCGGGTGGGGTTGACCTTTGAACTGGACCCGGTCCTTTCTCCAGACGGCACGGCGGTCAACCTCGTCCACCAACTGAGCGCGGTGACCTACCGGGGCAACCTGGAGACCAATGTCCTGCCCGCGCAGCCGCTCTTTGAATACCGGAAGTTTGCCGCCGGCCTGACGGTCGGGACCGGCAAGCATGTGCTGGCGGCGACGCTCAATCCGCCCTCGCCCGACGGCGTCAACGGCCGGAACAAGGACGACGGCCGGACCACGCTGGTGTTCGTGCGGGCCACCCCGGTGCCGTGACCAGGCTGCCGCCTTGCTGCGGAAGCGAGCGTTCGCTACGATGTCCCCAGCGATGAAGCCTCCCACGCCCGCCAAAACCCTCCTGCTCATCGGCGGCGTGGCGGCCGTGACCTTCCTGGGCGGGTTGAGGCTGGCCCGTCAAAGCCGAAACGTCCGGGTGGAGCGAGGCCGCGAAAACCTCCGGGAGTTCACCGACCGGACGCAGGACCAGTTGCGTCGGCTGGAGTCGCTCTACGAGGAACATCTCACCTCGCTGGCGCGAGACACGCCCAGTAATCCGCTCGACATGCGGCACGAGGCCGGCCGCATCGTGGGAGTGCAGGGCTTTTCCTTGCTCCATCCGCAGGCGGAACAGGAAAAAGATCGGCAGGTCAACGTGACCGCCGAAACAAACCAGCGGGTGCCGGTGCCGGTGTTTTCCAAGACGCAGCAGGTCGTCGGCGAAACCGTCTTGTTAGAGGAGGCGCGGTTTTTGGGCGGCGGAGCGGCCAGCGGCTGGATCGAGCAACCCAGCAACCCGAGAATGTATTTTGTGCGCCGCTCGCGCACGGAGCTGGCGGTGTTGACCATTGATGCTGCGGCGGTGCAGTCAGCGGTCAGCGAATGGTTGCGGCAATGGGCAGTGGCGAGGCTCGGGCCGGCACCCGCCAGTTGGAGTGCTGACCTGCTGCGCGTCGAGGGCGGGGAGACCTTGGCGACAAATGGGAACCCGGTGGCCGCCCCGCCCGACTTCCTGCTGTTGTTACGCAGTGAACTCGGCGCGTGGGAACTTGCGTCCTGGGACGAGCGAAGGGAGCAGGTGAGCTACGATGCCGCCACTGTGGCTGGCACGGCTACCCTGACGGTGTTCATCGCAGGCTTGGGAGCACTGGTTTTCGTGCAGCAGCGCAAGACGCTGCTGGCCACGGCGCAACGGGTCTCGTTCGTGAACCGGGTGTCCCACGAACTCCGCACTCCGTTGACCAACATCCAGCTCAACATCGACCTGGCATCCGACGCCGCAGAGGACGTTCCGCAGGAAGCCATCCGCCGCCTGGCGCTCGTGCGGGAGGAAGGACAGCGGCTGGGCCGTCTCATCGACAACATCCTGACCTTTGCGCGCCAGGAGCGCGGCGAGACTGCTCACGTTGTCGGAGGGTGCGTACCCGACCAAGTGATCGCCAGAACCATTGAACAATTCGCTCCCGCTTTCGAGCGACGTGGGCTGCGAGTGCAGAACACGGGCCAAGCAGACGCCCGGTGCCGGCTGGACGCCGACGCGTTGGCCCAGATCCTAGCGAACCTGCTTTCCAACGTGGAAAAGTACGTCCCCGGCGGCACCGTAAAAATTCGTTCCTCACTCGACGATGGGATGCTGTCGTTGCGTGTCGAGGACGACGGTCCGGGCATCCCGGCGGGTGCGGCGGACCGGGTCTTCCGACCCTTCGAGCGGCTTTGCCACCGGGCGAACGAGGGGGCAGCCGGCGTCGGACTCGGCTTGGCCATCGCGCGTGATCTGGCGGAGGAAATGTCCGGGTCGCTCAGGCTCGTGCTTGCCGAGAAAGGCGCGGTCTTTGAATTGCAGGTGGCCGCGCCGCTGGCATCTAGCGAGATGGCTTTGGTCACCGCATGAAACTTTTGCTCGCCGACGACGATCCGATCACGCTCGACTCCTTGCGGGCCTGCGTCGAACCAGAGGGCTTTTCCACGTTGTTGGCCAGAAACGGGCAGGAAGCCTTGTCCTTGTGGGAGCGCCATCGACCGGATCTGCTTTGCCTCGACATCATGATGCCGCAAATCGACGGCTACGAGGTTTGCCGACGCATCCGCGCGGCCGACGCCAGGGTGCCCGTGTTGTTTCTCTCCGCGAAAAACGAGGAGATCGACGTGGTCGTCGGCTTGCAGCTTGGCGCGGACGATTTTATCCGCAAGCCCTTCGGCAAACACGAACTGCTGGCGCGGATCGCCACCGTCTTGCGTCGAGCGCGGGGTAGTTCGGAATCTTCCCGCTCCTTCGCTCTGCGCGATTTGGTCGTCTGGCCGAGCGAACTGCGCGCGGAACGGGATGGCGTTTCCATTGATCTGAGTCCACGGGAGATTACAATTCTCGTCCTGCTGCATGAGCGCGCCGGACAAGTTGTTGACCGTGACACCCTGCTGAACCGGTGCTGGGGGATGGACTACTTTCCCGAGTCGCGGACGTTAGATCGTAAGCGGTACGCGGAGCGCCTCTATCCGAGGGAGTCATCAGTGTCGTAGGC
>CAXTBX010000050.1:0-33419 GCA_964242205.1 uncultured Chthoniobacterales bacterium
CTGGCACGGTCTCGTCGCCGGACTGCGCGACGTACGCAACAGCCGCGCGGACGCCGCCGCGGGCACGACCGCCGCCGCGCCGCGCACCGACCGCGACTTGCCCTTCAAGGTCGTCGGCATCGGCATGCTCCTGCTCCTGGTGGTCATCTCGTTTTTGCCCATCCTGCGCGTGGGTTTCTTCGGCGCGCTGCTCATCATCGTGTTCGGATTCCTGTTCGTGACGGTGTCGTCGCGGCTGACCGGTGAGATCGGCTCGTCGTCCAACCCGATCTCGGGCATGACGGTGGCGACGTTGCTGTTTACCTGCCTGATCTTTCTGCTCATCGGCTGGACCCAGCCACCGTATTACGTCACGGCACTCTCCGTCGGGGCCATTGTTTGCATCGCGGCGTCCAACGGTGGTACCACGTCGCAGGACCTGAAAACCGGCTTCCTCGTCGGCGCGACGCCGAGCTACCAGCAGGTCGCCATCCTGTTCGGCGCGTTCGGTTCGGCGCTATTGCTGGGGCCGTTGCTGCTGTTGCTCAACAACGGTTCTACCGTGTACGTCCCCGCCGCGACCGTCGCGCCCAGCGGCCTCGTCGCCGCGCCGGGCACCGCGTTTGGCGCAAGCGAAAAACTATCCAATCGCCAAGCTTCCGAGGACACACACAGCTACCGCACCTGGCAGAAGACCGACGACGCGGGCGGCCCGGCGGGTAAATACCTCGTAGACGACGCGGGCAAAGCTATCTGGCTGGTCGATCCCGGCATCAATGGCAAGTTCAAATCGCTGCCTGACGGCACGCCGGTCACGAAGTTCAACGCGCCCAAGGCCGTGCTCGTGAGTTACATCATCAAGGGCATTCTCGACCGGAAACTGCCTTGGGCGCTGGTGCTGCTCGGCGTGATGATTACCGTCGTGCTGGAAATGTCGGGCATCCCGGCGCTGGCGTTCGCGGTGGGCGTTTATCTGCCGATCAGTTCGTCCACGCCGATCTTCGTCGGTGGTCTCGTGCGCTGGCTGGTCGACGCGCGGCAACGGCGGCATTTCCGCGAGCGTCAGATTACGCTGAGCGAGGAGGAAATGGTGGCCGAGAGCGACAAGAGTCCCGGCGTGCTGCTTTCTTCCGGGTACATCGCGGGCGGAGCCATCGCGGGCATCATCGTGGCCATCGTGCAGGTGCGTGGGAACTGGGATCACAATCTGGTGGCTTGGGCCACCGCGCACAACCCGCTGTTCGCCGGACCGTGGAGCGACGGGCTGTCGATGCTGCCGTTCGTGGCGTTGGCCGTGTATTTGTACCGCGTCGGGCGCGGGCGCATGCAGGCTACAGCCTGACAAGGCGGCGAGAGCGAACGCATCCGGTCAGGGACTAGGGGCGCTGCGATTCAGAAGGCGATATGAATCAAAGCACCACGAACGCCGCCGCGAGCGGCACGTTTTCCATCGGCGGCGACCTCGCCGTCAATCGCCTCGGCTTCGGCGCGATGCGCATCACTGGCAAAGGGATCTGGGGCGAGCCGAAAGACCCCGAGGCCGCCAAGGCGTTGCTGCGCCGCGTGGTCGAACTAGGTGTCAATTTCATCGACACCGCCGACTCGTACGGTCCCGAGGTTAGCGAACGTCTCATCGCGGAAGCACTGCACCCTTACCCGGCTGACCTCGTCATCGCCACCAAGGGCGGTTTGACCCGGCAGGGGCCGGACCGCTGGCTGCCCGTGGGCCGACCCGAATATCTCGCGCAGCAGGTCGAGCTGAGCTTGCGCCGATTGAAGGTGAATCGCATCGACCTCTACCAGCTTCATCGCATCGACCCCAAGGTGCCCGTCGAGGAAACGCTGGGCGCGCTGGCCAAGCTGCAAAAACAGGGCAAAATCCGGCACATCGGTTTGTCGGAAGTAAACCGCGCCGAGATCGAGCGTGCCGCGAAGACCGTGCCCATCGTCAGCGTGCAGAACGAGTACAACCTGGGCAACCGCCAGAGCGAGGATGCGCTCGCATATTGCGAGTCGAACAACCTGGGCTTTATCCCGTGGTACCCGGTGGCAGCGGGCAAATTGGCCGCGCCGGGCGGTGTGCTGGACGAGGCGGCAAAGCGTCATGCTGCGACGGTCGCACAAGTGGCGCTGGCGTGGCTGCTGCACCGTTCGCCGGTCATATTGCCCATCCCCGGCACGAGTTCGATTGAGCATTTGGAGGAAAACGTCGGGTCGTCTGATCTGAAACTTAGCCCGGAGGAATGGGCGGAGATTGAGGCTGCCGCCAAGAAGTAAACATCTCCATCCATGTTCGCCACCGCTGCCATCGAGACGGCAAACAAGACGGAATTCTACGCCGAATTGACGGGCCAACTGCGCGCCATGCTGACCGGTGAGCGCGATTGGTTGGCCAACCTCGCCAACACCACCGCGCTGATTCATGGCTCGTTGCCGACCCTTAACTGGGCGGGATTCTACCTGTGGAGGGGAGGCGAACTTGTCGTGGGGCCGTTTCAGGGCAAACCCGCGTGCGTGCGCATCAAGGCCGGGCGTGGGGTGTGCGGCGGGGCGGTGGCGCAGCGGCGCTCGCTGGTGGTGGCGGACGTGCATGCGTTTCCCGGGCACATCGCGTGTGATTCGGCGTCGCGCTCGGAACTCGTGGTGCCGCTGCTGGCAGAGGATGGGCGGATTCTTGGTGTGCTCGATCTGGACAGTCCCGAGCCAGCGCGCTTCGACGACGAAGACCGGCAGGGCTGCGAGGCATTGGTAGCTGCTCTGCTGGCGGCTACCGATTTTCCGACGCTGTAGACATCGCAGCTACCAGAGCCGCCGTCCCGAGAAGATCAAAAAGCCGAACGCCACGGCGTGCGAGGTCAGCAGGATACCCGCCACCTGCCACCGCAAGGAATTGCCCCACACGCGCGGCGTGGCGTCGGGCCGGGGCCGGTTCCAGTGCGCGAAAACATCGTGCCCGGTGATGAGGCACGCGTGGTACAACCCATAGACGAGGTAGTGCGCTTGCGTTCCGTGCCAGAAACCCATGATGCCGAACGTCAGAAAATTCGCGGCGTAGGCGGCGTGCCGTTTATCGTTGAACCACTTCCGCTTGAACGCCGTCAGCATGAACCGCATATAGATAAAATCGCGGAACCAAGTGGACAGGCTGATGTGCCAGCGGGTCCAAAACTCTTTGATGTTCCGCGCGAGGAATGGCCGATGGAAATTTTCCGGCGTGCGAACACCCAACAACACGCTGAACGCGATAGCGAACGCGCTGTACCCGGCGAAATCGAAGAACAAATACAGGCTATACCCGTACAGGTACGAGACGCTGTGTCCAAGGCTCGGTGTGGCGGGGATTCGCTCCAACCAGTGTTTGTTAACCAAATAAGCGAGGACGAATTTGTAGAAAAACCCGGTGAACAACCGGTGGACGGCAAAGTTCAGGTTTTCCAAGACACCCGCCCGCACGTCCGGTTTGTGCCAGTCCTCAGAGAACCGCCGGTAGCGGTCAATCGGACCCGACGAAACCGTCGGGAAGAAAAATAGAAACGCAAAGTACCGCGCCGGCGCGAGGGTCTTGATCAAGCCATCATGGATGCCGATGAGCACGTCCACGGCCTTGAGCGTGGCGTAAGACAGGCCGATGAATTCCACCAACCCCGGAGCGCCGATGGCTCCGGCGGGACCGGCGGCGGCCGCCCCGGTATTCGTCGGCAAAAACTTTGCCACGAGCAGCGGCGTGATGGCCAGCGCGACTGCCAGATGCCCCGGCCATTTCGCCTTCGTGCGCGTGCGGCAAGCCAGCAGCGCACGGGCTAACCCATACTGCAAAATCAGAAATCCGCCCACCGCCCAGATTTGCCGGAACGCTGCCGGAGCTTTCTCGTCGAACGGCGGATAATACTGGAGGGCGAGCATCACCACGCCGCTGACTACGATGCAGGTCTGCTTGACGGCGGCGGGCGCGGCGGCGCGGGCGGCACGGATCAGCAGGATCGGCAACAGGACGTAGAGACCCGCCAATGCGAAATACAGAAAACTGGCGTAGGGAATCACGGTTGGACAGCGTTCCCTCCGTTCGCGGCGAGTGCCGACAACTGACGGCGGTCGGCCTTGCCATTGGGGGTCATGGGTAGCAAATCCCGGAGGTGAATCTTGCGCGGCAGCATGTACGCGGGCAGACGGCTGGCCAGCTCATCCCGGAGGCGATCCGCCGTTACATCCGGGGCCTGCACATCATCGCTGACGACGAACGCCGCGAGCGACTGCACCGCGCCGTGCCGCGTGACAGGCACTACCGCGCAGTCGCGCACGCCGGGTAGCGCCAGCAGATTTTCCTCGATGTCGGCGAGTTCGATCCGGTAGCCGTGCAGTTTGATCTGGCCGTCCTGGCGGCCCTCGAAAAACAGCAGGCCGTCGCGCCACCGGCCCCAGTCGCCCGTGCGGTAGGCCCAGACGCCGTCCTCCTGCTCGAAGAACACGGCGTCGGTCAGGTCAGGCCGCCCGAGGTAACCGGGACTAACGTTCGGCCCGGCGATGATCATCTCTCCGCGTTCGCCGCTGGCCGCGACCGACCCGTAATCGTCGCGCAGGTACATCGTCGTACCCGGGCGCGGGTGCCCGATGGGCAGTGGGCCGCCCCGGGCGATGATCTCGTGGGTGACGCGGATCGAGGTCGTAGCGACGGTGGCCTCGGTCGGTCCGTAGGTGTTCCACACCTCGCCTGTCGGGAAACGGTCGAGCAGTCGGCTGGCCGTGTCCGGCAGCAGCGTCTCACCGCAAAAGAGAAAACGCCGCAAATCCGGCAGGCGAGGGGCTGCGAAAGAGCGTTCTGCCAGGCAAAGCTGGGCGAACGAAGGCGTCGAGACCCAGGTCGTGATCCGGGCCTGGTCCAGGGCCTGAAACAGGCGCTTGAAGTCGCCGATCTCGCCGCGCGTGACGCTGTATAAAGTGCCGCCAGTGGCGAGGCTCAGGTACAGATCCATCACCGACAGGTCGAACGAGAACGGCGCTTGGTTGAGAAAGGTTTCGCCGCCTTCCTCGAAAGAGTGCTCCGCCAGCATCCATTCGAGAAACGCGTCCAGGCACCCTGCGGTGATCACCACGCCTTTCGGTTCGCCGGTGCTACCGGAGGTGAAGATGATGTAAAATGGGTCCGCGACACGAGGAGAGACCAGGAATGCCGCCGTGCCACCGGCCAGGGAGGCGATTCGCTCGGGGGTCAGCGTCAGGGCGGCGTGGGCGGCGTTGGCCACGCTGGCGACCCGGTGGGCGGGCAGGCTGTCGTCAAGCGGGATGTAAGGATGCCCGCTGCCGACCGCGCCGAGGAAACCGGCCAGCATCTCCGGCTCCTTGTGCCCGAGGACGATCACCGGCGACCCGTCATCCGGCAGCTCCGCGCGCAGGTAACCGGCGACCTGCTCCGCCCGTGCCAGAAGTTCGCGGTAGGTCAGGCACAGGGTCCCGGTCACGCCCGCCGAGGCCGTGACGTGTGCGGGTCGATCCGGGAAGCGTTCGGCCCAAGTCCGCAGGCGGTCGAAGATTCCGGTAGCGGGGAGAGGCATCGCGGTCGTCAGGCTAGATCACAACGGTGCACAAATTTCAAAAGCCCTGGTACACGAACGGGGCGGTGGTGAAATCCCCCCAGCCGTAGATTACGAGCAATGCAATCACCACGGCGAGGTAGTAGAGGTACAAGGCCACACTCCGCTGCCAACCATCCAGCTCGGGAAACAACCATGTCTCCAGGCGATGGTCGGCTCCGGCGGAGCCTGGGGATGGGGGCGTTGCCTCGGCGGCCATCCTTTATCATGAACGAATGCGGGGACCGGTCAACCGGCTTCCGTGCCGTTGCGGCAGACTTCACTTCTTGCCGATCAGCTTTTCCAGCGCGGCATCGGACGCGGCCCCGAGCGAGATAGCCATCTTGTAGTGCTCCAACGCCTGCTCCTTGGCCGGGGGCTGCATGGTGGCGTAAATCACCGCGATGTTGAAGTGTGCATCGGCGTACTGCGGGTTGAGCGCGATGGCCTTCTGCACCTCCTCCAGCGCCGCCTCGGGCCAGCCTTTCTGGCTGGAAGTGATGCCGAGGTAATTATGGGCAGTGGCGTTTTTTGGGTCAATCTGGACTGCTTTGGTCAGGCCTTCGAGCGCGTCGTCGTAACGGTGCATCCGGTAATAGACGATCCCCAGCGTCGCCAGCGAGAAGGCGTCCTTGTCGTCCACGGCCAGAGCCTTCTTCAACGAGATTTCCGCGCTTTTTAACTTATTTTGTCGTGCCAACACAACTCCTTGGTTGGAAAGGAGATATGCATTCTTCGGATCGCGTGCAATGAGCTTTTTGTACGTTTCCTCGGCCTCGGGGAGTTTGCCACGGTCGAGGCTTTCCTTTGCCTGCAACGCCAGCGGTTTCAATTCGTCGCTAACTTTCGGCCTGTATCCCGTCTCCACAGTGGGCGAAGCCGCGTCATCCGTTGGGGAAGCCTGGGCGGTTGGGCTGGTAGGATTGGTGTTGGTCGAGGCCGGAGCGGCGGATGCATCCGCTGAGGGCGTTACCAGCGAGGCGGCGGGGTCGGGGGAAGATTTCGGCTTAAAGGCGGTGATCGTCGCCGTGTAGGTGGACGGGTCGGCGGAGTCCGACAGTGTGACTTGCGGGTCTTTGAACAGCGCTCGTTCCTCGTCCGTCAACGGGACGGTGGGCCGACCGAGGTTTTCGATTTGCTCGTTCAAAACCTTGGATTGCACCTCCAACCGCGCCAGCTCGTCGCTGACCAGCTTGCGCGCCAGCGCCCGGCCAGCCTCCACCTTGA
This sequence comes from uncultured Chthoniobacterales bacterium, assembly GCA_964242205.1. GTDB lineage: Bacteria > Verrucomicrobiota > Verrucomicrobiia > Chthoniobacterales > SZAS-18 > CAHJWO01. Next base: position 6,774 of record CAXTBX010000050.1, read on the forward strand.
GCTGGCGCATCACGATGCTCTTGAGCTGGGTGTTCTCCTCGGTCATCCGCGTGAAGTCCTCGCTGGACATGCCCTTGCTCTTGTAGTCGGCGAGTTGCTTGGCATCTTGGTCGAGTTTCTGGCGCAATTCGGTGATGGTTGTCTCGGAGCGATCCTGCTGATCGCGCGTGGTGGCGAGCTGATTCTTCACCGTCGTCAGCTCCTTTTGCATCCCTTCGAGTTCCTCCTTCTTCTGGATGGCATCGGCGCTCAGGCGGGCGATGGAAGCCTCCGCATCGGTGAGCTTTTTCGTCAGCGCGTCGTTCTCAGTCTGGAGCGACTGGATCTTGCCGATGGAGTCCTTGTTTTCCTCGTTGATAGCTACCGCCTTATCCCGTTCCTCGACGGCCTTGGCGGTGCGGCCCTGTTCCTCCGCGAGCTTCTGGTTGACCAGATCACGCTCCTTTTGTGCGGTCACAGTGTCGGCTTCCGCCTTGGCGACGGATTTCTTGAGCGTGGCGACCTGCTCGGTCAACTCCTTGCGCGATTCCGCGACTTTAGGGTTCTTCGAGAGGGCATCCGTCAACCGTGCCTGGGCTTTGTCGAGTTGCTTTTGCAGGTCGTCGCGGTCTGTTTTGAGCCGGTCCAGACGGCGGTTGATGATGGTGGCCGAGGTCTGGAATCCGTGCAGTTGCCGCTCCAGGTCTTGTCGTTGTGTGATGGCATCCTGTCGGTCCTTCTTCGCCGAGTTGAGAGCGTCCTGGGCTGTCTTGAGATCCTGCTGCAGCTTGGCGAACTTCGCGCTCTGCGCCATCGTCGAGCGGTTGAGCAGATCGACCGGTGCCGGGGGCGTGAGCACCTGACCGTCCGCCGTGACCTGGGCATCCGGCACGGGCAGGTCGTCATCTTCCCCACCGGGCGAGCTGCCCGCCGGGGTGGCCGGACGGTTGCCAGCGGTCGTTTCCGGCGGCGGTTGCAGCGTTAATTTATCCTCCAGCTTGCGGATGTTTTCGGTCGTTTTGCGGATGCGATAACGGACGATCAGCGGCTGCCAGTTCGGGTTGGTCTGGTTCAGTTGTTCGAGCAGGCTGGCCGCGAAACGGTACTTGGCCAGCGCGGGCCGCAGTTTGCCGTCTTCCTCCAGTTTTTCGCCCTGTTGCACGGCGGTGAACGCCTTCAGAAACGTCTCCGATGGATCGGCGGTGTTGACCGAGTCCTGCGTTGCGCGGTAATCGTTCGCGCGCTGGGCACGTAGGTCGGACAGGCTCAGGGCTGCCAACGATGCGACCAGCAGCATCCATCTTGAGCCGCGCCGGGACGACAGCCAAAACGACCTGATTACTGGCAAACGCACAAGGGGGGTATTCACTTCGCGGAAACAGGTGGGCGGTCGGGCTCCGCTGGAACGGCGGCGCGGCCACGCTCAGCGGCCTTCCAGACTCCATAGCACAACCGGTGGCCAGTGACACCCGAAATCCTCGGTTTCCGCCGAGCCTGCTCCTATCACCGGTGGGCGACCGGTGCCAGAACGGGGTGCAAGAGGTTACCCGTTTTGATCTGCTCATTCGGCGAACCGGTTAATCCCAGGGCAGGGAGTGGATAAATTCCCAAAATCAGGATCACCGCGATCAGCGCAACGACGGTCATGCGGGTCAACAAGCCGACTGGGATCGGCGTGGCCGTCTGGCCGCCGCCGCTGGCTAGCGGCTCGAAATACATCGCCCGCACCACGCGCAAATAGTAATAGAAGCCGCACGCGACCGTGATGACTCCCAGCACGACCAGCAGCGTCTGGTGCTGCGCCATCGCCACGGTGAAGACGAGGAATTTACCGAAGAATCCCGCCGTGAACGGCACACCCGCGAGGGAAGCCATCGACACGAGCATGGCAAAAGCCAGGAAGGGCGAGCGTTTCGCTAGGCCGTTGAAGTCCGCGATGTCGTCGCCCGCCGCATGGTTGGCCACCACGACCATGACCAGGAACGCCAACAGCGTCATCGGCAGATACGCCGCGAGATAGAATGCGATGGCACCGCCCGACGCCGGGTCCGCCGAACTCGCCACTGCCACGAGCAGGTAACCGGCGTGCGCGATGCTCGAATAAGCCAGCAGACGCTTGAGGTTGTTCTGCGGCAGCGCGGCGAGGTTGCCGTAAACAAGCGTCGCCGCTGCCATCACCATCAGCAGCAGATCAATCTTGGGTGCGATGACGGTCGCATGGAAAAACGTGCGCAACACCCGGATAAACACCACGAACCCGGCAGCCTTGGAGCCGACCGACAGGAAAGCCGCGATGGGTGTCGGCGCACCTTGGTACACATCGGGCACCCAGATCTGGAAAGGCACCGCCGCAATCTTGAACCCGAGCGCGATGACCAACAGCACGAACGCGAACAGCAGCGGCGCGGGGCTGCCTTGGTAATTGCTCAGAAACGTGCTCACCTGCGCGAGATTCGTCTGCCCAGTGACGCCGAAAACCCAAGTGATTCCGTACACGAAAAACCCGGTCGATAGCGCGCCGAGGATGAGATACTTTACGCCCGCTTCCAACGTGGCTGCGTTGCGGCGTGTGTAACTGACCAGCACGTAAAACGAGATCGTGACCAGTTCCAACGACACGAAAATCATCACAAAGTCGACGGCGGACGCCATCCACATCAGGCCCGCGCAGGTGAAGACCGGCAGCGCCAGGAACTCGCCCAGCCCACCCTGCGCCGTGGCGCCGGGCGTGAACTTGCGCAGTACAGCGAGATAATCCAGCGACATGACGAGCACGCCAAGCGTGGTCACCAGCGCGAAACGCTTGAAAAACATCGCCAGGGAATCCGTGCTGTAAAACGTCTGGTAGCCGGACACGTTGCCGACCGGCGCGGTCTGGTCCACGAAGAAGCTCGCCGCCAGCACCGCGCCCAGGCCTGCGATGCCCAACCAGGCGATGATGCGTTTATCGCCACGGTCCAACAGCATCTCCACCCCGAGCAGGAGCAGTCCCAAGACGACGACGGCAGCTTCCAGATAGATCGGACTCATGGCTGGGAAAAAGGACGCGGCTGCGCCGGTAGCGTGGTGGCGACCGATGCGGTGACGTTCGCGGGCAATGACTTCGTCAGCACCGGCTTGAGGGCGTTGACCAGGAGACTAGGCTGAAAACCCACGACGACCAACGCCACGACCAGCAGCAAGAGCGGCCAGCGCCGGTCTGCCGCAAGGTCGCCTGCGACTGGCTGACCGGCGGCAGCCACATCGGCCGACGTGCTGCGGAGTTGGCCGAGGAACACGCGGCGGTAAGCACGGAGCATGTAAATGGCGGAAACGACGACGCCCCACAACCCGCAAACGGTGGCAATCTGGTGCAAATCAAATTTCCTGAGTTCCGCCGCCGCGAGGCCCGCCGCGCCGGAGTAGTGCCCGAACGCACCAAAGAACACCATCAGTTCGGAGGCAAAATTGGCGAACCCCGGCAGCCCGATGGAGGCGAACGTGCCCAGGCCGAAAATCAGCGCGAGGAAGGGCATCGGCTTGGCCAATCCGCCCAGCTCGTCCAGGCGCATCGTGCCCGTGCGGGCGCGGACCTCGCCCGCGACCGCGAACAGCACCGCGACAGACAAGCCGTGCGCGAACATCAATACCGATGCGCCCGTCAGGACGATCAGGTTCAGGCTGGCGATGCCCAGGAAGATGTAGCCCATGTGCATCACGCTCGAATAGCCGAGCAGCGTGTCGAGCCGCTTCTGCGCAATCGCCACGTAACCCACGAACAAAATGTTCCCGATGAGCAACACCAGCAGCACGTTCATCCAGGCCTGCATCCCGGCGGGCAGCAGCGGCACCGCCACCCGCAGCAAACCGTAGAGGCCGAATTTTTTCAGCACGCCGGAATGCAGCATGGCTGCCGGGGTGGGCGCGGCGGCGTAGGCCTGCGGTGCCCACGTATGAAACGGAAAAAGCGAGATCAGGATGCCGAACCCGCCGAGTACCAGCGGATAAATCCAGCGTTGCGCGGACGGAGCGATCAGGCTCGTGGTCGCGGCAAGTTCCCGCAGTTTAACCAGATCGAAAGTGCGCTGTTCGACCGGCAGGTTGGTGTAAAGACCGATCAAACCGACGAGCAGCACGAAGCTGCCCACGGCGAGGTAAATCGTGATCTTCCAGGCGGCAGCCACGCGGTTTTCGCCGTGACCCCAGATGCCGATCAACAGGAAGGTCGGGATCAACGCCAACTCGTGAAAGGCGTAGAAAAAGAAGAGGTCGAAAGAAATAAACGCACCCAACGCGCCTGCGGAAATGAGCAACAGGCAGCAATAAAAAGCGTTTTCGCCGGATTCGACCTTTGGCGTCATCCAAACCGCACTCAACGTGACGAGCGTGGTCAGGATCACCATCATCAAACTAAGTCCGTCGAGGCCGACCAGAAACTTGAGGTCCAGCGACGGGATCACCTCGAACAGCGTGTAGGAAAACGGGTGCTCGTAGGTGACGGCCTCGAAAAGGGCCACCAACACGTTCAACCCCGCCGCGCCGAGCGCCAGTTTGCGCGCCGGGCCGCCGAACAACACGGCAACGGCTGCCACCAGCGGGATGAACAACAGCAGAGGCATCAGGCCCGGGCTGATGCCCAGCGTGTCGCGGACTAATTCGTGCGGCATATGATTCCTCGGAACGAAAAGGTGGGGCGACGCTCAGTTCAACTCAAGATCGCCAGATAAAGGGCCAGGATGACGCCCAGCCCGAACAAAAACGCATAGGCTTGCAGGTTGCCGACCTGAAGGAAGCGCAGCAGAAAACCCGTGCCCCAAGTCGCCCCGCTGACCCCGCGCACGCCCGCGCCGTCGATGACCCAGCGGTCCACCAGCGCGCTTAGCCTGCCCAGGCCGTCCTGCGTCAGGCGGATCAGCGCGGCATAAAACTCATCGAAGTAGAACTTCCGCCGGAACAACGCGATGTTGATCGGCTCGGCGGTGCGGCCCCGGTAGATCACAAACCCCAGCAGCGCGCCCACGACAAACGCGCCCACCGCGAGTATCGGCACCATGCCCAGCAGCGCGTTACCCGGATGCACGACCTCGTCGTGCGCGCCGCCCAGCCCGAAACGTCCGGCGACGAACTTCCAGCCCGCACCGACCGCCGGAACCGCCAAGATCAGCAGCGGCCAGGACATGATTGCCGGGACCTCGTGCGCGTGGTCGGCCTCCGGGGAGGTCGGGCGGTTGATGAACACCACAACGAACAGGCGCGTCATGTAGAACGCCGTCAGAAACGCTGTGAACAATCCTAAGCAACAAATTGCCGGGTGCTCCTTGGCCATCGACACGAGGATGGCATCCTTGCTGTAAAAACCGCTGAGCAATGGGCAACCCATCAAGGCGAGCGTACCCAGCAGGAACGTCCAGAACGTGATTGGCATCTTCGCCCGCAAGCCGCCCATCTTCCAGATGTTCTGCTCGTGGTGCATGGCATAGATCACGGCACCCGACCCCAGGAACAGCAGCGCCTTGAAAAAGGCGTGCGTGAACAGGTGGAACATCGCCGCCTCGCCTGCCGCCACACCAACTGCGCAGATCATGTATCCCAACTGCGAGAGCGTCGAATAGGCCAGCACTCGCTTGATGTCGCTCTGCTGAGTGGCCATCAGCGCGGCCATCACCGCCGTGACGATGCCGATCCAGGCGATCACCTCGCGCGCCGTCGGCACCAGCGCGAACAGGAACGAGACTTTCACGAGCAAGTAAACGCCTGCCGCCACCATCGTCGCCGCGTGGATCAGCGCGGAAACCGGCGTCGGGCCTTCCATCGCGTCCGGCAGCCAGACGTGCAGCGGCACCTGCGCGCTCTTGCCCATCGGCCCGCAGAAAATCATCAGCGCCGCCACGGTTAGGTACGGCAACAGGTCGCCCAAGCCTTTCGCCTGATAATCGGCCAGCGTCGCCTGGAGGGTAGCGAAATCCACCGTGCCGGTCAGCCCCCAGAGCATCAGGATACCGATCATGAAACCAAAGTCGCCGATGCGGTTGGCCAGGAACGCCTTGTTGGCGGCGTCGGCGGCCTGCGGCCGCTCGTACCAGTGGCCGATGAGCAGGTAACTGCTCACGCCGACGAGTTCCCAGAAAATGAACATCATCACGAAATTGTCGGCCAGCACGATGCCGAGCATCGAGAACATGAAGAGCGACAACCCGCCGAAGTACCGCGCCATGTCGCGGTCATCATGCATGTACCCGAGCGAGTACACGTGCACGAGCAGCCCGACCCCCGTCACGACCATGAGCATGGTCTTGCTCAAGCTCGTGACCGACACGCCGAAGTTGACCACCAGGCGCGGCGCGAAGTCCAGCCAGGCGAACTGCGCGTGCTGGTCCACGCTGCTAAAAAACAGGACGCAACTGCCCAGGAACGAAAGCGCCACCGCCGCCACGGACAACCCCGCGCTGAGTTGGCGCTGCCGGCGCGTCACCAACAGAATGAGCAGCGCCGCCGTCAACGGACCGAACAAAATCACCCAGGGCAGCTTGTCACTCATAGATAAGTACGGAGCGCAAAATTCGACGGCGCGGCGCGGTTAAAACTGCAACTTGTTGATGTCGTTGACCTGGACGGTCTGCCGGGCGCGGTAGAGCGCCACGATGATCGCCAGCCCGACCGCCACTTCCGCCGCCGCGACGGTGATGATGAAAAACACCAGGACCTGCGCGTTATAGTTCGGGGTCTTTTCGGGCGTCAGGTTGAAACGCGAGAACGCTACCAGCGAGAGGTTGGCGGCGTTGAGCATCAACTCCAAGCACATGAAGATGATGAGGATGTTGCGCCGTAGCAGCACCCCGGCAAAACCGATGGCGAACAGCAAACCGCTGACAAATAGGTAATCGTTGAGCGTGACCACGGGTTTCTAGTCCAGTTCCTTTTTGCTGAGCACGACCACGCCGACGGTCGCCACGAGGATCAACACGCCGACGATCTGGAACGGCAGATTGTAGCTCGTGAAAAGGACCCGCCCGACGCTCTGAACATCCTGCACGGGTGCCCCGAGGGCGGGGGCCGGGCGGTCGCCGCCAGGCAGAGCGTTGAGCACGTAGGTCAGTTGACCGACGAAGATCAGCGCGATGAACACCGCCCCGACGACCGTGATAGGGTGCGCTTTCTTACGTTGGCCGCTCCGCAGGTCGAGCAACATGATAATAAACAGGAACAGCACCATCACCGCGCCCGCGTAGACGAGGATCTGGATGATGCCGATGAAAAACGCGTTCAGCGACACGTAGAGCGCCGCCAAGGCGATGAATGACACGACCAAACTCAGCGCGCTGGAAACCGGATTGGGTTGCGCGACGACCGAGACGCCGAAAATCAGCATCATGGCGGCAAACGTCCAGAAAAGCAGCGGAGGCATGGCGGTCGCGTTGGGAAAAATTACTTCTTTTCGTTCCACTTGTGGACGAGGCCGGTCCGCAAACCGCCGATCTCGTACAACTTGGTCTTATCGTGGACCATTTCTGCCCGGCTCACGCCAGTGATGGCATACTGCTTTTGCAGGAAGATGGCCTGTTCAGGGCAAACTTCCTCGCACAATCCGCAGTAAATACAACGGATCATGTCGATGTCGAACGCCTGCGGGAATTTTTCGACCTTGCGGAACTTGTCGCCCTCGGCGATCTCGCCCGGCTTGATGGTGATCGCGCGCGGGGGACAGATAAACTCGCAGAGCTGGCAGGCAACGCAACGCTCGCGCCCGTGCTCGTCCTTCACCAGCGCCGGAGCACCCCGGTAATAGGGGGGCAGGTGGCTGTCCCACTTTTCCTCCGGGTACTGCATGGAGACGTGCGTCTTACCGCGCAGCATGTTGACGAGGTGCTTGAGCGTAGTGGCGAGTCCGCTAAAGATCGAAGGCACATACAACTTCTCCTTCAACGTGAGAGGTGGGCGTGAGACGGTGATGGCCATGGAAAGGAATCAGTTCGGGAAAAACGCGATGATGAGCGCGGTGATGAAGATGTTCACCAGCGCCAACTCGAAGAAGAAAACCCAACCCAAGCGCATGAGTTGGTCATAGCGGAAGCGCGGCAAGGTCCAGCGGATCGCGATGAAAAACAGGAGCAACCCGAATACCTTGCCGAAAAAGGTGGCGATGTTGAACAACCCCCAGAACACGCCCTTCAAGCCGGGGAGGCTGCCGTCGTGCTGGAAGCCGAACGGGAGGTGCCAACCACCCAGAAAAAGCGTCACGATGAGCGAGCATCCCGTGATCATCGCGGCATATTCACCCAGGAAGAACAGGGCGAACTTCATGGACGAATATTCGGTGTGATAACCGGCGACCAATTCGGTTTCGGCCTCGGGCAGATCGAAAGGCAGACGGTTCGTCTCGGCGAAAATCGCCACCGTGAAGATGAAGAACGAAATCAGCATCGGGATCGTCAAAAACAGTTGCTTCCAGTTCACGAAACCAGCGATGCCGTGGCCGTGGCTATACAACCCCGGCAGTAGACTCTGCGGTTTGGTGAACGGCGCGATCATCCAGCCGTGCTGAATCTGGTATTCGACGATCTTGGGCAAGTTCAGTTCGCCCATGATCAAAAACAGCGGGATGATCGACAAGCCCAGCGACAACTCATAGGAGATCATCTGCGACGTGGACCTCACACCGCCCAGGAACGGGTATTTCGAATTCGACGCCCAACCCGCAATGACGATCCCGTACACGCCCAACGACGCGACCGCGAACACGAACAACACGCCGATGTTTACGTTGGCGATCACCATTGGCACGCCGAACAGCGAACTGCCGAACGGCACGACGGCGATGGTCAAGATCGCTGGGACCATCGCTAGGCACGGCGCCAGCCAATAATAGAACTTGTTGACGTGTGCGGGGGTGAAATCCTCTTTCAGCAGGAACTTCACGGCGTCGGCGATGGGCTGTCCAAGGCCTCCGAGGAATAGTTGCCGGTCCTTCAATCCCAAGCCTGGAATGAGCGACAGCGGGATGCCCGTGCGGTTCGGGCCGATGCGGTCCTGCATCAGCGCGCTCACGCGCCGCTCGGCGTACACGGTGTACGAGACAAGCGGCAAGATGATCAGGAAGATTACCCCGATGATCTTGGCCAACGAAACGAAGATGAACATCCAGTCCATTACAGAAAAATTACCCGGTTAAGTCGGCTGCGTGGCGGTCGCCGTTTCCGAGGGAGCTTTCGGCACGTCTTTCTGCTCCGCTTCGGTGACAAGCTGCACGCCCAGGTCGCCGATTTTCGATAGGTTTAGCCCCTTGAACGCCGGAACCTCGTTGGACATCGCCTTGAACACGTCCTCGATCATGTAAAGGCCGTTGCTGCCGGTGAGCGCCTGGATCAGGTCGCGCAAAATTTCCCAATCGTCGCGCGCCTCGCCGGGCGACGGAATCGCGCGGTTGAGCCGCTGCAATCGGCCCTTGACGTTGACCATCGAGCCACGCTTTTCCGCGAACCCGGCGCTGGGCAGCACCACGGTCGCCGCCTGCGTGGTCACGTTGCGCAGGATGTTCATCGACACGAGGCAGGGCAGTTCGTCGAGTACGTTCGCGTCGAGACCGACCTCCGTCAGATCCTCGCCGAGGCAGACCAACGCGTGAATCTTGCCGGTCTTGACGCCCTCGACGATCTCCGGCAGCCGCGTGCCGGGCTGGCCGTTGCCACCGAGCACGAGTTTCACGCCGCCCGTGTTCGGATTGCGGTCGGCGCTGAGCAAAATGTCGTCCGCCTCGCCGGTGCGCGGTACCACGTCCACCAGCGAACACTTCAGCGTGTCCGCGAGGCGGCGCGTCATGTAAAGCTCCTCGTTGGTCATCCGCGCGCTGGCGACGATGGCGATTTCCTCACCTTTGAACTCGCGCAGCTGCGCGGCGGCAGTCGCCGTGGCCTTGCGCCAGTCCACCGGCGTGAAGCTGTGGTCCGGCTGGCGAAGCAGGGGAGTCGTCAACCGTTCGTCGGCGTGCAAGAAATGGAAGTTCAGCCGCCCGTAGTCGCACATCCACGCCGAGTTCACCTCGTTGTTTTCGCGCGGCGTCTGGCGGTACATAACCTCCTCGCGGCTGCCGATCACGGTGTTGCAACCCGTCCCGCAGCTCGTGCAGATGCTGCGCGTTTCCTTGAGGAACCACACCCGCATCTTAAAGCGGAAATCTTTCGAGGTCAGCGCGCCGACCGGGCAAATGTCGACCGTGTTCAGCGTGTAATTATTGTCGAACCGCCGACCCGGGTGCGCCGTCAGCGTCGTGTAGCTGCCGCGATCCACGAACCCGAGCGCGTCGTCCTTGGCGATCTCCTTGGTGAACCGGATGCAGCGCGAACACAGAATGCACCGTTCGTCGTCCAGCACGATGCGCGGCCCGAGATCGACGTGTTTCGGCTTATGGACCTTTTCCTCCAAAAAGCGCGAACTGTCGTTGCCGTACTCCACGCTGAACTCCTGCAACCGGCACTCACCCGCCTGATCGCACACCGGGCAATCCAGCGGGTGATTGATGAGCAAAAACTCCATCACCCCCTTGCGGCACTCCTGCGCCATCGACGAATCGGTGCGGATGCCCATGCCCTCGGCCACGTCCTGCGCACAGGAGATTTGCGGGCGCGGAATCCAGTTGATGACCGGTTTGCCGTCCGCGCCGATCTCCGGCTTGCGGTCGGCTCCCATTTTCGGCATCCCCATCTCAATCAAACACATCCGGCAGTTGCCCGGCGACGAGAGCTTGGGATGATAGCAATACCGGGGCACGTAACTGCCCGCCTGGGTGCAGGCTTCGATCACCCGCGTTCCCTTGGGGAACTGGTGCCAGACGCCGTCCACCTGCACGTTCAGCAATTGAACGGGCGGGGGGGCAGTGGTCGTGCTGGGATTGCTCATAAACGGACGAAAAGAAGTCTGCGAATAACGATTAGGAATGAAAAACCGCCGATTATCGATGAACTAGGTCGAAGTGGTCTTGACCCCCACCGGGTCTTTGGATTCGACCGGGTTCTCCCACGGCTCCCGCGCCACCGGCGCACCGCCGTCAGTCGCATGCGCGACCTCATGGCCGCTGTAGTCCAGCGTGGGCCGTCCGTCTTTCAAGGCCACGCCGTCTGACACCTCGCGCGGCGTCACGTTGCGTTGCGCTTTGGCCGCGAACTCCTCCGGGAACTTCGCCAGGAAACTCTGCGTCGGCCACGCGCACGCCTCGCCGAACGCGCAAATCGTTTTGCCCGCGATGTTGTCGGCCACGCTCTTGAGCACCGCCGGGTCCTGCTTCGCGCCCTCGCCGCTGACCATGCGCCGGGTGATCTTCTGCATCCACAACGACCCCTCGCGGCACGGCGTACACTGGCCGCAGCTCTCGTGCGCGTAAAACTCGTTGAGGTTGGCCAGCGTCTCGACCATGTCGCGCGAATCGTCCATCACGATCACGCCGCCCGACCCCGCCATCGACCCGACCGCCGCCAGCGTGTCGAAATCCATCGGGATCTCCTCCAGCGTGATCTCCTTGTCGATCATTGCGCCGTCCGGCCCCTTTTCCTTGATCTTGTACTTGTCATCGGCGCGCAACACCTTGGCGCTGCTGCCGCCGGGGATGATCGCCTTAAGCTTGCGTCCCGGCTTCATGCCGCCGCACAGGTCGTTGATGACCTCGCCCATGTTGAGCGACCCTAACTCCACCTCGAAGTAGCCCGGCTTCTGCACGTCGCCGCTCACGCACAGGATGCGCGTGCCGGTATTGTTCGGCTTGCCGATCTTGGCGTACTCGGCCCCGCCCAGGCGGATGATGTGCTTCACGTGGCAGAGCGTCTCCACGTTGTTGACGATGGTCGGGCACTGGTACAAGCCCAGCACCGCTGGAAAATACGGCGGCTTGATGCGCGGGTAGGGGCGTTTGCCCTCCAGCGATTCGATCAACCCTGTTTCTTCGCCGCAGATGTACGCTCCCGCACCACGATGCACGTAAATCTCGCAGTCGAACCCGCTCCCTTGGATGTTCTTGCCGAGGAAGCCGCGCTCCCGGGCCTCCGCCAGAGCGCGCTCCAAAATCTTTGCGCCTTCCGGGAACTCGCCCCGGATGTAAATGTAAGCCAGCTTCGCGTTGACCGCGTAGCACGAGATCACCATACCCTCGACCAATTGGTGCGGGTCCTGGTGGATAATGTAGCGATCCTTGAACGTGCCCGGCTCGGATTCGTCAGCGTTGCAGATCAGGTAAATGGGCTTCGGGTTGTCCTGTTTGATGAAGCCCCACTTCACGCCGCACGGAAAACCCGCGCCGCCGCGTCCGCGCAGCCCGCTGGCCTTGACCTCGTCCACCACGCCGACCTGCGTCATGGTCAGCGCCTTCTTCAACTGCTCGTAGCCGCCGCCGCCCAGATACGAGTCGATGTCCGGCTTCCAGCCGGGGCGATCCACGTTCTTGAATATCATGCGCGTCTCGCGCGCGTGGGGTTGTTTGAGCAGGGTGACCATGCGTGCGTTCTAGGCGTATTTTTGCAGAATTTCCGCCGCCGACTCCTTGTTCACGTTCTCGTAAAAATCGTCATCGACCATGCACACCGGCGCGGTGCCGCAACTGGCCAGGCATTCGACGAACTCGATGGAAAACTTGCCGTCTTCGCCCACGGTGAACGGCGTGCCGTGCCCGGCGTGCTTGGGCCGCTCGATCTTTGCCAGTTCGCAAAGGTCATTCAGCAGTTTGTACGAACCACCCATCGCGCAAGACAGCGTCCGGCACACGCGGATGTGGTGTCTGCCGGGAGGCGCAGCGCGGAACATCGGGTAAAACGTGACGATTTCGAGCACGTTGATCGGCTGCAAATCGAGTTTCGCCGCCACCCAGTCCGCCGTTTCCTTGCTGACGTAGCCGAAATGCTCCTGCAACAGGTGGAGCAGCGGCAGCACCGCGCTCCGCTTCGACGCAGGGTAGTGCGTAACTACCTCGTCAATCGTCCGTTCGAGTTCGGCGGGAATGTCCATCGCGGCGGAATGGGTTCGCGGCAACGATTCGGCAGTCTATTCCGACTTCGTGCCGGTCGTGGTCGTGGTGGTCGAGGTCGCACCTTCGTCGGTGGTGGTCGAGCGGGTCGAACCGACCGTGCTGTTAAATTCCTCTACCTCGTCGTTCTTGTACGTCACCGACAGCGATTCCTTGCCTTCGGTGTAGGTCACGACCTGCTTTTTAAACACCATGAAATCCTTCACGTCGCCCACCGTCGTCGGCTGGCCGAACAGTGCGACTACCTGTGTGCGCGTCATGCCCTTTTGCAACTTGGCCACGTTGGCGGGCGTCAGCTTGACGTTCGTCGGCGTGACGACGGCATTGCCCTGCTTGTCGCAGGCCGTCACGCCAAACAACGCCGCACTTGCCAACACCGCTGCTGCAAAAAGAGGAAAGATTTTCATATATGTGAAGAACTATTCCTAAAGCTATAAGTTGTCAAGCGAAAATTGCCTCAAGGAAATTAGCGGTCGCATTCGCCCATGACAAAGTCCAGGCTGCCCAGGATCGCGACCACGTCGCTCATCATGTGGCCCGGCAGCAGGGTGGGCAGGATGCTCAGGTTGACGAAGGACGGAGCGCGAATCTTCAACCGATGCGGCACGCCGCCACCCCGGCTGTTGATGTAGAAGCCGAGTTCGCCCTTGGGGTTCTCGGCCCCGAAGTAAATCTCGCCCGGGGGCGCTTCGATGCCCTGCGTCACGACGATGAAATGATGGATCAATTCCTCCATCTTCATCAACACGCTCTGCTTGGGCGGTAGGATGTTCTTGCCGTCCACGACGTTGATCGGCCCGTCGGGCATCCGTTCAATGACCTGTTCGAGAATCCGCACGCTCTGGCGCATCTCCTCCAGCCGGACCAGGTAGCGGTCATAGCTGTCGCCGATGGTCCCGATGGGCACGTCGAAATCGTAGTTCTGATAGTCCAGATACGGGTTCTTCTTGCGCACGTCGTGATCGACGCCCGACCCGCGCAGGTTTGGCCCGCTCAGCCCGAAGGCGATGGCGCGTTCCTTGGAGATCACACCAACGTCCCGCGTGCGGTCCACGAAGATCCGGTTCCGGGTGAGGAGCTTGTCCACCTCGTTGAGCGCCGGGACAAACTCCTTCAAGAACTGCTTTAACTGCGGAATGAACGTCTCCGGCATGTCGCGCACCTGGCCGCCCACACGCGTGTAACTCGTGGTAAACCGTGCCCCGGTCAGTTGCTCGCACAGGTTGTAAATCTTCTCGCGCTCGGTGAACGTGTACATGAACACGCTCAGCGCGCCGGTATCCATCGCAAATGCGCCGAGGCCTAACAGGTGTGCGGAGATGCGCGCGATCTCGCAGCACATGACCCGCAGCGCCTTGCCGCGCGGCGGCAGTTCCCAGCCCATCAGCTTTTCGACCGCCAGCGCGTAGGCCACGTTGTTGGCCAGCGGCGCGAGGTAGTCCAACCGGTCCGTATACGGCACGAACTGGTTGTACTGCATGTTCTCGGCGATCTTTTCGTCGCCGCGATGCAAGTAGCCCACGTCGGGCGTGGCTTTGGTAATGACCTCGCCGTCCAACTCCAGGACGATGCGCAACACGCCGTGGGTCGCCGGGTGGGACGGACCCATGTTGATGATCATCTTCTCGCCGACCAGGTCGTGCGTCGTCTCTTGGAGATTGCCAAGCGAGGCCTGGGCGCGCGCCAGAGTGTCGGGCGCTTCGATTTCTTGGGTGCGGGAAGCCATGAGAATCGGGGTCAGCGCACCGTCCGCGAAAGACGGTGTCACCACAAGTAGTTTCGCTGCGTTCGACGGGCAAGCGCGAATTGTGAAATTTTTCACAAGCTCATCCGCGTCGCTGTCCCGATACAAGGAAAGAAGCCCCCGTTTCGGAAAGGCAAAACCATGAGCACCGCCACCTTGGACCAACCCGCCCCGCCCGTTCCCAAGCTTGAACCGGCCCACACCAATCCTGTCACGGTGCCGCGCCACGATAAGCCGCGCGTCGTGGTCATCGGCGGCGGCTTCGGCGGCCTCCAGGCCGTGAAGGGTCTCAAGGGCGACGAGGTGCAGGTCGTGCTGGTGGACCGCAGCAACCACCACCTTTTCCAGCCGCTGCTCTACCAGGTGGCAACGGCGGGCCTGACCCCCGCGAACATCGCGCGGCCGCTGCGTGAGGTGTTCAGTGGCCAGAAGAACGTCGGCGTCGCTCTGAGCGAGGTCCGGCGCATCGATGTTGCCGCCCGTCAGGTCATTACCGAAGACTTGGTCATTGACTACGACTTCCTGATCGTCGCCACCGGGGCGCGGCACAGTTACTTCGGCCACGACGAGTGGGAAAAATTCGCGCCCGGCCTCAAGAACCTGACGGACGCCGTGGAAATCCGCAAACGGCTGCTCGTCGCCTTCGAGGTTGCCGAGAAAGCCATTGACCAGGCCGAGCGCGACGCGGCGATGACGTTCGTCATCGTTGGCGGCGGCCCGACGGGCGTCGAGATGGCGGGGGCCATCTGCGAGATCGCGCGACACACGATGACCAAGGACTTCCGGCGCATCAATTCCCGGAACGCCAAGGTGATCCTGATCGAGGGCGCACCGCGCGTCCTGTCGGCCTATCCGCCAGACCTTTCCGTGAAGGGCAAAAAGCAGCTCGAAGACATCGGCGTCGAGGTCCACGAAGGCTTGCAGGTGACCAACGTGACCGCCGAGGGCGTCGAGGTGAAGGGCGGGCAGTTCATCCCGGCGCGGACGGTGGTCTGGGCGGCGGGCAACACGGCGTCGCCACTGGGTAAGACGCTCGGCGTGCCGCTGGACAAAGCGGGGCGGGTAATTGTCAACGAGGACCTGACCATCCCGGGCCACCCCGAGATCCAGGTGATCGGTGACCTCGCCTGTTTCACACACCAGACGGGCAAGCCGCTGCCCGGCGTTAGCCCCACGGCGATGCAGATGGGCCGCCACGCCGCGCGCAACGTGCTGGAAACGCTGTCGGGTGGTCAGCCGATGAAGTTCGTCTATTGGGACAAAGGCTCGCTGGCGACGATTGGCCGCAACAAGGCGGTGGGCGACCTGAACATCATCCACGTCAGCGGCTTCATCGCGTGGATCATCTGGGCGACGGTGCACATCTTTTATCTAGTCGGCCACCGCAACCGCGCCGCCGTGGCGGGGGAATGGGTGTGGAACTACATCACGTTTTACCGGGGTTCGCGCCTCATCACGGGCACCCAGGAAGGCCAAGAAAACCTGCACCACCCGGCCCCTGGCGCGGAGCCAACCGTCTCACCGCTGGACGTGCAAAAAACTGACGGGATCTCAAAACCCTAGCGCCGCAAATCACTTGCGCTGCTTTTATTCGCCCGGCTATTACCTCGCGCTGCCGGAAGGCCATCCCTTCCCGATGGTCAAGTTCCCGCAGGCGCACGAGATGTTGCTCGCCGGTGGGATTATCACCCCGACGGACGTGACGGAGGTCCCGCCCGCCACCCGCGCGCACCTCGAACTCGTCCATACCCCTGCTTACCTCGACCGCCTCGCACGCGGTGACCTCACCCCGAAGGAAATCACGATCCTCGGCCTGCCGCCCTCGCCACAGCTTTTCGAGCGTTGTGCCCGCGAGGTCGAGGGCACCCGCCAGACAATGCGCGCCGCCCTTGCCGATGGCGTGGCGGCCAACCTGGCGGGGGGCACGCATCATGCCTTCGCTGACCACGGCGAAGGCTTCTGCGCGTTGAACGACGTGGCGGTGGGCATCCGCAATCTACATATCGAGCGCCCTGATCTGAAGATTATGGTCGTCGATACCGATGCCCACCAGGGTAACGGTACGCACGCGCTCTTTGCCGACGACCCGCGCGTTTTTACCTATTCGATCCACGTCGCGGCCAACTATCCCAGCCGGAAGGTCCCCGGCTCGCTGGACGTTGGCCTGGAACGCTACTGCGCGGGATCAGCTTACCTCGAAGCTCTCCAAAATTCCCTGCCCGCGGCCGTAGATCAATTCCAGCCCGACCTGGCGGTCTGGCTCTCCGGGGCCGACCCGCACCAGAACGACCGCTTCGGCCAGATGCGGCTGACCCTGCGTGACATGCTGGAGCGCGACCGCTTCGTCCTTTCCCTCTTTCTCCCGCGCAAGATTCCCTTGGCCGTGCTCTACGGCGGCGGCTACAACCGCGAACTAGCCGACACGGCGCGCCTGCACCGCAACACGGTCGCCGCCACGGTCGAAGCGTGGCACGCTGCGTCAAGCCGTGCGACAGGTCCGGCGTAGATGCGTTCCACCCACCACCTTCCGAATCTGCGCATCGCCGTGGTCGGCACCGGCGCGGTGGGAGGCTACTACGGCGCGAAGCTCGCGTATTACGGCCGCGACGTGCATTTTCTGATCCGCTCCGAGGAAGAGCGCGGGGCCATCCGTCGCTTTGGCCTCCAGATCAAGGGCAAGAAGGAGAGTTTCCGCGTTGCCAAGGTCCAGGTCCACGCTTCGACCGCAGAGATCGGTCCCTGTGACTTGGTCCTCATCGCGCTCAAAGCCACGGCGAACGATGCGCTGACCGAACTGCTCCCGCCCCTGCTCGGCCCCGAAACGCTGCTGCTCACGCTGCAAAACGGCCTGGGCAACGAGGAATTCCTGGCGGAACGCTTTGGAGCGGACCGCGTGTTGGGCGGGCTGTGTTTCGTCTGCCTGAACAAAACCGCGCCCGGCATCATCGAGCACCAGGGCTACGGCAACGTCGCGCTGGGCGAGTTCTCCGGCTACCCGCTGCCGCGCACCCACGACGTGGCCTGGGAGTTCAAGCGTTGCGGCGTCACGGCCCGCGTGGTGGCCGACCTGGCGGAAGCCCGCTGGCGCAAGCTGGTCTGGAACATCCCGTTTAACGGCGTCACGCTCCTCGCCACGGCGCAACGCCCACCAGGCACCCCGCCGGTCTCGACGGCAGACGTGCTGGCCGACGGCGCGCTCGCCTACCTGACCCGCCGCTTGATGGACGAGGTTATCGCCGCCGCGCGCAAGCTCGGCCACGCGATCCCGTCAGACTTCGCCGATCTCCAGCTCAAGCGCACGGCGGAAATGGGCGCGTACTTGCCCAGCACGCTGCTCGACCACCTCGCCAGACGCCCAATAGAACTCGAAGCGATCTGGGGCGAACCTTATCGTCAGGCATTCAACGCCGGGGCGGAGGTGGGCCGCCTGGAAACGTGTTATCATCTCCTGCGCCGCCTCACCCGCCCGGCGGCCTGAGTTAAGGCTTCGTCCGCACCACCACGCACCGGAAGCCCGTTCGATAGTTGCTCATCCCCGGGGCATATCGTAACCGGCCCGCCAGCGAGAACCCGTCCGCCGCGCTGGTGTCCCATGACCCGCCGCGTAGAACTTTGAACGTTTCCTCCGGCCCGTTGGCGGCGGCCTCGGCGTCGGTCGGCACGGCGGGCAGATCCCGGTTCGCATCCTTGCGACGGATGCCGTTGTCGTACCAGTCGCGGCACCATTCCCACACGTTGCCGACCACGTCATACAACCCGAGCGGATTCGCGCGGTGCCCGCCGACCGCCTCGCTGCCCTCGCGCTGCCCGGCGAGCGAGATGGCGGCGTCCGTTAGGTCCGTCCCGGCGGCAAAGAGGTCCCACTGAGCATCGGTCGGCAGACCGTACGCATAGCCGGAAGGCAGCCGTCCGGCGGCCTGCTCCCGCCGGGTCAACTTTTCGCAAAACGCCACGGCGTCTTCCCAACTCACGCTGTCCACCGGTTGCCGCGCACCTCGGACCCGGCTCGGATTCTCGCCCGCGATTTCCTCGTATTGCGCCTGCGTCACCTCGTATTTGCCCACCCAGAATTCGCCCTCCGGCACCCGGACCATCTCAAAGTAAAACTTCCCCGGTTCATCCGCGCCCGCCGCCGCCCCTGCCATCAGCATCACCAGCGCCAGCGCGGCCCACGTCCCCCGCCTCATATGAACTCCCGGGCCAACTGCAAGCTGGCGCTCAGCCGCTGCAAATAGTCGTTCCGCGAAATATCCATCGCGCCGAAGCTCTTGAGGTGCGGCGTCGTCCACTGGATGTCCAGCAAACTGAATCCCCGGGTCCGCAACCGCTCCACCAGCGCCACCAGCGCCACCTTCGACGCGTCCGTGACCGTGTGAAACATCGACTCTCCAAAAAACACGCCCCGCAGCGCCACGCCGTACAAACCGCCGACCAGCTTCCCGTCCAGCCAGCACTCCACGCTGTGCGCGTAGCCGAGCAGGTGCAGGTCGCGGTAGCTGCGGATGATTTCCTCGCTGATCCACGTTTCGTCGCGCTGCGCGCAGCCCCGGATGACCCCGTCGAAGTCCCCGTCTACCCGGATGCCGAACCCGCCCCGTTTTAGCGCGCGCTTCAGGCCGTGCGGCACGTGGAACCAGCCGTCCTCTAAAGGGATGATGCCGCGCGGGTCGGGCGAAAACCAACCGATTTCACCGTCTTCCAACGCCATCGGGAACAGACCCCGCCGGTAACCTTCCAGCAGGAGAGGGGCGGACAGGTGGATGGAACGGTGACGCGACAAGGCAGGTCAAATGGAGGTAGCCGCCAATATCGCAAAATTGCCCTGCAAAGCAATCGCCTCCTCGCGCCGGACCCTGGCCTACTCCATCGCCGATCCGTCGCGCGGTGTCGGGGGCGGGGGTAGAACTTCTCCCCGCTGCCGGGCGACGAACTCCTCGGCCACCTTCTGATACGCCTTCGCGGCCACCCCCGCCGGGTCATACTCCATGATGGTTTGCCCGAAGCTCGGCGCCTCGCCCAGCCGCACTGACCGGGGAATCTCCGTCCGGTAGGTCTTGTCCTCGAAATGCCGCCGCACCTCGCCGACGACCTGCTGGCTCAGGTTGGTGCGCGCGTCGTACATCGTCATCAAAATGCCGCCGATGGCCAGGTTCGGGTTCGCGCCGTTGCCGCGCAACTGCTCGACCAGACTGACAATCTTCGACAACCCTTCCAGCGCGAAATACTCGCACTGGATCGGCACCAGCAGCTCGTCCGCCGCCGCCAGCGCGTTGGTCATCAAAATCCCCAGCGACGGCGGGCAATCCATCAGGATAAAGTCGAATGGCGCGTCCTCCACGATGGGCCGGACGACCTCTCGCAGCCGCAGCAAGTGATTTTCCAACCGCGCGACCTCGACCTCGGCCCCGGCCAAATCCAGGTCCGCCGGGATGACGAACAAATTCTCGATCCGGGTCGGCAGCACCTGTTCGGCCATGTCGGTCTCGCCGACCAACGCCCGGTACAGGCTCATTCCCTCCGCGCCCTCCAGTCCCAGCGCGCTCGTCGCGTTGGCCTGCGGGTCGAGGTCAATCAACAGCACGCGCCACCCCAGGCCCGCCAGGCACGCCGACAGGTTGACCGCCGTGGTGGTTTTACCCACCCCGCCCTTTTGGTTGGCGATGGCGATGAGTTTCATGTTCATGGGCGCGGGGTTTGCGGGAAGGCAAGACGTAGAGCAAAGTTTCGTCCCGAACGCCAGCGAAGACACGCATTTTCTTCGGTAACCTTCGCTTCTTTTCTTCGTTCCGACTTCCCGCTTCCGACTTCCGACTTCGTTCATGCCACCCTCCTCCGCCCCCGTCCAACTTACCGAAAAACTGCTCATCAACGCCGGGGGCTGGGAGGCGATCCGCCACGCCCGCGCCCTGCGCGACATGGGCAAGGTCAGCGGCGCGCAGTGGTCCCCGCCGATGCTGCAGGGCTTCGTCAGGGAAGGGGAGCGCGAACTGCGCTCCGGGCTGAAGATTCTCGGCCCGAGCAACGTGGAAAACATCTGCACCTGCCGCCCCGCGCGCGAGTATGGCGTCATCTGCGCGCACTCGCTGGCGGTCGGCCTCTCCGTGCTCGCCGGGCAGCAGACTCCCGCGAAACCTGCGCCAACCGCCGCCGCCCTCGTGCCGGTGGACCGTGGCCGCCTCGCGCTGCCCTACCGCCCGGACCCGGCGGCGACGGCACGGCTGCACGTCGTCCTCGCCCCCGACCTCGCCGCGGCCTGGAACAAAAATCAACTCCTCTTCGGCCTGGAAATCGCCACGGGCAGCAAGCGCGGCATGTTCGGTGCGCCCGGCGTCAACCCGGCGGGCACTCTGCTGCCCGAAGACCACCGGATCATCGAAACGTTCGTCGCCCTGACGCACGCCGTCCCCGGCGGCATGTCGTTCCTGAACCGCGGCCAGTTCTTGTCGCTCCTGCCGTCCCTGGCCGCACACCCGCGGCTTGCCCAAGGCAAATCGGGACGCCTCGTCGTGGAATCCGATCCCCTCCGCCCCGCGCTCGACGCACGTTTGCAACCCGATGGCTCCCTCCATCTTTCGGTCAAGATCCCCGAGGACAGCCGCATCCTCGCGGCGGACGGGCGCGCCTATCTCCTGCGCACCGGCGTCGCGCAAACCGTCCTCCAACCGCTCGCCCCGGGCCTGCCGCCTTCTTACCATTCTCTCTTCGACACGCCCACGACGCGCCTCCCAGCGGCGCAGGCCGCCCCGTTTCTCACGCTGGAATGGCCCAAGCTCGCGCCGTTTTTCGAATTGGGCATCGCGCCATCCACGACGCCCGCCCCGGCCACGGCCACCGCCGCTCCGCTGGCCAACGTCGAGCCCGGCCAGCCCGCCTGGACGCTTTCCCTCGAAGGCTCGCTCCACCAACTCGGTGGTCGGCTTCAGGCAATCTACCCGAACAAGCGGATCATCTCCCTCGGCGTCACCCCCGAGCGCGACACTTTCACCTACGCGCCGCCCGGCACCGCGCCCGGCACGCTCCACACCCGCAACCTCGCCGCCGAGCGCGCCGCTATTGGTCGCCTCGCCTCCTGGGGCTTCCACGGGCCGGACACCGCCGGTCACTATTTCCTACGTGGCGAGGATGCCGTGCTCCGCTTCTTCTCTCTCGGCCTGCCCGACTGGCAGCGCGAACCCGGCTGGCAGGTTACGGTCGGCTCGCGGTTTCAGAGCGTCAGCCGCCAGATCGAGATCATCCGCCCCGAGGTCGCCGTGCGCGGCAGCGGGGAGGATTGGTTCGAGATGGAACTCTCGCTCACCGGCAGCAGCGGCGAGCGTTTCAGCGCGGCGGAGATCCAGCGTCTCCTCCAGATGGGCGGCGGCCACACCCGCCTGCGCAACGGCAAACTCGCCGTCCTGCCCGCCGAGACGCTCTCCGACTTCCAAGAGGTCCTCCGCGACTGCGACCCCACGCAGACCCAGCCCGGCATCTACCGCCTGCGCCAATCGCAGGGTGCCTATCTGCAAAGTTCGCTGGAACGTTGGGAAATCGCCACTGCGCCGAGTTGGGACCAATGGCTGCAAAAGAAGGGTGGTCTCCGCCGTCCTGCCGACCCCATCCTCGCGCCCGCCCTCGTCGCTACGCTCCGGCCTTACCAGCAAGACGGCATCCGTTGGCTCAACCTCCTGTCCGCGAACCGCCTCGGCGGCATCCTGGCCGACGAGATGGGTCTCGGCAAAACTCTGCAAGCCCTCGCCCACCTAGCTTCCCAAACGAAAAGCACCGCTGCCGCCCGCACCCACAACCCACAACCTACAACTCACAACCCACAGCCCTCCCTCGTCGTCTGCCCCACTAGCCTCGTCGCCAACTGGCAGCGCGAGGCCGCCCGGTTTACCCCCGAACTCACGACCCTCGCCATCGACGGCCCCGACCGCGCCCCCCTCTTCGCCAAAATTGGCTCCGCCGACCTCGTCATCACCAGCTATGCCCTGCTCCGGCGCGATCTGGAACAATACCGCTCGCGCCATTTCTCCGCCGTCGTCCTCGACGAGGCCCACCACATCAAGAACCCCGACAGCCAAGTCGCCCGCGCCGCCTGCGCGTTGCACAGCGACCAACGCTTCGTCCTGACCGGCACGCCCATGGAAAACAGCGTGCGCGACCTCTGGTCGATCATGCACTTCGCGCTGCCGGGCTACCTTGGCTCGCGCCAGGATTTCCGCGAGCGCTACGAACTCCCCCTAGGCCGCCCCGGCGACCCCGCCGCTTCCGCCGTGCGCGACCGCCTTACGCGCCGTCTGCGCCCGGTGCTGCTCCGCCGCTTGAAGCGCGACGTGGCCAAGGACCTGCCCGACCGCATCGAGCAAACGGCTTTTTGCGACCTCACCCCCGCCCAGGCTCAGGTGTACGCCGACCTCCTCGCCCAGAGCCGCCTCAAGCTCGACGCCGCCCGCGCCGAAAAAAACGCCGGGCGTGGCAAGATGCTCGTCCTCACGGCCCTCCTGCGTCTGCGTCAGGCCTGTTGCGACCTCCGCCTTCTCGGCCTCGACCCAACCGCCCTCCCGGGAACCACTGATCTCCCCGACGACGCCGACGACTCCGTTGATGAGCATTCCATCTCACAACCCACAACCCACAACCCACAACCCACAACCTTCTCTGCCAAGCTTTCCCTGCTCAACGAACTGCTCACCGAAATCCGCGAGGGCAACCACCGCGTCCTGATCTTCAGCCAGTTCGTGTCGATGCTGAAACTCCTCTCCGCCCACCTGGAATCCGTGCAAACTTCCTTCTGCTACCTGGACGGCTCCACGAAGCCCAAGGACCGCACGGCCCAGGTCGAACGCTTCCAGAACGACGAGAGCGTCACGGCCTTCCTCATCAGCGTCAAGGCGGGCGGCGTCGGCCTGAATTTGACCGGTGCCGATACGGTGATCCATTTCGACCCGTGGTGGAATCCCGCCGTGGAGGCCCAGGCGACCGACCGCGCCCACCGCATCGGCCAGACCAGGGTGGTGACCGCTTACCGCCTCATCGCCCGCAACACGGTCGAGGAGAAAATCTTCGCTCTCCAGAACCGCAAGCGCGAACTCACTGCTTCGCTGGTCGAACGCGAGCAGGACGAACCTTTGCTGGAAACCCTGAGCTTCGCGGAAATCGAAAGCCTGCTGGAATAACAAATCTGCGTAATCTGCGGACATTCTCCTGCCCCGCTGGCCCTCCGTCTCCCCTCTCACCGAACTTTGCGCTGGCGCATCCGGCCTTTTGCTCGTAGAAAAGCCAATGAGCCAAACTAACGCCCCTGCCTCGCTCCCTTCGGATAGTAAATACGCCGAGCGCCAGGACCCCATTCTCCGTTTCGACCTGCCCGCCGGTCCCGCCTATTTCGTGCTCTACCCCGACGCGGCTCCCAAGCACGTCGAGCGTATTCTGAAGCTGGTTGAGGAAGGTTTTTACAACGGTCTCCAGTTCCACCGCATCGTCCCGAATTTTGTCGCCCAGATCGGCGACCCCAAGAGCCGCAACGGCGTCGATAGCCCCGGCATCGGCAGCGGCGGATCGAAGTACGGCAACATCCCGTTGGAGGTCAACCGCGCCTACAAGAATGAGCGCGGCACCCTGGCGATGGCCCGCACGAACGACCCCAACTCGGCCAACAGCCAGTTTTACATCGTGCTCAAGGACGCGCCGCACCTCGACATGCAGTACACGGTTTTCGGCAAGGTCATCGACGACGGCATGGACCATGTGGACAAGCTCAAGGTGGGCGACCCGCTGAGCGTCTTTATCGTTAAAAAGTAGCCGGTGCGCTCCGCCTTTTGCGGAGCACTATCCCCCGCCTACCGCACCCCGCAACGGCGGCGCAGCCGCCCCGCATCCCGCCTTCCATGTCCGCCCAACCATCCGTCGGCTCCAAAATCCTCATCCTGGACTTCGGTTCGCAGTACACGCAGGTCATCGCCCGCCGCGTGCGGGAGTGTTCGGTGTATTCGCAGATCGTCCGCTTCGACACCCCGGCGGAAGAAATCCGCGCGCTCGGCGCCAGGGGGATCATCCTCTCCGGCGGCCCGGCCAGCGTGTACGCGCCGAACGCGCCTCAGCCCGACCCGGCCATCTTCGACCTCGGCCTGCCGGTCCTGGGCATCTGCTACGGCCTGCAACTGATGTTCTTCCACCTGGGCGGCAGCGTGGAACGCAGCGCCAAGCGCGAATACGGCGCGGGCAGCCTCCACGTCGAGGCCGCCGATTGTGCCCTCTTCGACGGCCTCCCCGAGCGGCTGGACGTGTGGAACAGCCACGGCGACAAGGTCACGGCCCTGCCGCCCGGCTTCCGCACGGTCGCCCGGACCGAGAACAGTCCCTACGCCGCCGTCGATCACCCCGGGAAACGCCTCTTTGGCCTCCAGTTCCATCCCGAGGTCGCGCATACCCCGCGCGGGCGCGACCTCCTCCAAAACTTCCTGTTCCGGGTCTGCGGCTGCCAGCCGGACTGGACGATGGGCAGTTTCATCGAACAAACCTGCCAGGAAATCCGCGACAAGGTTGGCCGGGAGCGCGTCATCCTCGGTTTGAGCGGCGGCGTCGATAGCTCGGTCGCCGCGATGCTCCTTCACCAAGCCATCGGCGACCAGCTCACTTGCATCTTCGTCAACAACGGTCTTCTGCGCGAAAACGAGGCCGAGGCCGTCCAGCGGCTGTTCGGCGACAACTTCCACATCAAGCTCAAGTACGTGGACGCTTCCGACCGCTTCCTCGACAAGTTGGCGGGCGTCACCGATCCCGAGCAAAAGCGCAAGATCATCGGCAATGAGTTCGTCCGCGTCTTCGAGTCCGCCGCCGAAGAACTGCGCGAGGGCACTACCGATGGCGAGCACCGGTTTCTCGCCCAGGGTACGCTGTATCCCGACGTGATCGAGAGCGTCTCCATCAGCGGCAACCCGGCGGCGCTCATCAAGAGCCACCACAACGTCGGCGGCCTGCCGGAGGACATGAAGTTCGAGCTGATCGAACCCTTGCGACAACTTTTCAAGGACGAGGTTCGCCAGGTCGGCCTCCAGCTCGGTCTGCCCAAGGAGGTCGTCATGCGGCAGCCATTCCCCGGCCCCGGCCTGGCCGTCCGCATCCTGGGCGAAGTCACTGCCGAACGCCTCGAAATCCTGCGCAACGCCGACACGGTCGTCGTCAACGAGATGAAAAGCAGCGACTGGTACTACAAGGTTTGGCAATCCTTCGCGGTGCTGCTGCCCGTCAGGTCGGTTGGCGTGATGGGCGACGAGCGCACCTACGAGAACACGGTGGCCCTCCGCATCGTCGAGAGCCAGGACGGCATGACCGCCGACTGGGTCCGTCTGCCCTACGAATTGCTCGCCCGCATCTCGGGCCGCATCTGCAACGAGGTCAAGGGCGTCAACCGCGTTTGCTACGACGTTTCGAGCAAGCCGCCGAGCACGATTGAATGGGAATGATGCTTCAACGTTGAAGCGTTGCGTCATCTGCGTTACCTGCGACGCCTGCGACATCTTCAAGCATTTAATTGCAATATGCGGCGCGCAATTTACCCGGGCAGTTTCGACCCCGTCACGAACGGCCATCTGGACGTGATCGAGCGGGCGGCGAAGCTTTTTGACGAGGTCATCGTGGCGGTCGCGGTCAACAGCCAGAAACAGCCGCAATTCACTACTGAAGAACGGCTTGCCTTGCTCCGAGAGACCACCGCCGCGCACGGTGGCCGCGTCCGCCTCGCCCGGTTGGAAGGCCTCCTGGTCGATTACGCCCGCCAGGCCGGGGCGGCGGCCATCATCCGGGGCCTGCGGGCCGTCTCCGACTTCGAGTTCGAGTTCCAGATGGCCGCCAACACCAAACGCATCGCGCCCCAGACCGAGACCGTCTTCCTCATGGCGAGCGAGACCAACCAGTTCATCTCCTCGCGCTTCGTCAAGGAGATCCACGGCCTCGGCGG
>CAXTBX010000051.1:0-33112 GCA_964242205.1 uncultured Chthoniobacterales bacterium
ACGCCATGAACCACACGACAACGACCTTCGTCAAGAACTAACGGAGTAGTACTAAAGCTCGTTCCGAAACTGAGATGGCTTCATCCAAATTGCCTGCCTCGGCTAGAAGCGCGGCCCTCTTTGCTTCCCAGAAAGGTTGTTCGGGCATTGCCGGCCAACTGGACAAGGTTTCACGCAAACCTCTAAAATCGAGTTCCCACAGACGGAACAAAGCTTTCTCGTAATGGATGCGCGCCGCAGTGACGGGATTCAACGCTGCGAAAGATTGGAGCCGTTCGAGCCACATCTGGTGGCGAGTTGCATCAAGGTCCTCGCGAGCTTCGCGGGTCACGGCAAAAGCCAGTTCAAGCCAACAGAAGCCGAGTTCCTTCCAATCCCAATCCTGAAATTTTGGTATAGTGGGCCGGTAGAGGGCACTTGGCAAATCGAAGACGCGAGGAAGGATGGCGAAGGTTTCCAGAACGGTGGTTATCTGTTGAACCCCGTCTAAAAACAATGGCCAGAGCGCACGTTCCAAGCGCCAATTTAGCTCGTACAGCAGCAACAGATTTTCAGGGGCGGGAAGCTGGTCAAGACCCTTCGCTATGGTGGGAATCCAGTACCTTGTGTGAATCCACAACTGCTCCCGATTGTTGTCCGGCGTGGTGACCCACCCAGGATATTCAAGCCTGGCAGCGCGCCATTGCTTACGCAGATCCGATAGTTCCGACATTTGGTTGGCGAGGAGTTGGATATAATGGTCCAGGTCCGGCAGGGACACGCGGCGGCGGAAGCAAATCTGGCAATCCAGCACTTGGGGCCTCAGTGACCGGCAGATGGCTGCTCGGCCACTGGAGAGGGTCTGGCGTTTGCCCGCGATGCAGGCTTAAAAGCAGCCACTCTAATGCCTTTGAATGACGCACGTCTGGGTCAGGCCAGTCCTGTCGCGAGAACAAAGGGGAAAGATCGACTGCGACTACGTTGCGCCGCTCCAGCAAGGAACGCTGAGCAGATGTCAAGTTGAGCAACCCTAGCAGATAGATGCGTGGTGACGCGGATTGCAGATTGTCGCGAACCCAACCAGACCAATAGAGGAAATTGGCATCTTCGCCTGAGAAGCCAATTAAACAAACGACGCCTTCCAACATGGCCTGCTGGACGCTGTTGACCATCGGAGAAAAGTTGGCTGGGTAGGTGCGGTAATCTTCCTCCGTGAGGATGAATGGTCGATGCGAGGGGAAGCTGCCGTGGAGTTTGATAATCCGAGGCTTCATCCGGCCTGGCAAATCTGCGGCGGTTTGGACCAAATCGTAACGGCGGTGGACCTGCCGCCCTGTACGTTCCAGTAAGGTATCGTAATTGGTGGTGAAGACATCCGCCCAGGGCAGGATCATGAGGAGGCGGTGCAACCTACCTGGCGAATAGCTGTCGTTTGGGATGACCGCTTGCACGAGACCATCGAGTTGTTCGCGTCCAAAAGCGGCTTCGTATTCGCTGGCAAGACGGACGGGACCATTGCCTGCAAGTGCTAGGGATCGACGCGCGGAAGCCGGGTCGGTATCCGCCGGATATAGTTCGGTGTACATCCGACCGCCTAAGTCGCTCCATAGTGGAAACAAGCCAACGCTTGAACCAAGCGGTTCTGCGTTGCGGCTAAAACCTGCTCCCACCATTGCGGAGACGCGCCCATGTGCGCTGGGCCGATGCCACAGCTCTCGACGGATTTTTTCTAGATGTGGCTGTCCAGGAAAGTCGCTTGGCATAATCGGGATGTAGCGGTTTGCTGGGCAGCCAATTCATCACACAGTGGTGGGCAAAGTGTGGAACAATTTGAGAAGGAATTCGATTGCCGTCGAGTTCAAATAGCCAACGAGTGCGAAAAGAAGGACGTTCAAAACGTCCAAGAAGTGTCCAAGCAAGATCAAGTCTCGCGCTTGAATCTTCGTAAGTTGTTCTGAAAGACTAAGCCGGCACAGGGGCTCGAACCCTGGACCTGCTGATTACAAATTTACTTGTTCCGGATGCTCATCTGTCATGAAATGACTTCTTCTGTCACAAGTATTTGCATTTCGCAGAGAACGTTGTAAATAAAACGAGTGGACACAAAAGGACGCAAACCGACTCTTCAGGACTTGAAAAGTGGCGGAGAAGTGGCGGAGCATTTCGAACCCAAGCGTACAAACGCGAAGCGGTATGCAAAAAGCGATGTCCGCTATTGGGAGAGCAAACTCTTCCACGACGCCTACAGCCGGGATGGTAAACGAGTCCAAGGTACCGATTGGTCTGTGCGTATCCAGCACCAAGGCCGACGGGAGAGCTTCCCGCTCCGTACTCCGAACAAAACCGCTGCTGGCGCAAAAGCGAAGGACATCTATTTTGCCTTGAACGGGGCGGGGTGGGAGGAAGCCTTGCAACGCTTCAAACCAGAGGCCGCCGCGCCTGTGCTGACCGACGCCACCGTGGGCGACCTCATCCGGGAGGTCACCACCATCGGCGGGTTGCGTCCTAAAACTCTGGCCGATTACGCCAAGGCTCTGCGCCTGATCGTCGCCGAAGTTTTCGAAATCGATGGTGGACGCGACAAGTTTGATCCGCATACCGGCGGTCGTTTGAAGTGGCTCGAACAGGTGGAGGCCGTCCCGCTGGCGGACCTCACCCCGGACAAGGTGCAGCGGTGGAAGCTCGCCTTCCTCCGGCGGGCCGGTAGTGACCCTGCCAAACAGCGCCGGGCGAAAACGAGCGTCAACTCGCTCCTGCGACAGGCCAAGAGCCTGTTCTCCAAGAAGGCCCTGCGTTTCCTGACTCTCAAGCTGCCCGACCCGTTGCCCTTCGACGGCGTGCAATTCGAACCGCGCCAGTCGATGCGCTACCACAGCGCCATCGAACCTTGGAGCCTGATCTCAGTGGCGCAGGCCGAGTTAGCCAACGGCGAGGGCAATCGACCGGAGCAATACAAGGTTTTCCTGCTGAGCCTGTGTGCGGGATTACGGCGCAACGAGATCGACAAACTGGAATGGAATGCTTTGGATTTTACCCGCCACGTGTTCCGCATTGAAGCCACGGAGTTTCTCCATCCGAAGACTGAGGAAAGCACCGGCGAGATCGAGATTGATCCCCAAGTCTCGGAAATCTTCGAGCGACTCCGCCAGCGGTCCGGGGGACGGTTTGTCATCGAATCAGACCGGATGCCGATCCTGGACGCCACGTACTCGACGTATCGTTGCAAGCCCGTGTTCGACGGGCTGACAAAGTGGTTGAAGGAAAACGGTGTGGTCTCCCAGAAGCCATTGCATGAACTACGCAAGGAGTTCGGCTCCACCATCGCCAACGAACACGGGATCTTCGCGGCGTCCCGCGCACTGCGGCACACGGATATCTCCATCACCACCCGGCACTACGCCGACAAAAAGCGGCGGGTAACAGCAGGATTCGGCACCTTTTTCCAACCGCCCGCAGAAACTCCGACAACCTGAGCTGGACATGCCGAAACCCAAATCGAACACGGATTTCAGGACGGGAAGTGCCGGGATACTATTCCCGCTGATCCACAAATTCTTTGAGGACAATCCCGCACCAGCATCATGGGAAGATGAAGAATCACGATGGCAGAGGGCACGCTTTCTGGCGGAAGTGGCGACTGATCCGACTTTCCCAGATACGCTGTACGACTCAACTTCACCCATCGAGTTTCCTCACTACTACGAATACTTCGTCCGTCTCTTCCAAGAGGATCCGGACTATTTTCTCAAGTTCGCGTCGTACATTCGCCGCAAAATGAAGGTGCGGAGACACTCCGAGGTAGCCAAAGCTTTTCTCAGGGAGGGTGCTGTGGAGAGGTACCGAGCCGAAAAATCCCAAGAGCCTTTGGATAAAGAGTTGTCGGAAATGCTCAGACGCGAGCATGGAATCAGCATAACCGCAGAACACTTTGGCGATGCCCGCCGTGCCGCACGCAGGGAAGACCAGAAAGTAAAACGGACGTTGCAGAACTTGGGGAGGCCGCCCAGCGACGACCGACCCGCTGAAGATATATCGGATGGATGACGATCCATTCTAATCAATCCACACGCGCAGAGGGAATCGGAGAAAAGTGGCGCGATTTCTCCAATTCAACAATTATCGGTTCCGGACAAATCAGGAAAGGTTTGTCCGTATGCAACTACTCCGAACCAGAAGAGAGGCTGCCGCGCGCTTGCAAGTCTCCACGCGCACCATTGTGCGGTACGAACAAGCGCGCCGGCTGACGCCCATCCGTCTATCCTCGCGCGCCATCCGGTACGATGACAGCGAGATCGAAAAACTGATCGAAGCCGCGACGGCGGGAGGTCGGTCATGAACAGAGCATCGTTCGCCGTCGCCGCATTACCGTCGAATACTTTGTCAATGAAGCCGGGCGATGCGCGCGCTCTTGGAAAGGAAATCACCACGGTCAAACGGCTGCACGCTGCGGTCACAAAGAACGCCCGCGACAGCCGCGACAAGGCTATCCAGATCGGTGAAGTGCTCACCGGGATCAAGGAGTCGCTCCAGCACGGAGATTGGCTGCCTTGGCTGACCGCCAACCTGTCCGAGATCACGCCCCGGACCGCCCAGAACTACATGCGCGTGTGGACAAACCGGAGCCTGTTCAAAAACGAAACCGGTTCGTATTTGGTCGAGAATTACACGGCGGCCTTGGCGGCGGTTTCCAAGCCGAAGGACAAGGCTCCCAAACCAGAAGAAGTGGAAGATCAATCGGGCAGTCACGCGGCGAACCAAAGCAGCGAGCAATCCCGCAAGCGGGAACTCCTCCGTCGTCTTGGCCGCGACTTCGCGGCTGGTCTGGAACACGAAGAGGTCAAGGTTTTAGACCTCGTGGCAAGCCGTCTGCCGGACTGGCGGCGCGGTTTGCTGGAAGCCACCCGCCGCGAACTCAGCGGCACCACCGCGCCCAAGTCAAACGCACAACCCCAACTTTTAGCAGCCTGATGATGACCACCGAAATAGAAACCCCTGACCTCGACGAGGAAGACGAACTCGTGGCCGACGAGATGCAGCTCGACATCCGCTACAACGGCATGGTGGGCGGCAAGCCCCAGTACGAGATCGTGGTCCTGATCATCGTCAACTTCGCCTCGAAGTTCGCCCACAAGCTGCTCTGCGACGGCTGGACCTACAGCCTGGGTTCGGCCTGCCACTTCCGCTGCACGTTTTGCTATGTGGAATCGATTGTCCGGAAACATTCACAGGTCAAAGTGCTAATGGCCAAGTTGAGGGAGCAGGGACTTGAGTTCGAGGACGTGTGCATCGTCCGGCACGACGCCATCGCGATCATGCGCGAGCAACTCCTCAAACGCCGCGCCGCCGACATGGATACCGCCGGGGTGGTGTTCACCTCGCCCTTGGTGGACTGCGCGGCCACGAAAGCCTTCGCGCTCCAGACCGCGGAGGCCGACCGCCTCATCTTGGAGCTGACCGCCAAGGACATCCGCCACCTCAGCAAGGGGGTGAACTACCGCGCCATCGTCGAAGCGGTTCCCGCCAAGCATCATGGCCGGTTGATCTTCGGCTACTCGACCGGCAGTCTCGACGACAGGACCGCCGCCGCCATTGAGGTAACCACCGCCAGCCCGTCGCGTCGGCTTGCCGAGTTGCACTGGTTGCAGGACAAGGGTTTTAGGACGTACGGCATGGCGTGTCCCATCCTCCCGCGTCGGGAGTACCGCATCTACGCCGAGGAGATGGTCCGGGCACTGCGGGTCGAGCGACTGGAGCATCTCTGGGTCGAACCGCTCAACCTGCGGCCGAAAGCATTGCCGAGGACTCGGGATGCGTTGCTCGTCAAAGGCTTCCGGGAAGAGGCCGTGTTGCTGGAGCAAGTGATGGGCAACGCCCAGAGCTGGGAACAATACAGCCGCGAACTCTTCGAGGCCTTTGCCGCCGTCGTGCCGCCGGAAAAGCTCCGGTTTCTCCAATACGTAAAACCCAAAACTCGGGATTGGTGGATGGCGCGACAGGCGAAAGGTGCCGTCCTTCTAGGAGCCGCCGCCGCTGCGAGTCAATAGTTCAACGCAAGCCGCCTGTTCCGGGTTCGGCGGGGAACCAAGAAAATAATCGTCCTTTCGTACGACCAAAGGTCAAACCGCGCCGGCTCCCTCCACCGTAATTACGGTCAAAGGTTATCTTATATGATTCAGAAATTAGTTCCAGATGTTGTTACGGACTGGCTAGGCAGACTCGACCAAGCTGGCGACAAGTTGTTGCTCCGTAACGCTTATATCGATCTCTGCGAAGGCGATCATCTGGCCGCCCTAATCTTTTCCCAAATCCTTTACTGGCATCTGCCAGATAAAAGCGGCACCGGGTCGAAATTGCGGGTACATAAAGACGGAGAGTTTTGGCTGGCGAGAACCTACAAGGATTGGATGAATGTGTGCCGAATCAAGGAAGACACGGCAGAAGTGAGGATCAACTGGCTAAAGCAAAAAGGTTTGGTTGTGACCAAGCGTTACATGTTTAACGGATTCCGGACGCTGCATCTGCGGATTGATTTTGATCGCTTCGCTGCCCGGCTCCAAGAGTTAAATTTGCTCCGACCGGTCGGTGAAAAAGACAGTGACCGGAGACCCGTTTTGAACCCTGACCGGTCGGTGGAAATTACTCCGACCGGTCAGCCGGATCGCCCGCAACCCATAACAGAGACTACATCAACAACTACAACAGCGAAATCCAGAACCACTCCTAAATCCTCGCCAGACGAGGACTTTTCAGATTCTTTCCGGGATGTCGGAAGCAACGATTGGTTGGCTTTAGCCCGGGCAGATCCAACTTCCGAACTAATCCTAACTTTGTTTCCCGGTGACGACAACACCCCTTTGAAATCAAAGGACGTCGCCCGGAAATTCGTCAAACGCCGGGGAACCATTCTAGGCGGTAACCGCCCCCTTCTGCTGGCAAAGATGTTTCACAAAGCCCGGTTTGAAGGAACGGTGGCCCCGGACTGGAAACACTGCCGAACCTTCTCCGCATTGCTTGAACCCAGAAATCTTGACCCGGCCCTACAGGCCTGCCGCATAGCTGCGCAGGAAGATTTAGAAGAGGTCTTATCACTCATAGATAGCTCAACGGACGTTGAGGCTGCCATTCACTTGATAGGATTTTATGACGACAAAATTACCCCGGAGATCGATCTAGTAAGCAGGTGCTTCAATTGTAACCATCTGCTGGTCTACTGCGCGTTGGCATATGAAAATCATCATCCCCAGCTTGCTGAGATGCAGCGGGTGTATACCGAAGAGATCAAAGAAAGCATGACTCGGGAATTATATTGGAATCAAATGTATGGTGGAAGATATGCTGAAGTGTTCGGAGTTGATGAGAATGAGATTAAGCAAGCGCAACAGACCAGGATGGCCAATTTGAACGCGGAGAAAACCGAATTAGAAAAACTCCTACAGTAGATTTTATTGTCCTTGTTTCAGCTCGACAGTAATTCTCATAGATTTGACAAATGTTTAGCGATGAGTTTAGTTTCAACTGCCTCGTGACAGGAACCCATCGGGTTCATCTATATCCGCTCGGGGCGCGGGTCGAACAACCGCAGGAGCAGCTTTGTGCTGCATCCTGCCCGGCATCAACGCCGACCTCGTTCGCCTTATCCATGCAGGACGACCGAGCAAAACCGCATGGCACTTCCAACAAAAATGTTCGCACCAATCGATCCCGCCAGCTCAACACTCACCTCCCCTACGGCCTCAACCCCGGCCACCGCCCATGTCTCCCAGGAGAACGCGGACGTTCGCCAACTCATCGTAGCCAAGCTAAAAGAGGCCTCCGCGTATAGCCAAGACTTGGTTCCCAACGGCGCATCCCACCTCGAAAACGTGATCACGGCTGGTCGCAAACTACGGGAAGCAGAGAAATTGGGCGGCGATCTACGAACGATCCTTAAAGAAAAAGACTATTGGGAATCTTGGGCTCTCTCCGACACTTCCGCCTACCGATACGCGCGGATGGCAGACCACGCAGAGGCGATCCGGGCAGCCGGGGTGAAACGTATCGAGCATGCCCATTACCTCGCGCTCACTCTCGAAGACGCCGCTTCTGCCAAGAGCCGGGAGCAAGCAAAACGCGTGGAGGCGATGTCCGCCGCTATGCTTGCCCGTCACGAGCGAGGCGTCTTCAACGACATGCGCCAGCTTCCCGCCGTCAAACAAGCGACCTTCCTAGGCGATCTCATGGGCAGGCTCACCCGTTTGCAGCACCTGTTCGAGGTCCCGGCCCGATAGCATCCTCAGGACCGACCAGATTGCCAACCGCCTGCCAATACCCGGGAGTATCTGGAAAACGTGGATATTCTACCGTTGACGACGCACGGGCAACCCCTTTGCAATAGCGTATGACAGAAGCCACCTGTTTAATTAATCACGCGCCCCGGCCACCCAGAGCGGCAACACCGCCCACGCCGCCCGCCCCTTGCCCTGACCCCGCTTTATCTGCCGATGGCGACGGCATGGGTATTAATTCCTTGGTCCCGCGAGGACCCACCAAGGTCTACGGAGCCGATGGAACCTTTCTCGGCGAGAGCTTGTGCCGGGTTGAGTGGATGCGCCCGGACCTGCTGGAACCACCGACTCCCAAACCGGTGGCCACACGGTCGTCAGCGCTCGCACCATCCGCTGCTCCAACCTTGCCCACCGAGTCCCAAACGCCGGATTGCCTGCCCTCCTTCGTCAAGCAACTCCAGCGTCGGCATGACATTTCGTCCGAAGTGGCCACCGCCATCGCGCTGGCAGCGTTGTCCGCCGTCGTCGGCCCGGGTCGGACGGTCCGTAATCCTCTGGGCGGCACGGTTACGGCGGCTTTGAACATCATCATCACGGACGAGGCCAACGCGGAAACCCGGCGCGCTGCCCGTCAGGCGCTGCTCCCGTTCCAGCACCACGTGGAAAAGACGATTGCCACGCACCAGGAGAAAGGACCCAAACAACTCCGGCAGCTTCGCATGGAGCTGGACCAGGAATGCGCGCGCGCCGTTCACCGTCTGCATCATTTCCCGGAAAAAGTTCCCGAGCCTCTGACCATTCCCGTGCCCCGTGCAGAACGAAGGAAAGACGCCCTGGCCGAAGCCGTGGTGGAGGTCGAGCAGGCGGTGAAGCAACTGGACCTCGTGAGCTTTGAAGAACGGCCTTTCCTGGTGGTCGACGGCTTCTCCGCCTCGGAGATTGCGCTGATTCCGCAACGCAGCTTTGACGGCGCGCTGCTGAGCTTCTCGCCCGACGGCGGCGCGCTGCGGAGTCTGGCAACCAGGCGAGTCGATGATCGGCAGCAGGTGCTGCGTTACCTCGTGGCGGCCTGGCACGGCAATTCCTTCGCTGCCGGGAATCAGACAATTCTGCGCCCCTGGGTGACAAACCTGTGGCTCTTGCCCACCGACGCCGCCAGCCGCCTGTGGCGCAACCCGGCCATCGCTGCCTCGGATCTGCTGGAAACTTTTCTGGTGGTCACCAACGAGCCTGCCGGGGGTGTGGACATTGACGCTTCTGCTGAAACCCCCGCCGACGAGAACTGGCGGGACTTGATGGATGCCACGCTGGGAGAGCGCATCAGAGGTTTGAGCTGTGAACACCGGCTCTCCGCAGCCGCCGCTAAGCGGTTCCTGGAATTTCGTGTCCAAGCCCTCCGGCGCGGCACTACCGATTCCCGGAAATTCGTGGCTTGGTGGCCGGAGCAGTTGCTCAAAATTGCCTTGCTGCTCCACGTTGACCTCGTGGGGCAGGATGTGCCCGTAGAAATCGAGCTGGCCACCCTGGAAGCGGCGATCAGCGTCATGGAAGGCCTGGGTTCGGCTCAACTGCGCGTTGCGGAGTCAATGACCACGCCGCGTCAAGACCCTGACGCCGTGATCGAGTTGATGGTCGCCAAAGTGCGTCTGAGCGGGCCGATGCCCAAGTGGAACCTTTTCCGGCGCTTCCACACCCATCGCGCGGAGGTCATGGAACCGCTCCTTGTCCAATGCTGCGAGCGCAACCTCCTGCGTGTGGACAACGATCTGGTCCAGCTCGCCGACGCCGAAACGTAAAAACCTGTCGCAATGATCCGTTTCGTTTCCTTTGACTCGGCCTTTCAGCGTGTCAGCGCGCGAGGTTGAGCCAATTTTTAGCCTCTTGCTCAATCGTCACCTTCAAAAAACGTCATGTCCTCCCGCACCCTGAACTGGCCACGCCGTCTTGCCCGGACCGAGCGCACCCCGCTGATTCCCGGCCACGGCAGCTTTTTGTTGCGCCGCGTCCATCTGGGTAGCGAGGCCTTTGACCGGCAAAAGATCAAGCTGACCGGTTACCTGCTCGTGGTCGTGCGCGAGGGCTCGGTAATCTTGGACCGTGCGGACAGCTCTCTCCTGCTGCAAGAGGGTGACGCCGCCTTAGTCCCGCCAGGTCGCTTTGCGCTGACCGAGATCCCGCGCCCGCGCTTCACCCGGGGCGAGGTTCTGTTGTACTTCTTCAACCAGCGCGCCTTGGCCGAGCTGATGACCGGGCGTGAGAGGCTGGATGAACTGGCGGCGCGCCTCACGATGCCCGCGCTTCCCTTCTACCCGGTCCAGCGGGTCGGCGCAGCCCTCGACGCCTTCCTAGCTGTGGGTGCACTCAAGTCGCTGGCCGACCTGCGTACCGTGTTTGCCGTGATGCTCAACCAGCGGGTCGCCGTGGTCGCCAACTTCCTCAAGTATGAATACTACCTCCCCCGTCTCCACCTCTGCCTCTTTCTAGAGGGCCAGTGCCGGGGCAAGGTGGACATCAAGCGCATCGCCGCCCGGTATCCCCACGGCGCGGCAGCCTTCCGGCGGGACTGCGCGAATTATTTGGGGATGCCGGCGGAGCAGTGGCTGTTTCGCCGCCGCGTCGAGTTGGCGCACGGCTGGCTGCGGTACTCCCCGGCCACGGAACACGAGGTGGCAGGTCGGCTGGGGTACGACGACATGCAACAGTTGCGCGCCGACCTGAAACGCCGGGGTGGCTTTTCACCGCTGGAGCTTGCTGTCTTGCGGCTGCTCCACCCGCTGGAGCCGACCGCTCAAGTCCAGCTTCCCTTCTGGTATCCCGATGGGGAGGCAAGGGCGGAGAAGGAACAACGATTGTACAGCGATTTTACCACGCTGCACACCACGGCACCGAAGCCATCGGATCAGAAAAGACTTCTCAGACGGTATCCGCCCAAGGAGCAAGGTCCGCCTGTGATGCCGGTCATGCCTGTTACTTCCGCCGCCCAGACAAACGACGGGTTGGACGAACTCGCTGGCCAGGATGATGCGCCCGGCAACGTCATCTCCTTCGAGAAGCTGGAAGCGTGGCAGATTGGCACATCTCCTTTGACCGCTGTCTTATTTCCCTTCGCACTCGCTGCATAAAATGGAGAGCGAGGATGGAGGCAACCCTTGCTGTCAAACCCGGTCACCGCTTTTTGATTTGGCTGCGGCTGACCACCGGCGCGGGGCCTCACTCGAGCCGGTCTAGGTTATCGGCGGTGAGTAGCCTCAGCCCATCGCAGGTCCCGGGGTTGCGCAGCAGATTCAACTT
This sequence comes from uncultured Chthoniobacterales bacterium, assembly GCA_964242205.1. Taxonomy (GTDB): domain Bacteria; phylum Verrucomicrobiota; class Verrucomicrobiia; order Chthoniobacterales; family SZAS-18; genus CAHJWO01. The sequence goes on from CAXTBX010000051.1 coordinate 11,535, forward strand.
CCCTAGCTCACCGCTCAGCGCGTCAATAATGCCGTTGGCAGTTTGGGCCGGGAATACCGTCAAGCTGGCAGCAACGCTCCTTTCCCCACGATGTGGCAATCTGGGGCATGAGACCTGCACTCTAAAACCGATGGCGAGAGTATCTGGTAGAACGCATGCTTTAGGGTTTCAGACGCAGGAGTAGCCATGGCGCGTGGTCGTAAAATCCGTGACGCCGGTCATTACCAAGCGATTCAACACATTCGCCAACGGGACGAACTCTCGCGGCTCGTTCATGGAATCGACGTGGAAGTGCTGGCAATCTTTTTCCGCTTCGACTCTGCAGTCCTCGACCGCTTGTCCACCCAGTACCGGCAGTTGTTTGGTGAGAAGGCGGAGAGCTACTTGCGTGAGACGCTGCCCGCATGGCGGACTGGGAAGACCACCGTGTCCGGCAGAAACGCCGCCCGCTTGTTGATCGTGGTGCCGCTTTTCTTGAACGACCAGCAGCGTGACGCTTTGACGGCGCGCCTGCGCGGGATCGATTGGGACGAACAGGTCGTCCGATGGATCTACGGCCAGAACTCGACGGTGCGCGAGCGGATCAAAACGGCGGCTGAGCCTCGACCTGGCGTCACGGTGCCCTCGCTGCCAGATCGATTCATACCCAGTCCGCCCCGGCCACAATTCGCTTCCAACGTGGTGGTCACCACACCACCGCCTCCTTCAAGCAACGAGGCATTAAGACTTGCCGATCTACCAAGACCAAGCTCTCCAGCAAATAATCCGTCGCCTGCCCCCTCCACCCAGCAGAACCAAGGGCTGGGCTGCATCGTGGCCTGCATCGTTTTATTTGTGGTTTTTGCAGCGATCAGCTCCTCTCCCACAAAACAACGGTCGTCGAGTCCGGCTGCTCCCCCCGCCGATGCTCGCGCCGCGCCGGGGTGGGACTCCTCAGGCCACGCACCTCTTACCGATGAGAGGAAGGCACCACCTGATTCGCTCAAGTCTCCCCTTCATCTTGCCATGCAGCAACCGTCGGCAACTCCACTGGTTACACCCATCGCTACACCGACAAGTTTGGAAGTGAAATACGTCAGGAAGACAAATCGCCGCAACCCGCCGGTCCGCATCGTGCAGGTTGGTGGCACCAACGCCGACGGAACGCTCTGGGCGCTTACCCCGGAAGACGCCATTGCGGGCATCCAAACCGGAAAGTACGCTTTATTCGTTCCCGGTAAGGATGCGCGGGTCGCCGTGCAAGTGGTGACTGGTCAACTAGGGGACACAGTGCTCCGAACTCAAGCAGATGGCAAAGTGACAAATAATCTTCTGCGATTGCCTGGCTTCCCACCTGTCGCGCGCGCCGTCCCGTTCGCTAGGCCAAGCCCAACTTCCGCACCTTCCGTTCCATCTGGACCCCAAGATCCCGACGTAAAAGGTGCAAAATAAGGTCGTCGCTTTTCCGGCGGCTGCATGGATTAAATGAGCACCTGCGCAATCTGATCGAAGGCTTGCTCGGCTTCGTCTACAGGACGGTGTTCGGTCACCACCGGCCGATTTCCTTTTCCGTGTTGGTTGGCAGTGCGGTCGCCCCGACCTTGCTGGCTGGCTTCTTCATTGGTCGATACCGGGGCTGACGGTGGGCCGGTCGCACCCGTGTCGACCGTTATTGACGAATCTTCCGCTGTTCATCACTTTAATGCTTCTCCCGTCTTATTTACGGCGGTCGCTTTTGCGCTTGCCCTTACCCCCACGCTGAAAGTGCGTCGTAGGTACAGCCATCAGTTCTGCCTCTCCGCCGAGCAGTTGCCCGCGCACGCCTTGCCAGAAGGCAAAGTAACCCGCCTGTGCCAGAGGCAGCGTGCGCGCGTCCTCCGGTCGCCAGACCAGGTGCAATGCGATGTTCTCCGCCGCCAACCGTTCCCTCACGCTGACCGTCAACGCATGCAACGGCCCGACAGCAGGCCGTATTGCCACCACCGCTTGTAACTCTTGCGCTTTTGCCCACGCCGTTAAGGCCCCGGGCAGCGGCGCGTCCTCTTCCCGGTGTACGGCAGCCTGGAAATGTTCGCCCGCACGGATGGCGGCGTCGGCCATCCCGGCGCGCAGGTGTTCCTGGCGTGGCTGGCTGAGACCTTCAATTCGCAGCACGTTCGCGTCCAGCCCCGCAAAGATGCTCTTAAACTGTAGCCCAGCGATTGACTCGACGGACTCGGGGTTCAAGTCGTCGGCATGCACCCACAGGCCAGTGTGCGTAGGCAGATTCTCGGGAAGAACCGTGTCGTCGGCGTCTGCCGGGAGTTCTGCACGGTAGGTGGTGCTCTCTTCCACGGGGGCAGGCTGCGCGAGCTTGTCTTCCAGTTTGTCCAAACCACCGCTGTGCGCTGCCAAAAGGGCAGGCTCGACATACTTTTCCAAGTTGGAGCGGCGTGTCAGGTAAGTTTTGCCAGCCGTCTGCAAGCCCGCCACCCAGCGCCAGGAAAGCGTGTTGGCCGCCGGGTCGGCGTCGAGCAGATGGCGGTAGAAGAAATCGGCTCCGAGCTGCCACGGCAGTTTCTCAGTGTGAATCCACCAACCGGCGAACCACATACGCGCATGGTTGTGCAGGTAGCCGGTGTCTCGCAACTCGTCGGCGAAGTAGTCCATGATCTCCACGCCGCTGCGGCCCTCCTCAATCTCGGCGAGCCGCTTGGCTTGGTAGCCGCGCAATTCCCCACGCAGACGGGCAACGTCTGCTTGGTAGTCGCTCCAAACGGCTGGCCGCAACTCCAACCAACTTTTCCAATACCGACGCCACATCATCTCCTGCACGAATTTTTCCACACGCCAAAAACTCTGGCCTTCCAAGGTGGAAGCGATCAACTCGTATTCGGTGATCAAACGACGGCGGATGGCGGGCGACAGGCGCGACACGGCGCGGTGACCCGGGCGCACCCCATTGCGCTGGTCTGCGTAGGCGACCACCCGAGGGCGGAACTCCTTCCACGCGAGCAGGGTTTCGGCGCGGGTGTGCGGAAAACGGACGGGCTGGTCGGCGGTGACGGTTTCGTGGTCGGCGCTCATGCGTAACGCAGAGAGAAACGCTGCCAGCTGCGGCGAGGATGCCGGGGCGGAATGATAGCGAGCGCCGCATGGCATCTCGCAGCCTCACCTTGGGCACACTGTCCATCGTGACAGCACGCACGTAGGTTCTGAGCAGTGCCCACTTCATGGAGGCCAAACTCAGCGTTGAACACGACGAAGAAACCGAACGGCGGATTCTCTGCCCTGCACTTGACAACGTACCTCAAGCCATCCACCATCTGCTTTGTATCCTCCGGCCTCCCGTGGCCGTCCTGCTAACCGGGCAGCTCGCGCCGTTTCTCATGAGCTTGCTGCTCACTTTGTTCGATTGGCAGCCGGGCATGATCCACGCTTTCTTCGTGGCGAACGATGAAAGACAAGAAAGGCGCACATGCGCCATCTGGAATGACAACTGCGCCGCAGCCGATAACGCTAACAATTTGATTTCGGGCGCGAGACGCGGAAAGTCTCCAAACGGCAACGAATCAGGTTGACCGTTCACAATTTCCCCGTCCCTCGCTTCAGATCACGATGCTTTCGCCGCAAGCCTTCGCTGAGTTGGGTGTTGCTGTCGCAGATGAGTTGGTTCGCCTGAGCAGCGACTTTCACGTCAAGGATGATCGCCACGACGAACTGGCCAACGCCGCCGACGCCGTGCGCGCCAAGACCGACGAGGTTGCAAGTTTGCTCCTGCTTCCCGGCCTACAGGAGAAGTTGGCAAATTCCACGGCCCTGCGTCAGGCAGCCGCGCTGCCGCCAGCCTCCTCGCTTGAACAAAGGCACGGGTATTTCGAGTACATCTATCAAGGGCTTAACGCCACACTGGCCCAAGCCATTAGGGAACTGTGGGTAGGCGAGTGGGAACTCAATGACGACGGCTTGGCGAGCAAGCTCCGTGTGACAGATCGCTCCTCGGGAAGTAAATACCCGGAACTGCCCAACCTGGAAATCGCGTACGAAGACGCCGGGGGCCAAGTTTACCACGGCTCGGTTAGAAGCATCGATGCGCGCGGGCACCATCTGCACTTCTTCGTCTGTTTCGGGGAAACGTCTCGTCAGTTTGACGCCTACCTCTTTTGGTGGAATAAACGCGCGCTGGCAGGAGTGTCAGAGGGCAGAGGCTTCTCCGCCACCAAGCGCGATGGAAACGAGGCGACCAATCCTTGAACTGGCCGCCCCGGGCCTTACTTTGGCCTGTCGGCTGATCCTTTTCGCTCGCAGTGTTTCCTGAGAGAGCTGGCTTACGGCTGCTTGGCCTGCTTGAAAAAACGTGCTCCGTCCCACGTAAATTTTAGCAACGACTTATCCTTCGCATCCGAGTCTTCCCCGCAACGCAGTTCCACCGTCGTGCCCTTCTTGGGCAGGTTCCAATAGACCGCTGGCAGTTGCTGCAAAGTCCGCGCCTCGTCATCGCCTTTTTTGATCCGATTGTAGGCGGTCAGTATCTCTTCGTCTGGCACCTTGGGCAGCACCTCCGTAGTCACGTCACTCCACTTGTCTTGGCGATACTCCAGAAACTTCACGCTGCCGGTCGAGGCCACCGTTTGCTCGATCTGGGCCACGCCGATGAGCGCCTCGCGGTTCTTTCTGCGGAAGAGCGCCACCTGAGCCACGCCCTGCAAATCGGGGTTGTTTACTTCCAGATAGCCGTTGGCCAAGTCTTGGTGCTGGACGAAGGCTTGCCTCGGCTTCTCGGTCGATTCGAGCGCGGGCAATTCTTCCTTGGGCAGCAACAGGTAAAAATCCAGCACGTTCTGTGGCTGGGCCTTGTCCTGAGCGGTGACGCTGCAAACCATCAGGAAGAAGGCCAGAGCGGTGAAGGGTAGAAAGCGGGTCTGCACGCTCATGCTGATCAAGTTCAAGGTGAATGAGATCGCACCAGCGGCGATGACGCCAAACAAGACGAATGATCCAAGGCAGATCAGCCTTCGGCTCATCGATTACCCTCTCGCAGCCACCGCCTCCAGACCGGCGCGAAGGTGCAGAGGAACGTCAGAGCTTCGACAGCGAGCAGCATGCGTCCGCTATGCTCCAGATCAAAGGCGGCCCACGCCAGCACGAGCCAGAAAAAGAGGTTGCCACTTGCGACCGCGTAGACCCACGAGGCGAAGCGGTGTTGATCGCGCACGAAGCCCATCTGCTCGATGGGTGGCGTAGCTGCCAGCCCCGCCGCGCCCTCCCGCCAGCGCAGCAGCACTACGGGCAGCAGGTTCAGGCCTACCAAAATCACCATGCTCGCAAACCCGACCGGCAGGCTACCGTTGGCGCGCCCGTGCAGCCAGTAGAAGAAGAGCACTTCAACGAGCACGTTGGCGGTTGCTCCCACGTAAATGATTACGGGAAAGCGGCCCATGTCCTCCAGACGGTTCATCTCGTGCAGACGTTTCAAGGTCGAAAGGGGAAGCGCGGCCATGGGAGGGCAAGGTACCACGGCTTGACTCCTTACGCTGCCAGCGCAATCGGCGAAAGGCGGGGCCGAAGGTTCCCGGGTCGCCTTCCATTCAGCTTTGGCGGCGCGCCACAACGGCAAACAAAGGATCGCCCCGGCTTGATGTCGAAGAGCGGTCCAGCACTTCTGCCGTCGTCCAAAGGTCACTTGCTGCCGAGCGGAAATAAGCCGCCACCAGTTCGCAACGCCCGGCGTCGTCCAGCGCATGCCACGCCGCCACCGCCTTGGTCGGAAAGCAGCGGTTGGAGAACGTCACCACCAGCGGCGCACCTTGTCGCAGCACCCGAGCGGTTTCGCGTAAGACTGCCACTGGGTCGGTCAGATAATCGATGGAGACGCACAAGCCCGCGCCGTCGAACTGCGCGTCCTCGAAGGGCAAGCGCGAGTCGGCGTTGAGGTTTTGCACGACGAAGCTCGACAGCCGCTCGTTGGCGGCAAGCTCCTGCTCGTTCATACCCAAGCCGACCACGCGCTCGTAAGTGATTTCCGGAGGCAGGTGGCTGATCCAGCTGCTCGTCAGGTCGAGGATCGCGCCGCCCGCGGGCAAGAACTCGCGGTAGAGCCCGGTGACGGCGGCGATGGCTCCCTCGTCGATGTGGGTGACGAAGCGCGGCTGCGCGTAGAACGCCTCATCAGCGGTTTCGTCGGCACGACGGAACCAAGCGGGTGGCAGGGGATGATCGCTCATGGGACAAGAGGAGTTCGTTTGCCGACGGGTAAAGGTTGCCGGGTCGACCCGAGTTCCGTGGTCGCCGGGTTCCACCCCGAAACCAGCCGCTGAGAATTTACTCATTGAGCCGAGGTTCTAATCGGCGACCTTTGAGCTGTCTCTCCTGGCTAATTCCCCATGAACTTTCTTCTGTTCTCGCCACGATTCCCTGCTGGAGCTTGGTTGAAAGGTAGCTTGGCTGCCATCGGCATCCTGTGCGCCGCGCACTCGTCCGCCACCGCTGAACCACCCGCCAGCACCACCGCCATGGTCGGCGCGCGCCTGATCGACGGCACAGGACGCCCCGCTGCGGAGAACGCCACGCTCATCATCCGGGGCGACCGGATCGAGGCCGTCAGTGCCGGAGAGGCTGCCCCGACCGTCCCCGTCGGAGTGAAGGTCATCGATCTGCATGGCAAAACCATCATGCCAGGGCTCATCAGCGCGCACAGCCACCTTGGCCTGACCCGCGGCGCTTCAGTAGCTAACGCAGAGAACTACACGCGCGACAACGTTGCCCGCCAGCTCGCCCAGTACGAAGGGTACGGCGTCACCGGCGTCATGTCCCTGGGCGTCAACCGTGACGTGCTCTACACTTGGCGCGAGGAACAGTGCCAAGGCAAGCTGCCCGGGGCGGACATCTTCACCGCCGACCGTGGCTTGGGCGTACCCGGCGGCGTGCCGCCCTTCCCCGTGCCGGGCGATCAGGTGTACCGCCCTACGACGCCCGAGGCGGCCCGGGCGGCGGTGCGCGAGATGGCTGCGCGCGGTCCCGACCTGCTCAAGCTTTGGCTCGACGACAATTTTGGCCAGCTGCCCAAGATGGCACCAGAGGTGTATCGCGCCGCCATCGAAGAAGCTCACGCTGCCATCGACGAGGCGCACCGCCACGGCCTGCGCGTGGCCGCGCACCTTTTTTACTTGGCCGACGCCGCCGCCTTGGTGGACGCGGGCGTGGACGTACTCGCCCACAGCGTGCGCGACAAACCGGTGGACGAGGCGCTCATCGCGCAAATGAAGGCGCGTCGGGTGGCGTACATCCCCACCTTGGCGCTCGACGAATCGCATTATGTCTACGCGGAACATCCCGCCTGGATGGACGCCCCATTTTTCACGCGGGCGGTTGATCCCACCCTGCTCGCCGAATGGTCGGGGCCGCCGTACGCGCAGAAGATCAAGGCCAACCCGGCCACCGCCAAGAACCGCGCCGCGCACGTCATGGCGATGCGCAACGTCAAAGCCTTGCATAACGTCGGCGTGTTGATCGCCCTCGGTACAGACTCCGGGGCCATGCCGACACGCGTGGCAGGCTTTGCGGAACATCGTGAACTACAACTCCTGGTTGAGGCTGGGTTGACTCCGATGGAAGCCATCGTGTGCGCGACGGCTCACAGCGCCGAGGTGATCGGGCAAGCGAGGGAGCGCGGCACGCTGGAGCCGGGCAAGCGGGCGGACTTTCTGGTCCTGGACGCCAACCCGCTCGACGACATCCGCCACACGGAGCGCCTGTCAATGATCTGGCACGGCGGCAAATCCGTACTGCCAGCAACCGTTTCGTCGGCTGCGGTCAATCCATTGCCTTGATCAGTCCACTTCCGCACCTTTGCCAACTATGGCGACTGAGCTTTCGCTCTTCTGGAGATGAACTCAAAGCTTCACGTAATGCCGCACAGCAGATGACGAATCTGTGGCAGGCGATGCTTCCGTCAGAAACCTGCTTCCCGGATGATCTCCGAGGCTTTTGTGTTCAGCGCCGCAGCGATCTGATTCAGGGCACTGATGGCGACCTCGTATTCGCCACGCTCGATATTCCCGATGTAGTTCTTGCTCAGCGAAACGCGTTCGGCGAACTGCTCTTGGCTTACGCGCAACGCCTGTCGTTTGGCCCTGAGTACCTCGCCGATGGCGATGGCCACCGGGGATTTGGTCCTTTTGTGCGTTGACTTGCGGGCCGACATCCCGCCACGAGGCTATGGAGTCGTGCGCACCGCTTCGACCAAGCATGCTTTGTTTTTCCTTGCTTTTCTTGGCCCGGTTTGGTGTGATCTGATCCATGCATCAGGCATTTCTGGACCACGAGCGGGTTTGTTGTGTGCTCGCTGAATTCAACATCTATCCAGAACAGCCTTCCTTCCATCTGCCGTGGTTCGTCAAGCTCAGCCTGATCGGCTTGGGCATCCGTGTCGTCATCTGGTTGTGCCAGCAATTCTCGACGGAGAAGGCACCAGTCCAAACACCCGCCTCCAAGCCAACGGCGAGGCGGGCCGCGCCACGTCAAGCCGCCCCGCTTCCTCTCGAACCAGCCGCAGTAGCCAAAGACGTGCTGATTCTCAAAGGCGACCAGCAACTCGGGCCATACGGGCTGGAGGAGATCCGCCATCGCATTGCGACGGGCATTTTCGAGTTGTCCGACCTCGCTTGGTATGATGGTCTGGCCGAGTGGCAACCTCTGCGTTCGATTCCCGGCGTCTTGGCCCTTGGCCTGCCCGGCGCGCCATTACAGCCTGTACCCCCAGGTTGGTCGGGAGAGCCATTGTCCGCGAACAACGATGCCACGGCCACTTCCGCCACCGGCGTGCTCGTTGGCGGCTACCTCTGCGCAGCGGTGTCGCTGCTTTTCCTGCCGCCCGTGCTCGGGCTGGCGGGGATCATTTGCGGTTGTATCGCCATCCGGCGGCAGCAAATCAATCAGGGAGTCATCCTCTTGGTTGTTTCATGTGTCTGCGCGGCGGTCGGCATCCTGGTCGGAGCGGTCACCGCATGACAGCCTGCAAAGAACGCCAGTCATTGCGGGAACTCAGGTTCAGAGGGGAATTGCTTGCACGCTTACTCAAGGCGCTGGCCATCGCTTTGCCTTTCGTTATTAGCCCCGGCTCAACTCAGGCCCAGTCGCCCGCTGCGCCCAGCACGGTAATGCCAGCCGGGGCGGTGCAACCCACCCCCAGCCCGGCAGAAGTCATCCCGCCCTTTCCAGGCCGCTACTTTACCGACTATGCCGGGGCGACCACTCCCAAGTTCGCGGAGGCAACGAACCTGCGGCTGCAGTCTTTCGAGCGCGAGACGACCAACCAGTTCCTCGTGGTCATCTTTCCAAAGAGGCAGTCTACCGCCGAGTTGGGCGACTACTGCACCCGGGTCGCCAGAGCCTGGGGCGTCGGGCAAAAGGGCGTCAACAACGGGGTCGTCTTGTTCGTGTTCGTTGAGGACCGCAAGGTGCGCCTCTCGGTAGGCCGGGGTCTGGAAGCGACCTTGTCTGATCAGGCATCGCAGAAGATCATCGACGCGATGCTGCCTTTCTTCCGCAAGGGAGACTTCGAGGGCGGACTCTCCAGCGCGGTAGACGGCGTCATCAACATATTGCGGGTCCCGGCGCAACCGGCGCAATCCTCCCTCGGCGTTGCCGCCACGCCTAAATAGTTTTGTTTCTGCCTCGCTGAAAGCACAGCTGGTCTCCGACCTTCGCGTGGTCGGCACGGTCGCGGCGGGCGGGGGCTGCCGCTGCTTTGCTCGCACAACTTGAGCGGACAGGGGAACGTCGAATGCTTTGCATTCAAAGCCGTTTGCGGTTACTCGGCAGAATCATCCCCTGCGACGGGATCTCCGACTTGCCTTCTTTCGTTTACGTTTTGCCGACTCCCAAGAACTCGTTTCCGAAGCGATGCCCTTCGGAGTAACTTGAGGCGATGAGCGCCGACTTCGCCGAACTCGACCACCGCCAGACGCCGCTGGGTGAGTTGACCCTGCGCCGCCGCCGGGTCGCCTCTCTAGACGGACTGGAGGTTTACGAGGTGAAGCTTGGCGATGCCTTTCTCATGTCGAGCCTCTTCCACGAGGTCGAGGTTGCGCTGGCGGATCTCGGACTGGCCGCGACGGTGGCCTCGGATCTCGACGTGGTGGTGGGCGGCTTAGGCTTGGGTTATACCGCCTTGGCTGCTCTCCGGCACCCAATGGTGCGCTCGCTTCTCGTCATCGAGGCTTTGGGTGCCGTCATCGAGTGGCACGAGCGCGGCCTCGTTCCGCTCGGCGCATCGTTGACGGGAGATCCGCGCTGCCGCTTTGTGCTCGGTGATTTCTTCGCCCTTGCCGCCGCGCCTGCCCCGGGCTTCGATTCTGCGAACCCAAGCCGCAAGTTTCACGCGGTGCTCCTCGACATCGACCACTCGCCGCGCCACCTGCTGCACGAGCGTCACAGGTCGTTTTACGAACCAACCGGTCTACACTGTCTGGCCGAGCATCTCCATCCCCAAGGTGTTTTTGCGCTCTGGTCGGACGATCCGCCCGACGCCGAGTTCGTAGGGGCGTTGCGAAGCGTTTTCGCCACGGCAGAGGCGCATGTCGTCACCTTTGACAATCCACTGCTGGAGTGCGAATCCGCGAGCACGGTATACGTGGCTCGTCTCGCTTGAGCACCCGCTGGGTGCGGTATTCAGTTGCCTGCGATTAGCGGCACCCTTCGAAAAGCTGATCCCATTCAGCACCAAGTACCGCTCGCAGCTTCACCAAGTTCGGCAAGGTTGGGAAATACTCACCCGCCTCCAAACTCTGGGTGTAACGCGCGCTGATGCCGACCTGCTCCGCCAACTGCTCTTGGGTGTAGCCCTTGGCTCGTCGTAGTCGGGTAATGTTGTGGCCAAACTTCGTCCGCATCGGACAAGGCAAAGGCTTTTCTGACGGCACATCTGCATGGTCGCAATGATGAGCCGAAGCCAACACGAGGCTTTACCTCGTGTCGGTAATCTGCCACATTCTTTGTGCAGACGGTCTCCGTGGCTGCATCTTAACCCGCAAAACGCCATGAGAGAAAAACAAGGCATCGCGCAATCGAACTGGTACTACGCGATTGATGGACAGACGCATGGTCCGCTGGATGAAGAGGCTGTGACGGAAATGATTAAGGAAGGTGCCATCTCCTCGTCCGCTTGGATTGTGGCCGAAGGCTCGGAAGATTGGACGCCAGCGGAGAACTCCGTCTTCGCGCGGTTTTTTTCTGTGGGGCCGTCGGAGCAAACCCTTCCCGGGCCTCTGATCGACGACGAGGTTGAACCGTCTCCTCTCCTCTCCGACAGCCGTGACAAACATTCTGTTGCAGGGTTGCCTGAATGCCCAGCTTCTACGAGTATCGTTTCGCGGTTGCGCGCTATCCTGCCCTTCCGGCTCCGCTGGGCGGTGTTGGCCCCTCTCGGAATGGTGCTGCTCGCCGGGGTAGCCTGGCTGGTCGACCATCAAGAGCAGCGGGGGACATCCACGCGCCGGGAGACGGAAAGGACAACGCAGGACACCTCGGCCTCTACGGCAGCGAGCCGCGAACCCTCCAAGTCAGCGGCGCGCACCTTGGTCATCAAAGGCCTCTCCATCGGCATGCCCGGCGAGGAGGCGGCCAAGAACATCGCCCTGAGCGGCCACGGCAGGATCTGGACCCGCCCCTCCACCTTCGTCAGCGGCGAGCAGCAGGCGCACGGCTACGACATCGTCTTTAACGAGGAGGATGATCCCAAAGGGCCGTGGACCGGCCAGATCTGGACGGACGAGAAGACCGACCGGGTCACCGTGTTCTTCTTCCGGCAGGAATTGACGGACTTTCTCTTTAACACCGCCGACCAGTCGGCCAAGGAGTTCGCCCAGAGCTTTATCAACTCTTACGGCGTGCCGACCCTCACGCGCTCCGAGTTTTCGGGCAAGCCGGGCTGGACGTACAAGAGTCCGCAGGGTTGGACGCTCTGGATCATGCCCGACAAAACCATCGACGTGTCGAAGACGCTGGCGCGCAACTTCGACTGAAACAGAGCTGTAGCCGGGAGACGGACCACGATCAAAAGCAGGGAGCAGTAGACCGGACCTATCGCCCGCAGCGGCATCAGCTATGAACGGCAGCGAGGAAAACCGAAATCCGAAAGCAGCGTTCGTATATCGAACCGCGACTGCCTGCGTGGCATCACCGACCTGATGGATAGGGCACGTTCGCTCCAAGACAACGCTGCCGGCCGCCACCCTCTGCCCGGTTGTTCGGCGCGACGGTGGCGACGCGGATTTCCAGCCTCCTTGCCAGCGCGAGATGAACCCATGGGCGGCGCGTTGTTCGTCCCCACTTGGATTCGACTCGAACACTTTGCAGCCCTCCTCGCCGCCGTTGTGGCGACAAGGAATTCCTCAAAATCTCAGGGGAAATCGCCAAATACGACAGAGTAAGCCTGGGTCTGTCGTCTATTACAGAGAGGCTGGAAAAGCCCTCTTGCCCCCCCTTGCGAGGTTCGGTTGATGCAAGTTATTTTCCTGCAATGGCATGCATCCAACAAATCTGGATTCCATGTTAGAAAATGCAAAACAACCGTCAGAAGCGTTTTCGGAGTGCCTGGCTTGCTCACGCACAACGGCGTGCGCGGCATCTTGCGCCGTTCGTTGCAGGCGCAAAAGGCTTGGCTCCGCGCCCAGGTCGGTCCAGGGGGCGGCATCAACGGGCGACTAATCCTCACCTAAACCGCCACCCATTCCTCGGCCTCGCTCAGTCCGTCGGGCTTTTGACGCTCAAGCCCGGTTTGTTGAGTACGTGGTGTAGATCATGGTTGTCTCCATATCATTGTAGCCGAGCAGTCTTGGATGGTGCGTATATGTTAGCCGCCTGCGGTAGGCGGGTGACGAAAAATTCACGATTAGCAGAATTTTTTATCGACGCACAGAGTCGATGATGGGTAGGCTCCGCGACACGGAGATGCCGCCCCTCGCGCCCGGATTGCCTTCCACAATTCTTTCGGGCGTATGGAGTATCGCAAATTCAAGAAATCAGTTTTAGTTAAAATCAAATCCGTAACGGAGCTATCTGTATGTCCGCGTCGAAGCTGTTTTGCATTCTGTGCCTTTCTATATTGGCAACCCGTGTTCCGGCCCGAGGCCAGCAGGTGCCGATCACGTCCGATCCCTACCGCACCTGGGCCATTCAGCAATGGGGTACGGCCGTGGTCAACGACCCTGCCCAAGAGGCGGCCGTCTGGGGCCAGACCGCTGACCCGGACCGCGACGACCATTCCAATCTTTACGAGTATGCGCTTGGCACTGACCCGAAGCAGCCCAGCGCAAATCCTGTCACCTGCGACTTTGGCAAGGTCAATGCCGGGTATTTGACGCTCAACTACGCCCAACGTGCCGACGACGCCGGTCTGGTGGTTTTTCCACAATATTCGAACGATCTGCAAACGTGGTGGCCTGTTCCCCCGCGCGATGCGTTCTCGTGGCAGGGTGATAGCACCTACTTCTGGACCACGACCACCGGTGCCGTCGCAAACGGGATGCAGACCGTCACCCGAGTTTGCACCGAATCTCTGGCCAGTGCGCCGGCCGCCTTCTCGCGGGTGATGGTCATGCGGAACGGGGTTGCCGCCATCGGCTCGCCCCTCGACGCCCTGACCTTTTTTGACAGCGTATCCGGGTCGGGAGGGGGCACCGTCGAATCCAACTCGGTCGTCCTGACCGGTTTTGCCGGGTCGGTAGTCCTGAGCGTGACCGGTGGAGCGCACCTGATCGTCAACGGCGTGGACGTGGGAAATTCGGCCAACGTGGCGGCGGGCAGCACGGTCCGCATCCGCACCAATAGCCCGCCTACGAACAACTCGACCGCCTCCTACGTGCTAATCATCGGCAACACCTATACCCGCTCGTGGAATGTGGCCACCCATTTGGCTGTCGTGCCGTCGGTCAACTTGCCTCCGGGAGTTTCGTCCACGCCCTCGGGTTACACGCCGGTTAGCGCCAGCGTTGGCGAAAGCGGGGCGGCGAGCGTCAACTTACCCATCACGGTCTCGCCCGGAACCGGGGGCATGGAGCCCAAGCTGGCCATCGGCTACTCCAGCCAGGGTGGCAACGGGCTCTTGGGCATGGGCTTCGGCCTCTCTGGAACGTCGGCGATCACCCGGACTGGTCCGGTGCAGTACCTCGACAACATCAAAGGTGGAGTTGCCTTCAGCGCCAATGATCGCTTCACGGTCGACGGCCAGCGGTTGGTGTTATACTCGGGGATCTGGGGCGGCGACGGCTCGGAGTACCGCACCGAGATGGAGAGCTTCTCCAAGGTCACCTCGCAGGGCACCACCACGGCGGGGCCGCTGTCGTGGAAGGTCAGGACCAAAGCGGGTTTGATTTACGAGTACGGCACCTCCACCGACTCTCGCATCTTGGCCAACCGTTCATCGGTATCGGGTGACACGGCGGTGCTGATGTGGGCGCTGACCCGCATCACCGATAACGTGGGCAACTCGGTGGAGTTCACCTACGCGACACCGGACGGCACCGAGAGCGGCAACCCGCGTATCGTTTCCATTTCTTACACGAAGAACACCACCGCTGGCCTATCACCGGGCCAGCAGGTCGTCTTCACCTACGAGACCCGGCCCGACGTGCGAACCAGCTACGTCGCGGGAGCTAAGGTTGTCATGAGCAAACGGTTGACGGCCATCGAGTGCCAGCAGAGCGGCAACGTGGCCCGACGTTACGAGTTCGCCTACCAGCAGTCTGAGATCTCCAACAATTCACAACTGATCTCGGTCACGGAGAAGGGCAAAAAGCCCACGGGCAGTGGCGACACTTGGCAGACGTTCCCGGCGACGACTTTTACCTGGGACCAGAAGCCTGCGGCCAACATGAGCTTGGTCACGGATGCACAAGCCACTGCATTCGATCAAATGTCGATCTTGGGGAACAGCAAAACTACTCCCTCTTTGGTGGTCCAAGGAGATTTCTGGGGCGACGGCCATATGGGCGTCATGAAGTTTGATGGCGACTACCAAAGCACTTGGATTGCCACGGGGAAGAGTGACGGCACGTTTACGTTCAAAAGTTTCAGCGGCACTGCGGATTCAGGCTTCACATCCGTCGATGCCATCAATCGGGCTACCGCGTGCTTGCGCACTGGCGACTTCAACGGCGACGGGAAAACAGATGTTTTACACATCGCCACTGACGGGAGTAATAACTGGCTGGCTCTGTCGAAAGGAGATGGTTCCTTTAACGTCTTGCGCGGAACTCAGTTAGGTGCCCTCAATGGGGTCACTCAAACAGGCACATATACCACTCAGATTTTTGCCTTGGATATCACGGGCGATGGTCTCACAGACCTCGTCGTCCTGTACTCATCCTCAAATAGCCGGGTTCTGATTGGCAATGGGAACGGCTCATTCAGGGAGGCTGACCCGGGCGCGGCTTTCAAGGCTCTCCGTGTCACGGATAGTCGTCCCACATACGAATGGAATTTGCCTGGCGACTACAACGGAGATGGCCTTGGTGACATCCTCCTCATGTATTATACAGGGGCTCATACTCTCCTGCTCTCGAATGGCGATGGAACATTCAAAATCCGCGATACGTCTCAGCTTGGCGGTTTGGCCAACCAGAGCTTCGACCTTTCCTATGCCTACATAGAGTCTGGTGATTTTAACGGTGACGGTCTGACCGACATTGCCAAATTCAACGATCACAGCACCGCTTGGGTTGCGTACGCAAAAGGCGATGGAACTTTTGAGGCGATCTCCAATCCGAGCACGCTGCAAGGCCTGCCAACTTCCAGCAAGGGCGGGAGCGTCACCCATCTTTTCTCCGGCGACTTCAACGGAGATGGCTTCTCTGATTTGTTCAACGCTTCTTACTACCCCTATAACTCTTCTAGTTGGCAGTCTTTCTCTCAGGGCGATACGAGTTTTCTCAGTCTGCTCAACGGGCAGATGGGAGTACTCGACGGCGCATATTACGATCCTCCCTCGACAAACACCGCTGCATCTTTTGTTTTCGTTGGTGATTTCGATGGTGACGGGACCGATGATGTTTTTGCCCTCAAGGATCGAGGATTCAACGTATTCCTCGCTCGCTCCAACGGTTTCAATGCCAACCGGATCGTGCAGGTCACCAGCGGCCACGGCGGCTACACCAAGTTCAATTACAAGCCGCTGACCGATCCTACCGTTTACACGAAGGGCACGGCGGCGGTTTACCCTAACTACGACATAGTTGGGGCCATGTACGTGGTGTCTTCCGTTGCCACGCGCAACGCCGTGGATGGCGATGCGTTCACCGTCCAGACCACCCCGGCGGTTGTGGAATCCACCTCGACTTACACCTACGAACGCGGCTTGGCGGTGCTCGATGGCCACGGCTACCAAGGGTTCTCCGCCGTGCAGTCCACCAACGTGGATACCGGCATCACCAGCCGCACCGAGTACGTCACGGGCGACCCGTACCTCGCCGGCCACCCGGCGCGTCAGGTCCAGACGCTCAGCACCGGCGTGGTCATCAGCGAGACAGTCAACAGTTGGACGAGTAACCCGACCACGCTGTCCAACGGGATGAAGACCTACTTCCCGTACACGACCCAGAGCGTCACCAAAGCCTACGAGATCAACAACGGCGTCGGAGCCGCCCCCATCAAGATCACCACGGTCAGCGGTCAAGCCTACGACGCCTACGGCAACCTGACCCATTCGCTGACCGACTACGGCGGCGGGTTCGCTGAGGAAACCACCTCGCTCTACAACAATGACACCTCCAACTGGTGGCTAGGACGCCTGTACGACACCGTCGTCACCCAGACCTCGCCCGGGTCGGTCACGGCCACGCGCCACTCTACCTTCCAGTACTCGCCGACCAACGGCCAGTTGACGCGGGAAACCATCGTCACCCCGGAATCCAACCTGCGCCTGCAAAAGGACTACATCCACGACAAGTTCGGCAATATCCAGCAAAGCACGCTCACCGATCTGGGCACCGGAGCGTCCCGCACCACAACGACGACCTACACGCCGGACGGTCGCTTCATCAACCAGACGACCAACGCCCTCAACCAGACCGAGAGCAAAACCTACGATCTGCTCAACGGCACCGTGCTCAGCCAGACCGGTCCCAACGGACTGACCACCACCTGGACCTACGATGGCTTCGGCCGGCCACTGACCGAGAACCGGCCCGACGGCACGAAGACGCTCACCCAGTACCTGCGTTGCGCCCCCGGCAACGGCGTGCCGCCGCGCGCGGTGCACTGTGTCTACACCCAAAGCTCCGGTTCCGGTCCGGCGGCGGTGTACTTCGATCTGCTCGACCGGCAGATCCGCCAGGATGCCACGGGCTTTGACGGACGCATGGTGTCAACCCACTCGGTCTTCGACGTGAAGGGGCAGACCATCAACACCTCGCTGCCCTTCTTCTCGTCCACGGCGGCACCCACCGCGCCGACCGCCCAGTACTCGACCAACTACTTCGACGCCATTGGCCGGGTCATCCAGCAAAACGTGCCCGGCGCGACGACCGAGACCGGCCCGCGCGTCACAACGACGGCCTATGCCGGGCTGACCGCCAAGGTCACCAATCCCAAGAGCCAGACCTTCCAGACCACCAGCGACCTGCGCGGGCGCACGATGTCGAGCATCAGCTTCGGCACGGACACCGTCACCAACACTCATGATCCCTACGGTAACCTGATCAAGGTGGACGACGGCAAGAGCCACCTCACCACGATTGCCTACGACGGCCGGGGCAACAAGATCAGTATGACCGAGCCGAATAGCGGCACGACGACCTACGGCTACAACGCCTTCGGGGAACTGACCACCCAGACCGACGCACTCAGGCGCACCACGACGCTGTCCTACGACACCTTGGGGCGCATGGTCAAGCGGGTCGAGCCCGACGCCCCAGTCAACGGCGTGCAGGCGGCCGGCATCCCCATCGAGACGAAATGGGTCTACGAGTACGCCTCCACTGGCCAGCTCAACCCCAACGGCATCGGCAAACTCGGCTACGTCTGGCGGCAGAGCGACGGCTACTTGGAAAGCTACCGCTACGACCGCCTGGGACGGCTAACCGAGACGCTCACGCAGGTCGGCTCCATGCGGTTCGTCACCGCGACGACGTTTGACGAGTACAGCCGACCCGACACGCTCTCCTACCCCACGGGCTTCGCGGTGCGAAATGCCTACAACTCCTACGGGCATCTGGCGAGCGTGTACGACGCGGCCACGCCGTCCCTGGTGTACTGGACCGCCACGAGCGTCAACGCACGCGGGCAGGTCGTGCAGGAGCAATTTGGCAACGGGCTAGTCACCAGCCGGGGCTACGATCCCTACACCGGCCTGCTCCAGACAATCCAGACCGGCACCAGCGGCGGTTCTACCAGCGGCGTCGATCCGGCCAGCACAGGGGCATTCCCGGCGGGGGGCGTACAACCATTGAAGGCTGGCCGCCAGAACACGGCCGCTGCCCGCCTGACACCGCTGACCAGCGGTGCGATCACGCCCACGGTCCAGAATCTGTCGTTCACGTTCGACAACCTCAACAACCTGACCAAGCGCCAGGATCTGAACCGGGGCATCACCGAGAGCTTCACCTACGACTCGACCAACCAGCTCTCCGGCACCACCTGCTCGGCCGCCGCCTCGGTGACGATCACCTGCGATCACTTGGGCAACATCGCCAACCGCAGCGACGTGGGCACGTACACGTACGGCGAACACGGGGCCGGTCCGCACGCGGTCACCAGCATCGCGGGCACCAATGGCCTACCCTCGCGCACCCTTGGCTACAACGCCGTGGGCAACTGTGTGCAGGACGGCACGACCGCGCTGGACTACAACGCCGCCAACCAGCCCACCACCATCCGGGCCTCGGCGGGGACGATCCTGTTCAGCTACACGGCTTCCCGCGCACGACTCAAACGCAGCGAGCTTCTTAGCGGTGTCCTGACCGAGCGAGTCTATGTCGGCAGCCTCTACGAGCGCGACGACGGCCCGAACGGGATCGTCCACACCCACTTCATCCCGGCGGGCGGCGGGGTCGTGGCCATCCGCACCCAGACGCAGATGGTCGGGGGCACCACCAGCCAGACGCGCTACGTCCACAAGGACCACTTGGGCAGCATCCACACGCTGACCAGGGAGGACGGCAGCATCGACGAGGTGCTCTCCTTCGACGCCTGGGGCCGTCGGCGCACGCTCGGCTTCGACCAGACGAGCCAGAGCCTGCGCTATAGCTATGGGACGATCACCAGTCAGACCGACCGGGGGTTCACCGGTCACGAGATGCTCGATGCCATAAGCCTGATCCACATGAACGGACGCATCTACGACCCGACCATCGGCCGGTTCCTGAGCGTGGACCCTGTGGTGCAAGAAGCAGGCAATCTGCAAAACCTCAATCGCTATTGCTATGTGCTCAACAATCCGCTCTCACTGACTGACCCTAGCGGATTTTTTGCAATCGGCAAGTTTTTCAAAAAGTATTGGAAGCCAATTGTAGCTATGGCAGTGGGCGTGATTACTGGCGGTGCAGCAATGGCTGCAATCTATGGCCTTGATGGCATTCTTGCGGGTTCGACTGCTTTTCTGACAGGCTCGCTTGCGACGGGCGCAGCGGTTTCGACAGGCGCAGCAGTAGTGGCTGGTGCAGTGGCTGGCTTCGGCTCTGCATTTACAGGAACCTTGTTGGCGGGAGGTTCTCTCGGGGATGCTTTCAGAGCCGGTGCTATTGGATCGGCTTGGGGCGGTGCTTCAGCCGGAGTGTTTCAAAAGATTGACGCTAATTTGCCGAATTGGATGCAGACTAGACCATTACCAAATGAGACAATGGTCACAACTGAGCGGTTGCTCGGGCAAGCCGAACGGATCTTTGTCCGCGGTGCGGCGGCAGACGGTATTGCACACCTTCAGGGTAGCAGGGGCCATACGGCTTTTTGGCGGTCCGTGGGTTTTGACGGTGCTTCTCTGGCACAGGACGCATTAAACGAGGCGGAGTGGAGAGAAGAATGGTCACTGCCTAATCATGGAGGCCACAAAGATTGGAATGCTATTGAACAAGCGAATCAAGGCTTTGCAACTGCTCAAGAACCAGCAGGATGGAAACCTGCATACGGAATCGCCGTCTATAATTTTCATGCCAAAAACTTCGGTACGCCTTGGGGCGAGATTCCTGGACTAACAGCAAATACCTACGATCTTTCAAAGCTCTCCGCCTTCTCAGAAGGTGGGAGCCAGTTTACGCGATTGGCTGCAGATGTCCCAATACTTCACCAAGTTTCGATTTATCATGACATGTTCATCACTATGACAGAAAAATTAGTGGATAATCAAACCGCTCGTTCCGTTGCTAACTGGGGTTCGATGATGCCCTATGCCGGTTTTGTGTATGGCAAATACAGTCACGAGCAACTTGTGCGGACGGGGCAACGTGGACGTTGAATAACACTGTTTAGCCTTTGCCTACCGTGAGGCTAATCATCTTATTCATCGTTCGTGATTTGCACTCAAAATATCATCGAATTAGACAGGGCAACCACCGCCTCTATGTCGTTCCTTCCTGCCGTCGGATCCTCCCCACGCTTTGAGCTACGCAGACATCGGACTGCTATCTTCAAGGCGATGATGGAGTGCATGACGCCATCGGTTCCGGTGTCCACAATCAGCCAAGATTCGTCGTGCATGCGGGCTGCATGAGAGCAGAACAAAGCGAAAATTTTCAACCCAACATCGCTGGCTCGGGAGAACCAGTATCACCCTCAATTACCCGATTGCTTCCGACTCCTGGAACTGCCAATGTCCCGTCACCGCCGCCTCGAAAGCGGTTTGCTCATTCTCGTGGACCCAGAAGGGGATTTTTGCTCCCGAGCGGTTCCGTCTCCCCAACCAACTGGCTCCGAGCAGTTCGTACTGCCCGGCCTCTCGCTCGCCAACGACCGCCGGGTTGATCGCAATGGTGGTCCCCGCCCGGACACCGATCCCGCGGCCTGTGGCGACGTACCACCCCGCCGCCAACATCGTTGCTCGCACCGCCGTCGAGGCCGAGTAGGTGAAGAGTTCTGTGTTAGCCCCAGCACATGCTGCCCGCAGCCGTTCAAACGCATCGAGCGTCCACAACCGACCGTCCGAGTTGCCTGAAAATGGATCGTAAAAGATGAGTTCCGGCGCGATGGCAGCCAGCGCTTTCGCCCCGTCGATGTTTTGCAGAAAATCTCCTGCCATTAGCGTCCACGTCAGGTTAGGGAATTCCTTTGATTGCCAGCGCCCATTTTCAAGATCTCGGCGGGTCCGCTGTGGCGCAGGTAAGGAAAGTCCCGGTTGTTGGCGAACGTCAGCCGCAGGGAATCCAGGTCGTTTTCGAAGCTGACCAAGTGCATCGCCCGAACGGGTCCGCCAGCCGCCGCCCAAGTTTCGTAACAGCGGATCGCCGCCATGGCATTCGCCGCCGCACCGAGCCCGACATCCCACACGACCAGCGGGGCCGCATCTCGAAACCCATCGGCCCGCAGCCGGTCAGCCAAGCGAGATTGCTCGACATAGAGCAAACGCGCCTCCTCCGCAGTAAGCGGAACGCCGAGCACCTCTTGACAGCTTCACTGAAAGTGTCAGCAGAGTC
>CAXTBX010000052.1:0-32432 GCA_964242205.1 uncultured Chthoniobacterales bacterium
GAAAACTACGCGATGGAAGGCGTGCAGGCCGAACTGGCGATCTTGCTGACCGACGAGCAGCAGGACGCGGGCGGCCTCAAGATCTACACGACCATCGATCCGCAACTCCAGACCCTCGCCACGCAGGCCGTCGAGACGCAATTGGCCAAGATCGAGAACCGCCCCGGCTACGAGCACCCGAAACGCGGTCAGAACGCCGACGCCGACGAGAGCACGGGCACGGACTACCTCCAGGGCGCGCTGGTGGTCATCGACAACCGCGACGGCTCGGTGCGCGCCGTGGTCGGCGGGCGCGAGTACAAGCCGGGCGGTTTCAACCGGGCCACGCGCGGGCCGGGCAGGCCGGTGGGATCGACCTTCAAGCCGTTCGTTTACACGGCGGCCTGGCAGCGGGGGCTACTGCCCGGCGCGAGCATAGACGACGGGGCAATCCAGCCCGGCGAACTCAAGGAAGCGCCGAACTGGCACCCGGCCAACTCCGACGGCACGTTCGGCGGCATCCAACCGGCGGAAATTGGCCTGATCCGCTCACGCAACACCATGAGCGTGCGCGTGGGCGAGTTGGTCGGTCTCGACGACGTGCGCAAGGTGGCAGGCGCGGCGGGCCTGGGCGAGAACCTGCCCCCGGACCCGACGATCTTCCTCGGCACTTTCGACATCACGCCGATGAAGCTGACCGAGGGCTACAGCCTGTTTGCCAACGGCGGCAAGCGCCGGGCCGCGCACTTCATCGAGCGCATCGACGGCTCGGACGGCTCGGTGCTCTACCGGGCCGGGCACGCCGAGGATCAACCTGTCCAGGCGGGCGCAGCCTGGATCACGCACACCATCTTGGAGAAGGTCATGGGCAAGGGCGGCACGGCGGCGGACGCACGGTCGCTGGGGTTCACGGGCCACGGTGCGGGGAAGACCGGCACGACCAACGACTTCCGAGATGCGTGGTTCGTCGGTTATACGACCAGCCTGACGTGCGGCGTGTGGGTGGGTTTGGACAAGCCGCAGACGATCACCGCCAAGGGCTACGGTGCGGCGCTGGCTCTGCCTATCTGGTGCCAAGTGATGAGCAAGGCGTCGCCACAACGGTATCCCTCGAAAGAATTCCAGCCGCCGGAACCGCTCAAACGGGTGCGCGTGTGTGCGTTTTCCAACCAACTGGCCACCGACGGCTGCGAGGCCAACGGCACCGGTTACACCGTGGAACTGCCGATGAGCCGGGTGCCCCGCGCCCTTTGCTCGACGCACCAGGGGCAGCCCATCGTTCCAGGCCAGGAGGGGCTGGCCGCGCCCGGCCAGTCGTCCACGCCAAACCAGGACCAGCAAAAGTCTGATGCGTTCCCGAAGCGGTTCATACGGTCGTTCCGCAAATTGTTTGGAGGCTGAAGCTTGCCAGATCCCTCCAGAGTTGCAAAATCCCTACCAGTGGCCTCTCCGGTGCCACCATGCTCTACAGTTAGCGGTCGCCCTCGGACAGCGGAAAAAGTTGACCGGCTGCCTCCGCCTGATTTTTCGGCGGAAACCCTTTACAGAAGCACGGGCTTGAACTACATTCGCGCATCAATCCCGCGTGCTCTGCCAGGCCAAGTAGACGCCGACTTTCGTAAACCCCCGTCCGTCAACCCTCTGAATATTCCTGTGCCTACCCTGCTCCGCCATCTTCGCTCCGCGCTTCCTGCCGCCTTGTTGGCCCTCACGCTGACCACCAGCGTTCAAACGTCTTTCGCCCAAAGCACCAACATCCAGCGCCCCTTTGACCTCGGGTTGAAATTCACTCAGAAAGAACCTTATAACTTTACTGGCCGCCTCTTCGGCCTCACCGACGGTGCCGTGGGCTTTGGCAGCGGCACGCTTCTGCGCCGCCACACGGTCCTGACCGCCGGTCACGTCATCTACGACCCGACCGTTGGTTTCACTACTGCCGCGACTTTCACCCGCGCGCTGTACGAGGACTATAATCTCCAAAAGCAGGCCGTCTCGAAAGTGGCCGCGCTGGCCGGTTATCAGGTCGCCGTGGACACGCAGGGTAACACCAGCAACGCGGCTTTTGCTCAGGATCAGGGCTACATCCTTACCACCGGCGCTCCAGTGGATGAAAGTTGGGCCAACTTCGTCGCCGAACCCGCGCTTCTGACCAATCCGACGACCCAGTTTGTCGTTCTCGGCTATCCGGGCGTAACGTTCGATGGCCGCCGCATGGCTTACATCGTGCCGAAGTCGCCTTTCGTGCAGGTGAATGGCACCGGTTCATACACCAACGAGAATTACGTCGCCGAGGAAGGCATGAGCGGTGGTCCGATCTACGTGGTGCTCGGTGGGGGGACCGGCGATCCGAACCAGCGGTACGTGGCTGCTGATACCGTGGGTGGCATCGACGACAGCACGGGCGAGTTCAACGTGTCTTTCGTACGTGCCATCGACAAGTCGGCCAGCCGCTTCCTCATCGACGCGGAATATTCGGCGGGCCTGATCCAGCGTGTGAAGATCACTGGCCCCGCGGCCGCCGCGCGCGGCACGACCATCGTATACACGGCCAAGCCGGTGTTCCGCCTGCCTGACATCAACGGTAACAAGAAGATCACGACCGACCGCTATTCCGAAATCAAGCTCATGCCCACGAACGCCCAGATCCGTGGCCAAGAGGGAGTGACCATCAAGAAAACCTCCAACACGACATTCGCAGTGACATTCAGCAATTCCACCGCATTGCGCTCGGGTTCGGTGATTACGCTGCAAGCATACTATAACAAGATGGTCATTCCTGCCGGGAAGTCGACCTTCTCGGTCAAGATTCAGTGATGAATCCGGGCGGTCCCCGCCGCCCTTGCGACTAAAGTTCTTACCGCCGGTCGTGCCTCTCCTTGCGGGAGTGGACAACCGGCGGTAAATTTTTGCTCTGATCCCCTCCCTGCGCATGGCTGCTTCTCGTCCACTCGGTCCCCTCACCCGCTTTGGCATCTTCGTGCTCGTCACCGGGCTCGTGCTGGTGCTCGCGTGCTGGGGGATTCTGCGTTACCTGGACGACACCCGCAGATCGTTGCCGCACCGCCAGGGCGGACAGCAAATCTCGCCGACGCCCGGCGGGTCGGCCGGGCCTTCGGCGGGCGCTTCTGTTGCCCAATCTGAATCCGCTGCCGCCGTGGCCAAACTGAAGGAAACCGTTGCGCAGGCTTTGGCCGTGCTGCGTGACCCGACTAATCCCAACAAAAAAGCCGCGCTGGATGCCTTGAAAGCGGCGCTCCGTGGGGCGGACCCAAAGGTGGCGGTGGCGGTCATCCGCGCGTTCCTCGACAGTAAAGAGGATGCCAAGACGGGGTTGCCGTTCCGACTGGGCGCGGACCACGAACTCGACGATGCGCCGACCATGCGTACGTTCATGATGAACGAACTAGGTAGCATCAGCCTCGACGCCAAGCTGGGCGACGCCGCCGAGGTGGCGCGGACGACGTTGGCCACGAAGGATTCGGCGGACGAATGGGCCGTGGCGATGCGAAACTTGGCACTCACCGATCCAGATGGCTCGCGGGCCTTGCTGGCGGCGAAGTCCCGTGAACTGATCGAATACGCGCCGTGGCAGCAGACGCCCACGGGCGGCTATCAGGAGGCTTTTGACTTGGCGGCTTACGCGGGTGATCCGACCATCATTTCGGACTTGGCACCGCTGGCATCGACGAAAGGTGTGCTGCAACAGGCGGCACAGGTGACGATGTTCCGGTTAAGCGCCTTGGCCCCGGAACAGGTCGCTAACTACCTCAACAATAACACCACGGCACTGGCGAACGATCCCATGCACCGCGCTGATTATATGGGCAACCTTGACCTGTCGTCTCCCACCCAGCTCGCCCAGGCGGAGGCATACCTGGCGCGGGGCGACGTGACGGACAAGGAGAAGGAGAAATTCATCGGGCGGCTCGGTTTGCAAGCGGCGTTCGTTTCGAACACGCTGGCGACGCCGGAGGATATCCCGCAGATGCCCGTGATCGAGCATCGCGCCCTGACCAACCGGGTCGCGCAAGGGTGGCTCGCGTCGGGCAACTACCCGACGTTGCAACCCGCGTTACAGCAGGTGATCACTTACACACAGGACGGCGGCGTGCCGCCGGGACCGTAAGTTCCAAGGTTGGATCGCAACCTGCGGGCACGATCCACCTTATGAGCCAGCAGCCTATTTCGGCACTTCGGCGCGACAGAGCGGCTCCAACGTGTGCCAGACGAGTTCGGCGATGATGCGATGGCCCTCGGCGGTGGGATGGATCTGGTCGCGCTGGTTGTACTGCGCCACGCCGCCGACGCCTTCCAGGATGAACGGCAGCAGCGCCGCGCCCGGGTTGGCGTTGGCGAGCGCCGGGAACACCGCCTCGAAACGGGCGACGTAGTCCGTGCCGAAGTTAGGCGGCAGCCGCATCCCGGCGATGACGAGGCGCACACCCGGATACTTGGCGCGCGTTTTGTCGATGATGGCCTGGAGATTGCGCGCGGTTTCGGTCGTCGGCAACCCGCGCAGGCCGTCGTTGCCACCGAGTTCAAGCACGAGGATATCTACCGGACGTTGGAGCAACCAGTCGATGCGGCGCAGCCCCCCGGCAGTGGTGTCGCCGCTCAGGCCACCGTTGACGGCGGCAAACGGCAACCCGGCTTCCTTGAGCTTCGCGCCGACCAGCGCGGGAAAAGCCTCGGTCGCGGGGCTGGACAGGCCGTAACCCGCCGTGAGGCTGTCGCCGAAGAAGAGGATGCTGCGAGTGGTGGGTGCCATGGGAGAGGCCGCCGCGCCCTGACTGCGTGCCGGGGTCGGAAGAAACCCGAGACAGGCCAGCAGAGCCGCCGGAAATAGGAACCGAGTCGGCGGAAAAAACGCGCGGAACGACATGATCTAACATCGTTCAAGAATCTCGTTTCGTCCATGTGCGCCGCAGAAAAAGCGCGCCCGGCGGAGACGCTGCGTGCGTAAAGATCGGATGCGCTTACATTGCGCTGTCCAGCGTTTCACTTTTTCATGCAAGACCCGGCCTCTGTTCTCGAAGTCCAGCAACTCACTAAGACCTACCGCAGCGGTGAACGGGAGTTGACCGTGCTCAAGGGGGTGACGTTCGCACTCGCCGCCGGGGCGACGTGCGCCATCGTCGGCCCATCGGGCAGCGGCAAGACGACGCTGCTGGGACTGTGCGCGGGGCTGGACCGGGCGACGAGCGGCTCGGTCCGGTTAGCCGGGGTGGCATTGGACAGTTTGGACGAAGATGCGCGCGCCCGGGTGCGCAACGAGCACACCGGGTTCGTGTTCCAGAATTTCCAACTGGTGCCGACGCTGACCGCGCTGGAAAACGTGATGGTCCCGGCGGAATTGCGCGGCGGTTACCGGGGCGTGGCGGCACGGAAGCCGGATGAGCTGCGCGCCGAGGCGTCCGAGCTGCTGCGGCAGGTGGGGTTAGACCGGCGCGAGGGACATTATCCGACGCAACTCTCTGGCGGCGAGCAGCAGCGCGTCGCGCTGGCGCGGGCGTTTATCAACCGGCCCGCCTTGCTGTTCGCCGATGAGCCGACCGGCAACCTCGACGAAGAAACCAGCGACCGCGTCGTCGATCTGCTGCTCGGGTTGAACGCGAAGTCCGGGACGGCCCTGGTGTTGGTGACCCATAACCCGGAACTCGCGGCGCGGACGGGTCGCATCATTCGGCTGCGCGATGGAGCAATGGTGGACTGATCGAACAATGCATGAGAGCCAGAAACCTGTTTTATGCAGCCTGAAACCAGCCATCCGTCGGGGAGCCGCCTGCTCGATTTTTACCGTCACGCAGGACCGGATACCGAAGGCCGCTCCCTGCACGAGATCCGTGCCTGGAACAACGCCCGGCTAGAAGGCGTTCATGATTACATCCAGTGGCTGTTTCCCACGCGCCAACGGAGCGCGTTCAACGCCAGCGCGCCCTCGGTCGGCGCGGCGGAGATCGCAACGTTTCAGCAGGACGCGAAGCTGCGTGCGGAGCTGGTGGCTTCGCTGCGGCAAATGTTGGCTTTTTACGGATTCGACTACCGGGAAAACGACGCAGGGAAGCCGGTCATCACGACGGGGCCGAACTGGCAGGCACGGAGCGCGGAGTGGTTTTATGCGGGCGATCACAACCTGCTGCGTATCACGCGCATCCTCGATTGTCTGAGCACCTTCGAGCTGACGGGGCACGCGCAGGCTTTTCTGCTCGCGCTCGAAGCGGCGTGCGACGCCGCGCCGGGCACCATCCCCAGCCGCACACGGGACTTTTGGCGCGGGGCGGTGCGCGTTGCCCAGTCATGAGTGGAAACCTCCGGCACCTGTGGCACCAACTTGCCCCCCTGCTGTCGGGTTGGGCCGGGGTGGCGGGACTGGCGTTCATCGCCGTAGTCGTGGTGGCTGCAATCCGGCTGCGCGGACCGGACTTGCCCTACGTGGCGGCCCCGGCGCTGCTGACCCCGGCGGAACGCGCGTTTTTCGCCGTGCTGCAACGCGCGGTGGCCGATGATTACCACCTTTTCGCCAAAGTGCGCCTGGGCGACATTCTCCAGGTCGAACGCGGGATCGAAGGCAAAAGGCGCTACGCTGCGTTTGGCCGGATTTCGTCCAAGCACGCGGACTTCGTCGCGTGCAATCCGCGCACGTTCGCGGTGGTCGGCGTGATTGAACTGGACGACCGCAGCCACCAGCGCGCCGACCGGCAACGGCGCGACGAGTTTTTTGACGCCGCGATGCGGGTGGCCGGCGTGCCGGTGCTGCGCGTCACGGCGCGAAGAAATTATTCGCCGAAGGATCTGCGCGAGCAGGCCCGGGCAACGTTCGGGATGATCTAACCTTTTTTGCACGTTATGACGACGCAACCTTTTGCCCTGTTCGATCCCTGGGTCTGGCGCATGGCATGGCGCGACAGCCGCCGCAGCCGGGGCCGACTCCTCGTGTTCTCCACGGCGCTCACGCTGGGCGTGGCCGCGCTGGTGGCTATAGGGTCGGTCGGCTGGAACCTGCAACGCGCCATCCACGAGCAAGCGCGCACGCTGGTCGGCGCGGACCTCATCGTAGAAGCGCGCCAGACCCTCGACCCGGCGGCGGACCGGTTTATCGACACGCTCGGAGCCGCCGAACGCGCGGGCGAGACACGGCTGGCGTCGATGACTCAGTTTCCGAACGGCGGGGCGAGGCTGACACAGGTGCGCGGCATGGAGGGAAATTATCCGTTCTACGGCGCAATTGAGACGAGCCCGGCCAGCGCCGCCGAGCAGTTCCGGCAAGGCAAAGGCGCGCTACTGGAAGAAAGCCTGCTACGGCAATTCGGCGCGAAGGCCGGGGACAACATCACCATCGGCGGCGCGACGTTCCCCATCCTCGGCAGCGTGACAAAGCTGCCCGGCGAGGCTAACGCGTTCGCCAGCATCGCGCCGCGCGTGTTGATCCCCCGCGCGCAACTGCCGCCCGCGCTGACCGTGCGTGGCAGCCTGGTGCGGTATTTCGCTTATCTGAAACTACCGCCCGGCGTGAACGTCGACAAAACCGTCGCGCGGCACAAAGGGGATTTCAAACGCTGGGAGTTGACCACCGACACCGTCGCCCGCCGGGAACGGCAACTCGGACGCGTGTCCGCCGACGTGAACCGGTTTCTGAATCTGGTGAGTTTCATCGCCCTGCTGCTCGGCGGCATCGGTGTGGCGAGCGCCATCCACGCGCACCTGAAAACCAAGCTGCGCACGGTGGCCGTGTTGCGGTGCCTGGGAGCATCGTCGCAGCAGACGATGGTTGTTTATCTGATTCAGGCGTTGGCGCTTGGATTGTTCGGCGCGCTGACCGGAGCGTTGGCGGGGGTGTTGCTGCAAAGCGTCGCACCGATCTTTCTGCGCGGCGTGCTGCCGGTCGATTTGCACTTTGCGATTTCGTGGCTGGCGGTCGCCGAGGGCATCGGCGTGGGGTTTTTGACGTGCGCGCTGTTCACATTGTTGCCGCTGTTGCCGGTGCGCCGGACGCCGCCGCTGCTGGCGCTGCGCTCGGCCTTCGAGAGCAACGGCGCAGAGGTCGCCGCCGCGACCCGGCGCGACCCGTGGCATTGGGCGGCTTACGCGTTGTTATTTGCGGCGCTGCTGCTGTTTCCATGGTTGCAAAGCCGGGATGCGAAGCTCGGGTTCGGGTTTTCGGGCGGGCTGTTCGTCGCATTTGCGCTGCTGGCGCTGGTGGCCTGGGGGTTGATGCGCGGCGCGCGGCGGTACTTTCCGCAACGCTGGCCGTTCGAGTGGCGGCAGGGATTGGCCAACCTCTACCGGCCCAACAACCGAACCTTGGTACTCGTATTTACGCTCGGATTGAGCACTTTTCTGCTGCTCGGCATGTACCTGACCAAGGACATCCTGCTGCGGCAATTCTCGCAGAAAGAGAGCAATGTCAACGGGCCGAATCTAGTGTTCTTTGACGTGCAGACCGACCAGAAGGACGCGTTGGCCGACGCCATCCGCGCCCACGGGTTACCGGTGATCGACACCGTGCCCACCGTGACGATGAAGCTGGTCGGCGTGGCAGGCCGGTCTATCGACGATCTGCGCACGGCGAAACCGCCGCCCGGGCAGCCGCCGATCCCTAAATGGCGGCTGGAACACGAATACCGCTCGACCTACCGCGACCATCTCACCGGCCCCGAAACCGTGATCGCCGGAAAGTTCACCCCGCGCGTGGCGGAAGGTAGCGGCCTCGACGCCGACCGACCTGTTCCCGTGTCGGTCGAGCAGGATATGGCCAAGGAATTGCGGCTCAAGCTGGGCGACACACTGGTCTGGGACGTGCAGGGCATCCCGTTTCACACCACGGTCGGCAGCCTCCGCAAGGTCGAGTGGGATAGGTTCGAGCCGAACTTCTTTGTGGTGTTCCCGGCGGGCGTGCTGGACGCCGCGCCGACCTTCAACGTGCTCGTGACGCGCGCGGCCAACGCGGCGGTATCGGGTCAAGTGCAGTCGGATGTGGTGCGCCAGTTCCCGACGGTTTCGGCCATCGACCTGAGCCTTGTAATCACGACGATCAAAGGGATCGTGGATAAGGCGACCTCCGCCGTGCGCGTGTTGTCGATTTTCACCGTGGGGACGGGTCTGCTCGTGCTGGCGGCGGCGATTGTCACGGGTCGCTATGAGCGCGTGAAGGAGGGCGTGCTGCTGCGGACGCTCGGAGCGTCGCGGCGGCAGATTTACCGGATTTTGGTGGTAGAATATTTGTGCTTGGGCACGCTGTCGGCGTTCACGGGGATCTTGCTGGCGGCGGTGGGCAACTGGGCGCTGGCGACGTTCGTATTCAAGCTGCCGTGGGTGCCGTCGCCGCTGGCGATGGCCGTGTGCTGGGTCATCGTCGCGGCGTTGACCGTGGTCATTGGATTGGCCGCGAGCCGGGGCGTGTGCGACCACCCGCCGCTCGAAATTTTGCGCGCGGAGGAGTGAGGGGCAGGTGGATCGTGACCTCCGGGCACGATGGGTACTTTTGCGGCGAAGCCGCCTATTTATAAGACGCGCCACCAGACAGATGAGCCACTACGCGGCGGTGTTTTGCCATCGCGCCCGGAGGCCGCGATCCACCTTTAACGCACCACCTTGCGGTGAATCCAAACGCTCTGGACGATCCCGAGCGCGAACATGATGATCATCACGAACGTACCACCGTAGGAGATGATCGGTAGCGGCAGCCCCGCGATGGGCGTGAGCGAAATCGTCATCCCCGCGTTCATGTAGATGTGCGTGAAGAACAGGCCGGTGACGCCGATGCAAAGCATCAGGCCGAGCTGATCCTTTGCCTGATACGCCGAATACAGAATCGCCACGAGCAACATGGCGAACACGCTCAGCAAGATCGTCGCGCCGACGAACCCGTAGGCCTCGCCGATCACCGAAAAAATGAAGTCCGTGTGCGCGATGCTCTTGGGCAAAAGGTCCTGTTCGACTAACGTGCCGTGCGCCTTGAAACCTTTGCCGTGCCAGCCGCCGGAGCCAATGGCAGTCAGCGATTGGTTGATGGTCCAACCCGCGCCGAGCGGGTCGGCGTCGGGGTCGAGGAACGTCGTCAACCGCTTGTATTGAAACTCTTTTAGCAAGTGAGCCGCGATGGGCAACACCGACACCACCGAAAGGATGATCGCCAACAGGTAACGGATGGGAATGCCACCGACGAAGAGCATTGCCAGCATGACCGGCCCCCAGACGATGACGCCGCCCAATTGCGGCTGCGCGGCGACCAACAGGCACGGCGGCCCCGCGATAAGTGCGCACAACAACAGCTTAATCATCGGATGAAGCCGCCGGTATTCGCTGAGCAGCACTGCGATGATCATGATGCCGCCGAGGATTGCCAACTGCGACGGCTGGAGGCTGAAGCCGCCGAACTCGATCCAGCTTTTCGCGCCGTAGTGCGTCTTGCCGATGAACTTGCACAGGAGCAGCAGCGTGACGCCCATGATGTACATGGGTAGTCCGCCCCACTTGATCCAGCGATAATCTGTCAGGCTGACCGCTACGAAGACGACGAGACTGACAGCAATCCAGATCGTTTGTTTGCGCGCGGATTGGGCAAGGTAGGAGGTCGATTCCCGCATGAACGTCGCGGAATAAATCGCCAGGATGCTGAAAACACAGAGCGTCAGCATGAGCGCAAGGAGCACCCAATTGAAACGAAAGAGCTTTTGGAGATAAGGGTTCACGGGCGGGGCGCGGCGGGAATGGAGCGCGCAGATTGTAACCGCGATGACGCCAGACTGCAATTTCGTCCGTCACCCGGCTGCCGCGAGCAATTTACGAGTGTAAGCGTGCTGGGGGTGGCGGTAGAGGTCTTGAGCGGACGCAGACTCAACGATCCGCCCCCGGTGCATCACGAGCACATGGTCGCTGATGTGTTCGACCACGGCGAGGTCGTGCGCGATGAAGAGGTACGTCAAGCCAAACTGTTCTTGGAGATCTTGCAAAAGGTTGACGATCTGCGCCTGCACGCTCACGTCCAGCGCGCTGACCGGTTCGTCGCACACGATGAACCGGGGCCGGGCCGCCAGCGCCCGCGCGATGCCGATGCGCTGCCGCTGGCCGCCGCTGAACTCGTGCGGGTAGCGTGCGGCGGCCTCGCGCGGCAAGCCCACCTGGTCGAGCAGTTCCACCACGCGGGCGCGGCGGTCGGCGCGAGACAGTGCGCGGCAATGGATTTCCAACGGTTCCGCGAGAATCGTCTCGACGCGCTGACGCGGGTTCAGCGAGTTGAACGGGTCCTGGAAAATCATCTGAATCTCGCGGCGCAACGGACGAAACTCGCGTTCGGTCAGACCGAGAATTTCGCGGCCCGAGTACTCGACGCGCCCGCTCAGTGAAGCCTGCGGCGGCGTCAGTTTCAGGAGGGCCCGGCCAACCGTCGTTTTGCCGCTGCCGCTTTCGCCCACCAGCCCCACCGTGGTCCCCTCCTCCACCGCAAACTCGACCGCTTCCACGGCAGAGATCCTGCCGCCGCCCGGCGTCGGAAAACTGATCGTCAGACCGTGGACTTGCAGCAGGGTCGGCACGTTGGCGGAACGTTAGAAATGGAAAATCCCGTGGATGACCACCATGACGACGTGCAACACGACACGCCCTACCCCGCACAAAATCTCGACCAGATCGAAACAGTCGAAGACCGAAGAAAACAGATCGCCCAGACCGGACAGCCAGCCCGGTTCCTCGCGCGGCACGACCGGCGGCGGCCCCGCGCTGCGCCATGGACCGAAGCTCACGACGGGAGGAATTTTCCCCGGTTGCATCGTTCAACCCTTCCGCAGAAAACCGGTCAGCGGACTCGTCGCACTGGCGGTGCGCAACGTCGGCGCGAGCCCGATCTCATAAGCGTCGCGCCCGGCCTCGACCGCCGCCCGAAACGCGCGCGCCATCCGCACGGGATCGTCGGCCACGGCGATGGCCGTGTTGACCAGCACGGCGGCGGCCCCCATCTCCAGCGCGGCGGCGGCCTGGCTCGGCGCGCCCAGCCCGGCGTCCACGACCACCGGCACCGTCGCCTGGTCGATGATGATTTCCAGTTGCGCGCGCGTTTCTAGCCCGCGGTTGCTGCCGATGGGCGAGCCGAGCGGCATGACGGTCGCCGTGCCCACGTCCTGCAAGCGTTTGGCAAGCACGGGGTCGGCGTTGATGTAAGGCAGCACCACGAAGCCGTCCTTGACCAATTCCTGCGCGGCTAGAAACGTTTCCACCGGGTCGGGCAGCAGGTAACGCGGGTCGGGGTGGATTTCGAGCTTCACCCAATTCGGCAGCCCGGCGGCGCGGGCCAGGCGCGCGAGGCGCACGGCCTCAGCGGCGTTCATCGCGCCGCTCGTGTTGGGCAGCAGCAGGTAACGCTCGGGGTCGATGAATTCCAGAATGTTGGCGAACGGGTCTTTCCTGCCGGACAAATCCGCCCGCCGCAGCGCCACCGTCACGATGGCCGTGCCACTGGCTTCCAGGGCGTCGCTCATGGCTTGGTTGGACGAAAATTTTCCCGTCCCTAGCAGCAGCCGCGAGGAAAACTCGCGTCCCGCGATGGTGAGCTTGGATGGCTTGTCGGACATGGTCGGCGGTGGCTCGGAACTGAGTCAATCTAGCGATTTTCGTTGGACGGGCAAGGCGGCGCTCCGCATGGTGCGGTTGGCCGGCCCTGCCGCCGGGTGCCCATGAAACCACGTTTCGCCGCGTTCACACTCATCGAGTTGCTGGTAGTCATTGCCATCGTGGTGGTGATCGTAGCCATCGGGCTGCCCGTGTTTGGAAAGATCGTGGTGAACTCGCGCAACCTGCAATGCCAGAACAACCTGCACCAGATCGGCGCGGCCATGCTGCTGCACGCGGGCGACCACGACGGCTTCCTGCCCACCGCCGGGGCCGTCGTACCCTATAAAACCGTCGATCCCACCACCAACCTGCCCGGTTGGACGCAGCAATTGGAGTCTTACCTCGGCACCGACCGCAAGATTTTCGTCTGCCCGAGCAGCCATAACCTGCTGCCCACCAACGCGCAGTACAGTTACTTCATGGGTTGCCGCGCCGCCTACGTGGCCAACAACAAACAGTTCGCGCCGATCCGGCTGAACCGACTCCAGGTTCCTAGCAAATACTTCATCGCGGGTGACGTGGCCTCGAACACCGTCTTCGTTGACCGTGGCGCGCTCGACGCCGACAAGGACGACTACGCGCAAAACCCGGCCTTTGCGACGATGACCAAACCGTTCCATAACCGACGCTCCAACCTCGTCTTCGCCGATGGACACGTCGGCGCATTCCCCAAGTTCGATCCGAACCTGATGACCGTGCACTACGGACTGCACGAAGACGGCACCGGCTACAATTATTCCGAGGATTGAGCCACCGCGCCCCACGGAACTTTCCGCGTGCAAAACCAGCTTTTCCACGGCGATAACCTGGGGGTCCTGCGAGAACACCTCGCGGATGAGTCGGTCGATCTTTGCTACATCGACCCGCCTTTTCATTCGCGGCGGGATTACCCTCGCTCGGACGGGACGGTTGCCTTCACCGACCGGTGGACTTGGGACGATGCCGCCGCCACGGACTACCGCGACCTCGCCGCGCGCGCGACCCCGTCCGCCGTCGCGTTACTGCGGGGCTTGCGCGAGACTTCAGGCGAGGGCAGCCTGCTGGCTTACCTGGCGAGCCTGACCCTGCGCGTGGCGGAAATCCGCCGCGCGCTCGCACCACGCGGCACGTTTTACCTCCACGCCGATTCGTCCGCCGTCCACTACCTCAAACTGATCTGCGACGCGCTCTTTTTACCCGGAGGAGGGCAATTTCGTAACGAGATCATCTGGAGCTACGAATCGGGTGGACGCGCCACGCGCGACTTCCCGTGGAAGCACGACACGATCCTGCGCTACACGAAATCGGGCGCATGGACGTTCAACGCCGACGCCGTCCGCCTGCCGCGCGCAACGGCGCGGCGCAATCACCTGAAGCGCGAGGTAGACGCTGACGGGCGCGCGTTCCGGTCCATCAAATCGGCGGGCAAAGTTTACCGCTATTATGACGACGAGGGCGTCCTGCCTTCCGACGTTTGGACGGACCTCAGCCACCTGCACCAGCGCGATCCCGAGCGCGTCGGCTACCCTACCCAGAAGCCCGAGGCGTTGCTGGAACGATTGATTCTCGCCAGCAGCCGACCCGGCGACCTCGTGCTGGACGCCTACTGCGGCGGCGGCACCACGCTGGCGGTCGCGCAACGCCTGGGCCGACGCTGGATCGGCATCGACCGGTCGGAGGCCGCCGTCACGGCGTCGCGCCGCCGGTTGGGCCTGAACCTTCCGCCTGCCGCGCCAGCAGCCACAACAGATCCGACGCCCGGTTGACGTACTGTAACACCAGCGCGCGCACCGGTTGTCCCGCCTCGCGCATGGCGATCAAATGCCGCTCCGCGCGCCGGGCAGCCACCCGCGCCAGGTCCAGCGCCGCCGCCGGGACCGTGGCACCCGGGGTCGCCCAGCCGTCGAAGCGCAGCGGCGGATCGCCGTTTTCCAGCGCGGCTACGGCGTCGTCGAGCCGCGTCAGCGCGTCCGGCGTCAGCGCGCCGAACTTGCTCTGTAAATAGCGGTCTTGGTCGGCGTCGTCCGCCGCAATTTCGCCCATCAGGCTGACCAACTCCTTCTGGATCGTCTCCAACGTGGCGCGCAAAGCCGGATCGTCGGCGTGCGCCTTGGCCAGACCCAAAGCCGCGTTGAACTCGTCCAGCCGCCCGACGGCCTCGACGCGCGGGTGACACTTCGGCACCCGTTGGCCGAACATCAGGCCGGTCGTGCCGTCGTCGCCGGTTCTGGTGGCAATCGAACCCATTTATCGTTCCAGAGGGCCGCCCACCGCCGACGCACCGAATCCTACTTTGCAGCCATTCAATCTTAAACGATCATCAATCATGGAATTTCGGCAACTGGGCGGTTCGGGTTTCAAGGTGCCGGTGCTCAGCTTCGGCACGGGCACCTTCGGCGGCGGCGGCGAGTTTTTCAAGGCCTGGGGCAGCAGCGGCGTCGAAGAGGCGACGCGGCTGGTGGACGTGTGCCTCGATGCGGGCCTGAACATGTTCGACAGCGCCGACGTGTATTCGCACGGTGCGGCAGAGGAAATCCTTGGCAAAGCCATCGCGGGCCGCCGCGACAAGGTCATCATCTCCACCAAGGCCACCTTCCCGATAGGTGACGGCCCGAACGAAACCGGCAGCTCGCGTTTCCACCTCACCCGCGCCGTGGACGCGGCTTTGCGGCGGCTCGGTACGGATTACATCGACCTCTTCCACACGCACGGCTTCGACGCCGTGTCGCCGGTGGAGGAAACGATGAACACGCTCGACGACCTCGTCCGGGCGGGCAAGATCCGCTACCTCGGCTGCTCGAACTACTCGGGCTGGCACCTGATGAAATACCTCGCCTACGCCGAAAAATTCAACCTGACGCGCTTCGTCTCACACCAGGCGTACTACTCATTGATCGGGCGGGAATACGAATGGGAACTGATGCCGCTCGGGCTAGATCAGCAGGTGGGCGCGATGGTCTGGAGTCCGCTGGGTTGGGGACGGCTTACCGGCAAGATCCGCCGGGGCCAGCCGTTGCCGGAAAACAGCCGTTTGCGCTCGAACGTGGTCACGGATGCCGGTCCGCCGGTGGCGGACGAGTACCTCTACAAAGTGGTGGATGCCCTGGACGAGGTGGCGCGGGAAACGGAAAAGAGTGTGCCGCAAGTAGCGCTTAACTGGCTGCTGCAACGCCCGACCGTGGCGAACATCATCGTCGGCGCGCGTAACGAAGAGCAGTTGCAGCAGAACCTCGGCGCGGTGGGCTGGAATTTGACTAGGGAACAGGTGACTAGGCTCGACCAAGCCAGCGAACAGACCAAGATTTACCCTTACTGGCACCAGTTGGGTTACGCGCAACGCAACCCTTTCCCGACGGCGACGGCGTAGGACACGCTGGTTCATCGCGCTTTTCAGAAAGGTTACGCAGGTGGATCGCAACCTCCGGGCGCGATGGCAAACACTGCGGCGCAGCCACCTGTTTTCTTCGCGCTCCATCGTTTTGAGAACGGTTGTAAACGAGGTATTGCCCCGTTGCCGGGACGCGGCGGCAAGCGGCTCCTTCGCCCTGCCATCGGAAGCAACCCCGAGCTGGACGCCACCCAGCTTCCGGTGCGCCCACCCCGCAAACCAAGCGGCTGCTGTACTTTTTGGACACAGCTCCTACCTTGCTTTCCATGCGCGTCTTGGCCATCGATCCTTCCTTGCGCGGCACGGGATATGCCGTCCTCGAAGCCGCCGACCCGGTCAAAAACGGACGTATTTCGGTGCTGGCCGCCACGCCCATGAAGGCCCGCGCCTGCGCCTACGGCACCATCAAGAACAAGGCCGACCTCCTGCCGAGCAGTTGCCTCGTGGCGATCCACGACCGGCTGGCCGAACTCATCTATCAACACGAACCCGAATGCTGCGCCGTGGAGGGCGTGATCTTTGTCCAGAGCCACCGTACGGCCATCACCCTCGGCGCGGCGCGCGGCGCGGCGATCCTGGCCGCCGCCGAGCGCGGGCTACCCGTCTTTGAGTACGCCCCGCGCGAGGTCAAGCAAGCGGTGGTGGGCCGGGGTGGCGCGGACAAGACGCAGGTCGCCTTCATGGTCCGCGCGCTCCTCGGCCTGATGGAAACCCCGCCGCCCGACGCCGCCGACGCCATCGCCATCGGCCTGACGCACCTGCGCGAACACTTCAGCCCCCTGCGCAAGATCACCGCGCTGGCTCGCATATGAGCTTCCCGCCGCCGCTTCACGTCGCATGGCTGGGCCGTGTTGCCTACGCGCCCGCCCTCGCCATGCAGGAGGAACTGGTCGCACGCAAGATCGCCGACCCCGACGGCACGCCCGACACGCTCCTGCTGCTCGAACACGAGCCGGTCTATACCATCGGGCGGACGCCCGACCGCTCCAGCCTCGCCTCGCCC
Organism: uncultured Chthoniobacterales bacterium; assembly: GCA_964242205.1. Lineage (GTDB taxonomy): Bacteria > Verrucomicrobiota > Verrucomicrobiia > Chthoniobacterales > SZAS-18 > CAHJWO01. The sequence continues at coordinate 16,956 of CAXTBX010000052.1, forward strand.
GCCGCGCTTCCCCACCCGGTCGAAACCATCCACCGGGGTGGCCAGGCGACCTACCACGGCCCCGGGCAACTCGTTGGTTATCCCATCCTCGACCTAGGCCACCGGGGCAAGGACTTGCACGTTTATCTTCGGTTTCTGGAGGAAACTCTCATCGCCGCCCTCGCTATCCACGGCGTCTCTGGCGAACGGCGCGAGACTCTGACCGGCGTCTGGATCGGCGAGCGCAAAATCGCGTCCATCGGGGTCGGCGTGCGGCGTTGGGTCAGCCTGCACGGCTTCGCAATCAACGTGGTCGGCGGCGCGGCGTTGGCTCCGTTCGAGGCCATTACCCCCTGCGGCCTGCCTGGCGTCCGCATGACCTCCGTGGAAACGGAGGCCGGGCGCGAGGTCGGCGTGGAGGCGTTCGCACGCACCATCGCGGAAGTTTTTACCGCGCGTCTGGACGTTGCCTTACAAAAAGTGACAGAATCGTCACATGTGGGCCGTTGACCCGCCCCTTGGTTCCCGGCATGATGGGCGCGATTTCTCAAAACTGTCTACTCCCCCTCCATGAAGAACTTTTTCTTGACCGCCGTCGCCGTCGCCTTGGGCAGTTTGACGGTCCAGGCCGCGCCGTTCGCGCCGACCAACGTGGTCATTTATCGCGTGGGCGATGGCTCGGCGGCGTTGACCAGCGCGGGGACCGCCGTGTTCCTGGATGAGTACACGCCTGGGGGTCAGCTCGTACAATCGTACGCGCTGCCGACCGCCGCCGCGGGCACCACGCTGCCCTTCGTGGCCAGCGGCTCGGCGAGTTCGGAGGGTTTCCTCAACACCTCGGCGGATGGCCGTTTCCTGGTGTTGACCGGCTACAACACGGCGGTGGGCACCGCTGGCGTTGCCTCCACGACGACCGCCACCGTTCCCCGCGAAGTGGCGACGGTCAGCGCCACTGGCGCGCTGGTCCAGACCTCTTTCAACAACTTCTCCGGGACAAACATTCGTTCGGCGGCGAGCGCGGATGGTTCGACTCTGTATGTCGCCGGGAATCAGGTTGGCATCGTGTCGGTCGCATCGAGTAGCACCGGGACGACCGGAACCTTGATTAGCAGCACGTCCACCAACAACCGGACGGTCTACGTCGCCAACGGGCAGCTTTATCTCAGCACCAGTTCGGGCACGACACTGCGCATCGCCACGGTCGGCGCTGGCCTGCCTACCACGGCGGGTCAGACCGCCACGGAAGTCACCGGTATTCCGGTCAGCAGCACGGCGGGCGTGGCGGTCAATGGTCCCACCGCTTTTTTCGTGACTAGCCTCGGCACGACGGGCGACACGATCTACGTGGCCGACAACGGTAACAACGCCATCGAGAAGTTTTCCTTCGCCGCTGGCACCTTCACGCTGACGGGTACCGTGACCCTGGCGGGTGTCACCGGGCTGACCGGGCGGCTGGTCGCCGGGACGGAGCAAATCTTTGCCACGACGGCGGCAGGCCTCTTTTTGCTGACGGACCTCAGTGGCGCGGGCGGCACGCTCGCCGGTACGCCGACGCAGCTTGCCACCGCCAGCACCAACACGGCTTTCCGGGGCATTGCCTTGGCACCCATCGCCGTGCCCGAGCCGACCACCCTGGCGCTGCTGGCGCTGGGCGGAGCAGGATTCGCGGTGGCGCTGCGCCGCAGGACTGCTGCCTCGGTGGCCTGAAGCACTTGCAGGTCACGGTCCACCTCGTGGCTCAACCGTGATGCTCAGGTTTCTCTGAAGGCGACAGGATTTTTTGCGTTTGGGACAACGCCTTTTTCGCCATCAGCTTGCCTTTTCGCATCCAACGGCGCGCCCAGGCGTATTCCGTGCCCAACACCGCCAATCCGGCTAAAATCACCAGCACGCCGGGACCCGGCAAAAACAACAGCGCCGCGCCAAAAACGAGGATGGTGCCGCCAACTACCGTGATGATAATCCGCTTGATGTGCGGTACTTCCTCCACCTTGAGCTTGGCCAGCAACCAGTTCAGTCCGTCATTGAAGCGGACGTTGAAGCTCCGTGCCTTGGCAGCATCTTTATCGGAGGCAGGCGACGGCTTCGTCATGGAGAAAGAAGCTCTGCCGCGTCGTCTGTCGCCTCGCTGGACCCGGCATCCGCCGCTAGCAATCGCGCGCGCAGACGCTCGCGCTCGGCGGCTAGGGCAGGCGGCAGGTGCGCGCCGAGGGTATCGAACAGTTCGCCCTGCGCGTCGACCTCGTGGGTCCACTCGTTGGTATCGACCCGCGTGAGGCACCGGAAGTTTTCCGCCGTGAAACCGGCCAACCCTTCCAGGTCAAAATCCGCCCGGTGCGGCAGCGCGCCGATGGCCGTCTCGCGGGCGTCCACGCGGCCCTCGCAGCGGTCGATGATCCACTTCAACACACGCATGTTCTCGCCGAAGCCTGGCCAGAGAAACTTGCCGTCAGCGTCGCGCCGGAACCAGTTCACGCCGAAGATTTTGGGCGGATGGGCCAACCCATTGGCCATCTCCAACCAATGCGCGAAATAATCGCCCATGTGGTAGCCGCAGAACGGCAGCATGGCCATCGGGTCGCGGCGAACCTGGCCCACGGCCCCGGCGGCGGCGGCGGTCGTCTCGCTGGCCATTGTCGCGCCGAGAAAGACGCCATGCGTCCAATCGCGCGACTGGTAGACCAACGGCACGGTGTCCGCCCGGCGTCCGCCGAAGATGATGGCCGAAATCGGAACCCCTTGCGTCTCATTGGCTTCCGGGGCAAGCGCCGGGTTGTTGCGCATCGGCGAGGTGAAGCGGCTGTTGGGGTGCGCAGCCTTGGTGCCGAGTTCCGGCGTCCAAGGTTCGCCGCGCCAGTCGGTGCAGCGGGTGGGCACGGGACCATCCTTGCCCTCCCACCACACGTCGCCCTCGTCTTCGAGCAAGGCGACGTTCGTGTAAATCGTGTCGCGCGAAATGGTTGCGACAGCATTGGGATTGGTCGCGGAGTTGGTGCCGGGGATCACGCCGAAGTAGCCGCTCTCGGGGTTGACCGCCCAGAGACGGCCATCCGGGCCGGGTTGCATCCAGGCAATGTCGTCGCCGATGGTGCGGATCTTCCAGCCGACGAAGTGCGGCGGGGGGATCAACATCGCAAAATTTGTTTTGCCGCAGGCACTCGGGAACGCCGCCGCGATGTAGTGCGTTTCTCCGGTGGGCGATTCGGCGGCGAGCAGGAGCATGTGTTCGGTCATCCAGCCCTGGGTGCGGGCCAGGTAGCTGCCCACGCGCAGGCTGAAACACTTCTTGCCGAGGAGGACGTTACCCCCGTAACCCGAACCGACCGAGAGGATCTCGTTGTCCTGCGGGAAATGGCAGATCAGACGCCGGGCGGGGTCCAGGTCCAGCATGGAATGGAGGCCGCGATTAAAGACCGGAAGACCGGAATTGAATGCGTTTTTTTGCCGCAGGTCCCGCAGATGACGCAACGCCGTTTCGCCCATGCGCGTGACCTTGCGCATGTTCAGAACGACGTAGACCGAATCCGTCAGTTCGACCCCTACTTTGGCCAAGGGCGAGCCGGGCGGGCCCATGAGGTAGGGCACGACGAACATCGTCCGTCCGCGCATCGACCCGGCGAACATGCCGCGCAGCCTGGCGCGTGTTTCGGCGGGGTCGGACCAATTATTCATCGGACCGGCGTCCTCGGCGGTCGGGGTGCAGATGAAGGTAAGCTGTTCGACCCGGGCCACGTCGTTTTGGGCCGAGCGGTGGTAGTAGCAGCCAGGGAGTTTTTCCTGGTCGAGCTGCGTCAGGACGCCAAGGCGGCAGGCTTCAGCCAAGAGAAAAGTCTGTTCCGCTTCCGAGCCGTCGCAGTAGAAGATTTGGTCCGGCTGACAGAGGGCGACGCTGTCGTCGATCCAGGCCGCGAGTTCCGCGTCGTCGGGGCGTCCCTGGCCCAAACCGTCTGGCGCGGGCCGGAGCAGCAAGGTGTCGGGAAGCAGGGATTTCATCACGGACGGGCGGCGGTAGGAAGCGGGGAGCCGTCACTGTCTCACCGGGCAAGGGGGGTGTCAAACCGGGCCACCCGGGGCGGGCAGCGGGAGTGCGAAACGCGGAAATCGGGTCGTGTGACGCCGTTATGGCAAGCGCTTGGCAGTTTGATCGCCGTTCTGATGCAGAACGAGGCCGGTGATGGTGCCGCCGGGTCCACGAAGGAAACTGATTTGGGCATCGACGGCTTTGAGGAAAAAGTCGGTGTCCGACTCGGGAAAGACCTCGTTGCGACCCTGGCCGGTAGCCTGGAGGTAGCAGTGGTCCCCTTCCCGGCTGAAGGTGAGCACGAAATCCGGCGCGAGTGCGTAACGGCCCACAAACTTGTCCGCGAGGTCGGGCTTCAGGGGGACGGCGACGCGCTCCCGCGGAGGATGCAGGAGCTTGAAGCCGAGGTCGTCCACGCTGTTTGCCGAGTTGGAGAGGATGACGACGCCCCGGCGGTGAGCCAGGTCGAAGCCCACGAAGGTGTGGTAGCCGCCCGTGCCGCCGTTGTGCCAGTGGACCGGCTCCGGCCGGTGTTCGACGTGCCAGCCGAGGCCGATGTCCATCGTCGGGCCGCCCGCATCGCGGCGAGGTTGTTGGGTCGCCGCCATCGCCCCCGCCAATGGCGACGGCGTGAGGCCCAACTCGGCGGTGACGAAACGGAGCATGTCCTCCACGTCCGAACGGAGGCCGCCTGCGCCCGCGAACAGACCCATGTTCCAATTTTTCGCCGGGCTGAGGTTTTCCTGGTAGGGCGCGGCAAGGCGCACATGTTCGTCCGGCGTGAGGGTGATCGACGTGCTCTTTAGACCGAGCGGCTGGCAGATGCGCTCCGCGACGAGTTCCTCGTAGGTTTTACCCGCGCGCCGGGCGAGGGCCTGACCGAGCAAGGCCGCGCCGTAGTTGGAATATTCGTATTCCGCGCCGGGGTCGCGCCGCAACGTGTGGCCGGGGAGAAAGCCGTACATCTGGGCAGGCGTGTAGTCGGCGTAGGGGTCGGCGGGGTCCTTGGGCCTCATGTTATCCGGCAGTCGGGGCAGGCCGGAGCGGTGGGTCGCCAGATCGAGCAGGGTAATCTGGCGACCGTTGCGGGCCGGGACCCTGGTGCCGGGAGGGACGTACTTTTCGAGCGGGTCGTCCAGTTTGACCTCGCCTTTTTCGACCGCGATGGCCAGCAAGAGCGAGGTGAACACCTTCGAGACGGAGCCAATCTCGAACATCGTGCGGTCGTCGGCAGCGGTGCCGCTGTCGCGCGTGGTGCGTCCGTACGGAATGACGCGGGAGCCGTGCTCGTCGACCCAGCCGACCACGATGGCAACGCCCTTCTTTTCGCCGTCGATCCGCCGGCGAAGGATTTGGAGGATAGCGTCGTCGGTGGGCGGTTTATCCTGGGCTGCGAGCGTGGTCGTAAACATCAGAGCGCCAAACAGGACAACAAAAAAAGGGGCGCGCGAGATCACGCCCCCTTTTTAGATAAGTTGCGGCTTACTTGCCAACCGTAAACATCAGCCCGTTGTCGCGGACCTCCGCGACGATGTGGTCGCCTTCCTTGAAACGCCCTTCCAAGATCTCCATGCTCAACGGGTCGAGAATTTGTCGCTGAATCGTGCGCTTGAGCGGACGAGCACCGTATATCGGGTCGTAACCATCACGCGCGAGGAGTTCGCGGGCGTCCTCGTTAAGGTCGAGCGTCAGCTTCTTCGCGGCGAGACGCTTCATCAGGCTGCTGAGTTGCACCGTGACGATCTGCTTGAGGTCGTCGCCGGTCAGGCGGTCGAAGATGATGATCTCGTCCACGCGGTTAAGAAATTCCGGGCGGAAGTGGCCGCGCAGGGCTTCCATGACGCGGCGTTCCTGCTCCGTGGAGGAGAGGTCGCTGTCCAGAATGAACTGGCCGCCCAGGTTGCTCGTCATGATGATGACCGTATTCTTGAAATCGACCGTGCGACCCTGGCCGTCGGTGATGCGCCCGTCGTCGAGCACTTGCAGGAGCACGTTGAACACGTCGGGATGCGCTTTCTCGATCTCGTCGAACAGCACGACCGAGTACGGGCGGCGGCGCACGGCCTCGGAGAGCTGGCCGCCCTCGTCGTAGCCGACGTAGCCGGGGGGGGCGCCGATGAGCCGCGCGACCGTGTGCTTCTCCATGTACTCGCTCATGTCGATGCGGACGAGGTTGCTCTCGTCGTCGAAGAGGAATTCCGCGAGCGCGCGGCTCAGTTCGGTCTTGCCGACCCCGGTGGGCCCGAGGAACATGAACGAGCCGACGGGCCGGTTTGGGTCTTGCAAGCCGCTGCGCGAGCGGCGCACGGCGTTGGCGACGGCCTCGATGGCCTCACGCTGGCCGATGACGCGCTGGCCAAGACGTTCCTCCATCTTGACGAGCTTTTCACGCTCGCCCTCGTTCATGCGCGAAACGGGAATACGCGTCCAACTGCTAACCACGTCGGCGATGTCGTTGGGCGTGACCTCCTCCTGCAACATCCGGCTGCCGTCGCGCTGGACCTCGGCGAGCTTGGCGTTGTGGGCGTCGAGCTGACGCTGGAGTTCCGGCAGGCGGCCATACTGGATCTCGCTCGCCGTGCTGAGTTCGCCCCGGCGTTGCGCGCCTTCCAGGTCGGTGCGCGCGGCGTCGACGTTGCGCTGAATTTTCCGCGCCTCCTCGATCTGCGCTTTTTCAGCCTGAAACTGGGCGTTGAGCCGGGCGCTCTGCTCCTTCAGGTCGGCGAGTTCCTGGTCGAGCTTCTGGACCCGCTCCCGACTGGCGGCATCTTTTTCCTTTTTCAAGGCGGTGCGCTCCATCTCGCCCTGCATGATCTGGCGGTCCAACTGGTCGATCTCGGTCGGCTTGGAGTCGAGTTCAAACTTGGGGCGTGACGCGGCCTCGTCCACGAGGTCGACGGCCTTGTTGGGCAGGAAGCGCTCGGTCCGGTGGCGGGGGGAGAGCTGGGCGGCGGCGATGAGCGCGCTGTCGAGGATGCGCACGCCGTGGTGAACCTCGTAGCGTTCCTTGAGGCCGCGCAGGATGGCAATCGTGTCCTCCACACTCGGCTCGTCCACGACGACCGGCTGGAAGCGGCGCTCCAGGGCGGCGTCTTTTTCGATATATTTGCGGTATTCGTCGAGCGTGGTCGCGCCGACCGTGCGCAGTTCGCCGCGCGCCAGTTGGGGCTTTAGCAGGTTGGAGGCGTCCACCGCACCTTCCGCCGCGCCCGCGCCGACGATGGTGTGGAGTTCGTCGATGAACAGAATGATCTCACCCTCGCTGGAGGTGACTTCCTTGAGGAAAGCCTTGAGGCGGTCCTCGAACTCGCCGCGAAACTTCGCGCCCGCGATCATGCTGCCGAGGTCCATGGCGATGATGCGCTTGCTCTTGAGCGACTCGGGCACGTCGCCCGCGACGATGCGGCGCGCGAGACCCTCGACGATGGCCGTCTTGCCGACGCCCGGGTCGCCGATGAGCACGGGGTTGTTCTTGGTGCGTCGGCTGAGCACCTGCATGACGCGGCGAATCTCGTCGTCGCGCCCGATGACGGGGTCGATCTTGCCCTTACGAGCCTGCTCGGTGAGGTCGCGCCCGTATTTTTCGAGCGTCTGGTACTTGCCCTCGGGGTTCTGGTCGGTGACGCGCTGGTTGCCGCGCACCTGCTGGAGCGCTTCGAGCAGGCGGGCGTGGGTGACGTTCTGGTCGGTGAGCAGGCGGGCCGCCGGGTCTTTCAACTTGCTGAGAGCGAGCAGGTAGTGCTCCGCACTGAGGAATTCGTCCTTGAGCGAGGTCATCTCCTGTCGGGCGTCGTCAAGCGTCTGGCGCAGGCCACGCGAGAGGGCAAGCTGGCCGTTGCCGCTGACGATCTTCGGGCGGCGGGCCAATTCGGCGTCGAGGCGTTCGCCGAGTTTCGGGGTGGAAACGCCAACTTTTTCGAGCAGCGGGCGGGTGACGCCGTCGGCTTGGTCGAGGAACGCGCGCAGGAGGTGTTCGTTGGACAATTCGGAATGGCCGCGCTCGGTGGCGTCGTTCTGGGCGGCTTGGATGGCCTGCTGAGTAAGGGTAGTGAATTTATCCGGTTGCATGAAATCTGTATTAAATTGAGACAGTTCGCACGCTTAAATGTTCAACCCGGGAGAATAAATTTGGGGCTGAGTTCCTGATACGACTGTGCGCCGTGAGGACGGTTGTGAATTTGCAGGAAAGAGCGCCTGGGGGTTAGAATGGGAAACATCATTTCTTGCCTTCCGTGCGGAGGCATCTGTTTCGAGTGGCAATGGCGATTCTGCTGCGGAGGCAAATTCCCATGAAAAATTTCACTTTTGGCCACTCTGCGCTCCGTTCGCTGGTGTTGGGAGCCGTGTGCGTGCTGGCGTCGGCAACGAGCGGATGGACAGCTCCGGGCGGGTTCGCGGGGAGCGCGGCCAACGCCCAAGGCAATGCGGGGGCAGCGGTTTCGAGCGTCACGGCGGGACAGGCGGGGGCGCATAGTTTTAGTGGCGGGGCAACGACACCCGGACAGCACATCGGAGGCGTCGCAACCGGTGGTCGCCCGGTCGGGGGCGCGGCCAGCGGTGGAGGCCCGGTGGCATCCGGCAATCCGGCACCGGTCCGGCAGACTAACTTTGGTGGGAGCGGATTAATCGGCAGTGAGTTCCGCGCCGGGGTGGGGCAACGTACGGTTGGAACCGGGTACGGACAACGCATCGACGGTGGGTTGTCAGGCGTGATCCGACCCACTCGACCGGCGGTGGTGGCACAGCCGAACAACGCGTGGTCAGACCCGCGTGGCGCGCGGATTGCCCCTGCCGCGCGCGCCGGACGCTACGGTTACAACGGTGCGTACGACGGAGGCCAGTTTTATCCACACAACCGGTTGCCCGCCGGGCAATATCTCCACAATGGACCAGCGGCCAACGCGGGACAGGCCGACACGCGCTGGGACCGTGGGCAGGATGGGTCCCGGCGGTATCCGAGCCATCGCAGTTACCGCTATGGACGCTATTTCTACGGCGGTTTGTATTATCCGTACTTTTACGGGGCAGCGTTGCCTGCTTACTACGGCGATTTTGACAGCGGATATGGCGCATCGCTGGGCGTTGACGCCGATGCCGCGCTGACGGGGGACGTTTCCGCAGGCGTCAACACGGATAGCCAGAGCGATGGCTACTGGGCGCGCCGGAGCACCGAGCCGCAGGACGATGCCGGAGACGACACCGGCCCGGCATTGCCGCCCAATGCGCCCGCGCAGGTTGGCCCCGAGAACCCCGCTGCCAGCGGCGCCGAGCGCCGCGCACCTGCCCAGATCGGCCCGGATTCACTGGTCGAGGCCGTGCAGGCTGAACTGGCCCAGCGCGGGTATTTCGCGGGCAAGGTCGATGCGATCTACGGGGAGCCCACCCGCGAGGCGTTGCGACGGTTCCAAGCAGATAGGAAGTTGGCCGTGACCGGGCGAATCAATGAGGCCACCCTGCACGCCTTGCAGTTGGATTGAGCGGGCGAAAACATTTGCTCGTCACTTTGCGGCCCAAGCGTTAAAGGATGGCCTGCGATGCGTAAAATCCTCTCTTGCCTCTTTGCCTGTGTTCTTCTGCTGGCCGGTTGTGAATCGCCCGGCCAAAGCGGTATACGCGCTGCCCAGCTTGCACAACGCAACGCCATTTACTCCGAACCGGCGGGTGATTACTTCATCGGGCGGCGATACTATAATCCGAACTACAAGTTCTGGGGCTATCTCCGCCGACCCGGGCAGCCTTGGAAAACCGCGCAGTTGGTGATGTTCAACGAGAAACAGAAACTTGCGCCGGACCGGGCGGAAAATCAGCTCGGGGCAGATGATAATTGCCAGTACCGGATTTACGGAAAATTCACCGGAGAGTCGGTGTATGAACCGGCCAGTAACCACGTTTATCCCGAGTTTTTGCTGACAGATTACACGCTGACGGACCAGCATCCGCCGTCGATCTATGCGCCCGGGGCGTCGATGCCTTCAACGGTGATCATGCAGCCGGATTAGGAAAAGGCGGAATGCGGAAGTGAAAAAGCCAGGTCAGGAGATTTGCTTCCCTACCGGCCCAAGTACGCCTCGCGCACCTGCGGATTCTGGCGCAGGGCGGCAGAGGTGTCTTGCAGGATGATTCGCCCGGTTTCGAGCACGTAGCCATTGCGGGAGACTTCCAGCGCGAGGTTGGCGTTCTGCTCAACCAGAAGGATCGTCATCTTTAGCTCGCGGTTGATCTCCGTGATCTTCTCGAAGATCGTTTTGGTCAGCAGCGGCGCGATGCCGAGGGAGGGTTCGTCGAGCATCAGGAATTCCGGGCGTCCGGTCAGGGCGCGTCCGATGGCGAGCATCTGCTGTTCGCCGCCCGAGAGCGTACCGGCGGCCTGGCGTTCGCGCTCCTTGAGGCGGGGAAAGATGCCGAAGATGTAGTCGAGGTCCTTCTGAAAACGCGCGTCGCGCTTGTGACGGTACGCGCCCATCTTGAGGTTTTCCAATACCGTCAAGTTGGCGAAAACCATGCGGCCTTCGGGGACGTGCGAGATGCCACGCGCGACTATTTTGTGTGCGGCGAGGTTGGCGATTTCTTCGCCCTTATACCGGATGCTGCCGCTGCGGACGTGCGCTAGGCCAGAAATCGCGCGGAGGGTGGTCGATTTGCCCGCGCCATTCGCACCGATGAGTGTGACGATGCTGCCCGGATCGACTTTCAAGGAGATACCTTGGAGCGCCGTGATGGACCCGTAGCAGACCTCGATATTGTTCAGTTCAAGCATGGGCTCCCTCCCCCGCCCCGGCGGCAGGTGCCTCGCCCAAGTAAGCCTCGATCACTTTGGGATTTTGCGTGATCTCGGTGGGCGTGCCTTCGGCGATTTTGGTGCCGTGATCGAGGACGAAAATGCGCTCACAGATGCCCATGACCACCTTCATGTCGTGCTCCACGAGCAGCACAGCGATCTCGAACTTGTCTTTGATGAAGCGGATGAGGCCCGTGAGCGCCTCTTTCTCGGTCGGATTCATCCCGGCGGCGGGTTCGTCAAGAAGGAGGAGTTTCGGCTGGGTGGCGAGCGCGCGGACGATCTCCAGACGACGCTGGTCGCCGTAGGCGAGGTTTTTGCACATCACGTCGCGGTGTTTGCCGAGGTCGAAAATGTCAAGTAGCTCCATGACCTGCCCGTCGATCTCGCGCTCCTCGCGGTAGAAGGCCGGGGAGCGGAACAGCGCGTGGCGGAAACGGTGCTTGAGACGCAGGTTAAACGCCGCGCGGACGTTGTCGAAGACGCTCAGCGAATGGAACAGGCGGATGTTCTGAAACGTGCGCGCGATACCGCGCCCCGCGATGCGGCTGGGCCGCAGCCCGGCGATGGAGCGGTCCGCGAACGTGATCGTTCCCGCCGTGGGTTTGTAGACGCCGGTGATGATGTTGAAAACCGTCGTCTTGCCCGCGCCGTTGGGTCCGATGAGGCCCACGAGATCGTGCGCGCCAATTTGCAAGTCGAGCGTCGAAACCGCCGTCAGGCCGCCGAAGCGCACCGTGCATTGTTGGAGGTCGAGCAAAGCAGGCATGACAAAAGAATTTCAGGCCGCCTTGGGCACTTTGCGTGTCGCACCGCCGCCAAAGGCGCGCAGGCCGCCGAAGAGACCCTGCGGGCGGAGAAGCATGAGCGCGATGAGGACGAGGGCATAGATGATCGTGCGGTTCGCGGCGATCTTGCGCAGCCAGTCCGGCAGGAACGTGTAGCCCGCGACGAAGCGCAGGTATTCGGCCAGCACCGTGAGCAGGATCGCCGCGAAGACGACGCCCGCCGTATTGCCCATGCCGCCGAGGATGACGATGACAACGATCTCGATGCTGCGCTGGAAATCGAAGCCGATGGGCGTGATGTAAGTCGTGGTGTGCGCGTAGAGGCCACCCGCGATCCCGGCAAAGAACGCGCCGAGCACGAACGCCACCACCTTGTAGCGCGTGGTGTCGATGCCCATCGCTTCGGCGGCCACCTCGTCGTCGCGGACGGTCAGGAAGCCACGCCCGTAAGTGGAATCGACCAGGCTGATGACGACGTAGATCGTGATGGCGGCCACCGCGTAGGCCCAAAGAAGGGTCGTATAATGCGGGATGCCGCTGTAGCCGCTCGCACCGTTGACGGCGTCGGTGTTTTGGATGATCACGCGGATAATCTCGCCGAAGCCCAGCGTGACGATGGCGAGGTAGTCGCCGCGCAGGCGCAGGGAGGGTATCCCGACGACCAGGCCGGCCATGGCGGCGGCCAGCCCGCCCGCGAGCAGGACCAGGATGAACAGCGTCACCACCGCGAAGTAGCCGTCACCCAGGGCGTGCAACAGACCGGCGCTCTTTTCTTTGGAGAGATAGGCCGAGGCATACGCGCCGATGGCCATGAAACCCGCGTGGCCGAGCGAAAACTGGCCGGTGTAACCGTTGATCAGGTTGAGGCTGACGCCGAGGACGATGTTGATGCCGACGAAGATGATGACCTGCAGGTAGTATCCGTTGATGCCAGCGGAGAGTGGCGAGATCACCGCGGCGGCGATGATCACCGCCAGCAGCCAGAGTTTTTTGGAGCGCAGGTAGTCGTTCACGGCAGGAATGGCGTCAGACCTTTTCCACTTGCGACTTGCCGAGCAGACCGGCGGGCTTGAACAACAGAATCACGATGAGCACGGCGAAGGCAATGGCGTCGCGGTAGGACGAGTATTGCGAACCCGCCACGAACGTCTCCACCACGCCGATGACCAAGCCGCCGACCGCCGCGCCTGGCAGGCTGCCGATGCCGCCCAACACTGCCGCGACGAACGCCTTGATGCCCGGAAGGATGCCCATGAGCGGATCAATAGACGGGTTGGAGATCGACCACAGGATGCCCGCCGCCCCGGCCAGCGCGGAACCGAGGCCGAACGTGAAGCTGATAACCGTGTCGAGATTGACGCCCATGAGCGCCGCCGCCGTGGGGTTGTTGGAAAGCGCGCGCATGGCCAGACCGAGTTTGGTGCGCTTGACGATGAACGAGAGGCCGACCAGCAGCGCCACCGTCACGCTGATGGCGATGACTTGGCTGCGGGTGATGGTCAACGCGCCGGTGTTTTCCAGGGCGCTGTCGGTGATGAGGTCGGGGAAGGATTTCGGGTCCGCGCCGAACAGGAACTGGCCGCCGTATTCCAGCAGCAGCGAGACGCCGATGGCCGTGATGAGCACCGTCAGCTTGGGGCGGCTGCGCAGGGGGCGGTAGGCGAGTTTTTCGATGACGATGCCCAACAGTGCGCAGGCCGCCATCGTGATGACCATCACCACACAAACGCCGAGCGGCGCCAACGCGCCCGGGAAGTACGGCATGAGTTTCGGCGTGAGCCAGTAGCCGGCGAACGCGCCCATCATGAACACGTCACCGTGCGCGAAGTTGATGAAGCGCAGCACGCCGTAAACCATCGTGTAGCCCAGCGCGATGAGCGCGTAGAACGCGCCGAGCGACACGCCGTTGATGAGCTGTTGGAGAAATTCCGTGCCGCTCATGGAAAGTCGGAAGTCGGAAGTCGGAACGCGGAAGTCAGAGGCAGCAAACGGGCGGCGGGGGTTCCTTTGACCAGAATATTCTTCTGCGCGCCGAACTTGCCATCACCCTGGAAACCCATGTAGCCCCTCGCCGACTTCAGGGTTGGACCGAGGTCGCAAACTTATTTTCCTTACCCTGCACCTGGAGCACGACCGCCGACTTCGAGGCGTTGCGCTTTTCGTCGATGGTGATCTTGCCCGTCACGGCCTCGTAATCCTTCACGCTTGCCAACGCGGCGCGGACCTTGTCGCCATCGGTGGAACCGGCCTTTTTGATGGCGTCGGCCAGGATCATCATCGCGTCGTAACCGAGCGGGGCCATGCCGTCGGGCGCAGCCTTGTACTTCGCGGTGTATTTCTTGACGAAATCCTGCACTTTGGGCGCGGTGTCAGAGGGCGAGAAGTGCGTCGAGAAATAGCAGCCGTCGAGCGAGGTGCCCGCAATCTCGGCGAGCTTGGGGCTGTCCCAACCGTCGCAGCCGAGCAGCGGCACCTTGAGGCCGAGGATGCGCGCCTGCTTGCCGATCAGACCCGCCTCGGTGTAGTAGCCGGGAACGAAAATGGCGTCGGGCTGCGCGGACTTGATGGCGGTGAGCTGCGCGCGGAAATCCTTGTCCTTGCCGCCGCCGCTGTAGCTGCGTTCGATGACGATGTTGCCGCCGTGCGCCTTGCAGTATTCCGTGAAGAATTGGGTCAGGCCCTTGGAATAATCGCTGGTCACGTCGGAGAGGATGGCCACCTTTTTCGCCTTGAGCGTGTCGAGGGCGAACTTGGCCATCACCGTGCCCTGGAAAGGGTCGATGAAGCAAACGCGGAAGATGTAATCGCCCTTTTCCGTGACGGCGGGGTTGGTCGAGCCGGGGGAGACCATCGGGATCTTGGCCTCCTGGCAGACTGGCGCGGCCTCCAGCGAGCGGCTGCTGGCGATCTCGCCGATGACGGCAACGACCTTGTCGTTGGCGATGAGTTTTTTGACCGCCGCCGAGGGCTGGCCGGCCTTGGACTGGTCATCCTCGACGATAAGCTTGATTTTGCGCCCGAGAACGCCGCCCGCCGCGTTGATCTCGTCGGCGGCGAGTTGGACGCCGTTGTCGGAGTTGATGCCAAAGGTGGCCTCGCTGCCGGTCAGGGAGGCATATTCGCCGATGACGACGTCCTGCGCGCGGAGAGGAAGGGTAAAGGCAAGCGCGCCGAGGGCGAGGACGGCGGGGAGGAACAATTTTGGCATCGACATGGGGGTTTTGTAAGGGGTCCGGCGGTGGAATGCAACCACCTAGACGTTTTTCTGCCCGTCGGGTGTGCCTCAGCTTGTCGCAACCGCCGAAAACAGGCATCTTAGTCCACCACCCCTGGACCGCTAATCTTCATGGCCCGCACCTATTCGCTCAAACGCACCGCCCCGGCAGCCCCCGCCGGACGCCGGATCGACTACGCCGCCGAACTCAACGAGCAGCAGTGCGAGGCCGTCACCGCAGGACCCGGGCCGATGCTCGTCATCGCGGGCGCGGGCAGCGGCAAGACGCGCACCTTGACTTATCGGGTTGCCTATTTGTTGGAGCAGGGCGTCGAGCCGTCCAACATCCTGCTGCTAACCTTTACCAACAAGGCCGCGCGCGAGATGCTGAAGCGGGTTTCGCTGTTGTTGCCCGGGTTTGCCGACGGACTCTGGGGCGGGACGTTCCACTCCATCGGCAACAAGATCCTGCGGCGGCACGCGGAGGTGCTGGGCTGGCGGCGGGGGTTCTCCATCATGGATCGTGAAGATCAAGAGGACCTGATGAAAACCGTCATCGCCGCGGCGGGCATCGACCCGAAGGAGAAGCGGTTTCCGAAGGCGGAGGTCGTCGCGGATATCTTTAGCATGGCCGTGAACACGGCGCGCTCCATCGGGCACGTCGTCGATACCAGGTATCCGTACTTCCTGGATCAGG
>CAXTBX010000053.1:0-32382 GCA_964242205.1 uncultured Chthoniobacterales bacterium
CCGCGCGCCTCGCCCATGACCACCGCGAACAAAATCACCATCGTCCGGCTGCTGCTCATCCCGGTGTTCGTGCTGCTGGGCGTGTACTACGGCGAGAGCGTGCTGGAACACGCGCCCGACGAGCGTCTGCGTTACGCGGCGATCATCGTCTTTGTCCTCGCCTCCGTCAGCGACGGCGTGGACGGCTACATCGCGCGCCATTACAACCAGAAGACCCGGCTCGGCGCGATCCTCGACCCCATCGCCGACAAGGGTCTGCTTCTTGCGGGCCTGCTGACGTTGACGTTCACCGACTGGGGCTACCGGTTTCCGCTGTGGTTTCCGGTGCTGGTGATCGCGCGCGACGTGGTGGTCGTCTCGGGCAGTCTCGGCCTGCACTACCTCAACGGCGAGGTCCACGTTCGCCCGCGCTGGAGCGGCAAGATTGCGACGGTTTTCCAGATGCTGGCCATCGTCTGGGTGATGTTCCAGTTTCGTTTCGTGAGTCCGCAGGTCCCCGTCCTCCTCGCGGGGGTCTTCACCCTGATCAGTTGGGCGGGCTACATGACCGACGGCATCCGCCAGCTGAAACACTCCGACCACAGCCGCCCGGAGCAACCCATGCCACCCGCCGCGCCCCGCGCCGCCAGTCTGGAGCAATTGGAAAAACGCCCCTGATCGTCTTGGGCGATGTCCCTGCCTTCCTTAATCCGCAAAATCTGCGGACAAAATCCTTCGCCCGCCACTATTCCATGAGTCAGCCCGTCATCCCTGCCGTCGCCATCGTCGGACGCCCGAACGTCGGCAAGTCCGCGCTGTTCAACCGGCTCGCGGGCCGCCAGATCAGTATTGTCCACGATCAACCCGGCATCACCCGCGACCGCCTGGTCGCCGAGTGCCATCTTTCCCGCGCCCACCCCTTCGAAATTATCGACACGGGCGGCATCGGCTCCGACGCCGACGGCGATTTCTCCGCCCGCGTCCGCATCGAGGCCGAACTCGCCCTCGCTTCCGCCACGGTCATCCTCTTCGTGGTGGACGGTCGCGCGGGCATCACGCCCGTGGACCAGGAACTCGCCCGCTTTCTGCGCCGCGCCGACAAGCCTGTCCTCCTGGTCGTCAACAAGATCGACGAGGCGATGCACTCGCCCCTGGAATCCGAATTCGCGCGCCTCGGCTTCGCGGAAACGCTCGGCATCAGTGCCGCCCACGGTCGCGGCATCGCCGAACTGGTCCGCGCCGTCACGGACCGCCTCCCCCCGCCGGAACATGCCTCCGACGACAGCGACGAGGAACCCGCCAAGCCCGACGCCAAACTCCAGCCCCCGCTCCTCGCGCTGGTGGGCCGCCCGAACGTCGGCAAAAGCTCACTCACCAACGCGATCCTCGGCCAGGAACGCACCATCGTCAGCGACGTGTCCGGCACCACGCGTGACGCCGTGGACATCCGCTGCACCTTCGCCGGGAAGGACTACGTCCTCATCGACACGGCGGGCATCCGCCACCGCGGCAAGCGCGACAACAGCGCCGAAATCTTCAGCGTCATGCGCTCGGAATCGAGCATCAAGCGCGCGGACCTCTGCGTTCTGGTCATCGACGCCTCGGCGGGCGTCACCCAGCAGGATCGCCAGATCGCGGGTCTCATCCAGCGCGCCAACAAGCCGTGCATCGTCGCGGTCAACAAATGGGATCTCCTCACCCCGCCCGACGACTCGACGGAAAGCGTCCGCGCCTTCCGCGAAGCTTGGCTGGACAACGCCCGCGCCGAACTCTTCTTTCTCAACTTCGTCCCCCTGGTGGCGACCTCCGCTCTGAAAGGTCAACAGGTCGGCCGCCTCTTCAAGTCCATCGAGATCACCCGCCGCGCCGCCAACGGAAAAATTGGCACCGGCCCGCTGAACCGCATCATTCATTCCGCTATCGAACTCCAGCCCCCGCCCTTGCGCGCCAACAAGCGTTTCAAGGTCCTTTACGCCACCCAACTCCCCGACAAATCCAGCTCGACCATCCCTGTCCCGGTTTTCCTCCTTTTCGTCAACGACCCGGCCTCTCTGACCGATCCTTACCGGAAATATCTGGGGAACAAACTCCGCGAGACCTTCCCTTATCCCGGCCTACCGATCTTATTCAAGCAGCGAGGACGCTAGCAGAAAGACGCCGACAAAGCTTAGATTGCGACATCTGCGTTATCTGCGTTATCTGCGACGTATGTATCGGAATTTTCACGAATTATTCTGCCAGAGGACGATGCATTTCTCGGAATTAAATTCGGACGCTAAAACCGCCCGAATTCAGGTCAAATTTTCCCCTTGCAGTCGGCTTAACTTTGTATTACAAAGCAACGGGTGAGTACTGAACAAGGAGCCGAGGAACATCTGCGCGCGATCCGTCTTTTGATGGAACGCGCGACGATCTACCGTGCCATCTCCGCGCCCACGGCGTTCGTCGGCGGGTTGTGCTCACTGATCCTCGCGGCATGGACCCTGCGCTGGCAGGCCGCCGAGCCGGGGCGCAACGTCGATGCCCGGGAGTACTTCTTCCTCTGGTCGATGGTGTTCCTGCTCGCCTTGGCTGCCAACACCGTTTTCATCGTTCGGGGCACCCGGCCACGCGGCGAGTCGCCGGTTTCCGCCGGGATGCGCCTGGCCATCCGCTCCATCATGCCCAGCTTCTTCGCCGGAGTGGTCATGAGCGCCTGCCTGACAGTCACCACCGACCAGCCCATCCTGCCGACGCTCATGTGGCTGGTATTCTATGGTTTGGGTCTGCTTTCGACCATGAATTTCGCCCCGCGCTCCATCATCGTGCTGGGCTGGTCGTTTTTGTTCACCGGCGTCGCGGTCTTCATCTACCTGATGAACCAATCTATCCTGCCGGAGATCGACCTACCGACGCCCATCCGCTTCTATCCGTCGCTGATCATGGGCGGCACCTTCGGCTTGTATCACTTGGTTTACGCGGCGGTCGTCTGGGTGCGCGACCGCGACCGGGTCCTCGACGCGGCAGAGTCACGTCCTTTGGTCAACGAACTTCACCCTCCTCTGACATGACCCTCGATTTCGACAAGCTCGACAAGGTCATCCACGAGCGTGGGCGGCTGGCCATCATGACGCTGCTCGCCACGCGGGTACGCTGGGCGTTCGCGGACCTCAAGAGCGAACTCAAAATGAGCGACGGCAACCTCGTCACCCATCTGCGCACGCTCCATGCGGGTGGCTACGTGGCCGTGACCAAGGAAATCCTCGACCGTCCGCAGACGACCTACACGCTCACGGAACGGGGCCGCGCGGCGTTCCAAGATTATCTTTCCCTACTGGAAAAGATCGTCAAAACCGGCCAGGGCTGACAGTCCTTTCCACTGCGATTCACGATGCGGAGCACAATAACTTTGCAATACAAAGCAAAAAATTCCGCCTCGTTTCCGCCGAAATAATTCCCGGAAAATCGTCGTTTCACCATAGGGCATGTGCCCAATAAATTCCCGAAAATAGCGGAAAATGCGCAACACAACTTTGCCAAACAAAGTCCATGAAAATCATTCTCGCTGACCATTACGGCATGTGCTTCGGAGTGCGCGACGCCCTCGCCACCGCCGAAACCGTCGCCGTCTCCGGCCCGTTGACCATCCTAGGAGAGCTGGTCCATAACCCACTGGCAAATGAGCGTTTGCGCGTTCTTGGAACCGCCCAGGGACGATTGGACTCGCTCGAATCCGCCCCGACGACCCGGGTCCTCATCACTGCCCACGGCGCGGCGGACGAACGCCGCCGCGCCTGGAAATCTGGCGGCTTCGAGGTCACCGACACCACCTGCCCGCTGGTGCGTCGCGCTCACGCCCGGCTGGCCGCGCTGGTGGCCGCCGGGTTCTTCCCGGTGGTCATCGGCCAGGCCGGGCACGCGGAGGTCAAGGGACTCACCGGCGATTTCCCTGACGCCGCCGTGGTGGGGAGCGAGGCAGACATCGCCCGGTTGCCGCTGCACAACCGTTACGGCATCATCTCCCAGACGACCCAGCCCATTGAGCGCGTCCGCGCGCTCGTGGACGCCGTCCGCACGGCGCATCCCGGGGCGGAGATCCAGTTTTGCGACACGGTTTGCCAGCCGACCAAAGATCGGCAAAACGCGCTGCAAAAGCTCATCGGCCAAGCCGAGATGGTCATCGTCGTCGGCGGGCATGGCAGCAATAACACCCGACAACTGGTGCTCGCCGCGCAGGCGGGCGGACGGCGCGCGTACTGTGTGCAGCGGGCCGAAGAGATCGACCCGACGTGGCTGGATGGCGTCGAAACCGTGGGGATCACCGCTGGAACTTCGACGCTGCCGGAGACCGTGCGGGCCGTGCGGGAGCGATTGGAGGAACTGGCGGCGGTGACAGAAGCCAGCCAGTTGTAATGAGGACGAATGATGTTTGCGCGGCTTAAAGATTTGCTTGGCGGCAACGCCCGGCGGCTCGCCCAAGGGTTGTCTGACCCGGACGTGCCCTGGGTGAAGCTAGCCGTGCTGGTCATCGTGCTCGGCGACGGTTTTTATGGGTTCACGGTCGGGCTGTGGCACGCGCCGCTGCAAGCCTGGTATACTGCCGTGAAGTTTCCGCTGCTGGTGTTGCTGACGTGCGGGGCTAACGCGCTGCTCAACGGGATGCTGGCCCAGGTCATCGGGCTGGAGCTGTCGTTCCGGCAGACCACGCAAACGATCCTGCTGAGCTTCGCGCTGGCGGCACTGATCCTCGGGGCGCTGAGTCCGGTCGTCCTTTTCCTGCTGTGGAACACGCCACCGCTCGGCGTAGTTTCGACGGCGTACAACGTCCTGCTTTCCACGCACGTTTTCGTCATCGCGTTCGCGGGCATCATCGGCAACCTGCGCCTGCTGCGTTTGTTGCTGGCACTGAGCGGCAGCCCCGGGCTGGCCCGGGTGACGCTGGTCTGCTGGCTGGCGGGCAACCTGTTCCTAGGTAGTCAGCTTGCCTGGGTGCTGCGGCCCTTCGTGGGGTCGCCCGGTC
Organism: uncultured Chthoniobacterales bacterium; assembly: GCA_964242205.1. GTDB lineage: Bacteria > Verrucomicrobiota > Verrucomicrobiia > Chthoniobacterales > SZAS-18 > CAHJWO01. The sequence goes on from CAXTBX010000053.1 coordinate 4,979, forward strand.
TGCCCATCGAATTCCTCCGCGACCACCCCCTGCGCGGGAATTTTTTCGAGGCTCTCGCCCACTCGCTGCGGCATCTCGCCTGATCCACCATCGAACCACCACCATCCAACCAAACGCCATGCCCGATCCCATCCAACCACCCACCCCGCCGCCCATACCCATCCGTCCGGCGACCCCCGTGAACAGCCGGTACAGCTTTGTGCCGCTGCCGGGAGGCAGCCAGCCCACGGCGGCGCTCGGCGCGCTGCTCAAGCGGCCCGGCAGCCTCATCTACCAACTCCACCAGCCGGGCGCGTACCGCTTGAACATCACGCTCGGACTCTTTGCGCTCGTCCTGCTGGCCGGGTACGGGCTCGCGGTGGGAAGCTTCTCCGGGGGAACGCAGTGGTGGGCCGCGCCGCTGAAAACTGTCGCGGGCACGTTCCTGAGCGCGCTCATCTGCCTGCCGAGCCTTTACATCTTTACGAGTTTGAGCGGCGCGGACGTGCGTCTCGGGCCGCTGTGTGGCGTGCTGCTGGCGACGCTGTGCCTCAACGCGCTGCTGCTGGTCGGTTTCATGCCCGTGGCATGGGTTTTTTCTCAGTCCACTGAATCGGTCGCTTTCATGGGCGGGCTGCACCTCGTCTTCTGGGCGGTGAGCATGATTTTCGCTTTGCGGTTGCTCTCGGAGTCCGCGCAGTTCGTGGGTTCGCGCGATGGTGGGTATCTGCAACTGTGGTTCGTGATCTTCCTGCTGGTCTGTTTGCAGATGACGACGGCGCTACGGCCCTTCGTCGGCAAGAGTGATACGCTGCTGCCCAAGAGCAAGGTGTTCTTTTTGACGCATTGGGGGAACGTGCTTTCCGGTGAGGCGGATTAGGCAATCGCCCGGAGGGACGGCGGAACTTGCGCGGGAGTGCTATCCTGTCGCCGATGCCGTCACGGACGGCGCGGGGCCGCCGTCCTTACCCTGCATCATGAACCGACGCCAATTCCTGCAACGCCTCGCGCTCATCGGCGCACTGTCGAGCGGCGCGGGGACGGCTTACGCCTTGCGGGAGGCGAAATTACCGGTCGTCGAGCGCGTGGACCTGCCGGTGCGCCGCCTACCGGACGCGTTCGACGGCACCACCCTGGCGTTCCTGACGGACACACACCACGGCCCCGGCGTTCCGCTGACATACCTGGAGCAAATCGTCGCCACGACAAACGCGCTGCAACCTGACCTGATCGTGCTCGGCGGCGATTACGTGCAGCGGCGGCGGCCATTTTTCCCGTCGGCGAACCCGCGCGCCCTCGTCGCGCCGGGCGTGGGGGTGCTGGGGGGCCTGCGCGCGCCGCTGGGCCGGTTCGCCGTGTTCGGCAACCACGACCGCAAGGTCAGCGCCATGCTCACCCGGCGCGCGCTGGCGGCGGCGGGACTGCTCGAACTCACGAACGCAGGCGTCTGGATCGTACGCGACGGCACGCGCCTGTGGCTTTGCGGAGTGGACGATTTCCGCACCGGCAAGCCTAACATCCACCGGGCGCTCGCAGGCTGCGGGCCGGGCGACGCATGCATCCTCGTCTCCCACAACCCGGACATCGTGGAGCGCCTCCGCGACCCGCGGGTGAGCACGGTACTCAGCGGTCACACCCATGGCGGGCAGGTGGTACTGCCGCTGGTAGGCGCGCCCTTCACGGCGTCGCGCTACGGCCAGAAGTATCGTGCCGGGTTGGTGCAGGGGCCAACGGCCTGGGTATACGTCTCGCGCGGGGTAGGGACGATTGCGCTGCCGGTTCGTTGGGGAGCGCCGCCGGAGATCACGCTCTGCACGCTCCGCGCCGGCTGAACTCTGTTCCAGTGCCGGCCAAAAAAGCGTTGTCCGACTGGAAGGCCAGCCGGACAACGCCCTACCTACGGTGAAAGTGAGGCGGATGCGGACGCCCGACTTTCTGCAAACCGGGGTTGAACTCAACGCAACCGTTGTTCCCTGGTTTGTATCAGTGAATCGCAACCCGAGCGTCAACCGGTTGCCTGTGCCGCGTCAACCGATTCGTGCGCAATGGTTTCGATGAGCAGCAAGGAGCTAGGCGGCTGCGCCGCGTTGGAACCCATCGCGCCCGGAGGTCACGATCCACCTGCGCCTCAACCGATGATCATGCCAACCCCCCTATCCGCCCCCGGCCAATTCGAGCACTGTGGCAAACGGCGTCTGAGCCAGACACCCGAACAGCGGATGCTTCTGCAACCGCGCCTTGCCGGTGCGCGGCGAACTTAACCCGCACACGAACCGCGCCTGCTGCCGCGCCGTCCCGAGCGCCTGCAGATGCTCACGCGCCAGTTCCGCCATCTGCGCGAGCTTTGCTTTGATCGTGGCGTCGGAAACCACGGTCTGCGAGGTTGCCAGCGGCGCGGCGGGTCCGCCCTGGCACCACGCGCAATGGCCGCAGTCGCCGGGCAACTCCTCGCCGAAGTACCCGACCAAGCGGCGCGTCAGGCAACCCTCGGCTTCGGCGAACTCCACCACGCGCTGCAACCGCGCGATGTCGTTGCGTTCGCGCGTCTCGAAACGTGCTGCGAGTTGCGCGCGGAGCGTGGCCAACTCCGCGCCCGCCGGTCGCCGCAAACGGCGGTAACCCTGCCGCAACCCGGTGGGCCGCACCTCCAAGTCTCCCTGCGCTTCGAGGTAGCCGAACGCCTTCACCAGCCGCTCCCGCGTCGCGCCGGGCAGGCCGGCGGCGGCCTCGTCGAGATCGAGCTTGAACCATTTCGTTCCCCGTTTCGCCAGCCGGAACACCCCGCGCAGAAACTCCGCGCGTTCTCCTTCGAAGCGTGCCAAAATCTCCGCGCTGGGCCGCCGCGGCACGAACGAGTATTCGCGGTAAAACGGCGCGGTCGCGGCGATGATTCCCGCCAATTCCAGGTACGTCAGCAGCGTGCCGACCACCAAGGGCCGGATGTCGTTGAAGTCGGACAACTCGTAGAGCGATACGTCGAACGTCTCTCCCTCACCGGACAGCAGGTGATCCGTCAGCGCCGCGATGGCGGCTGACTCGGGCGTGTCGCCGTAGGAAAAATTCTCCAGGGTTACCAAGTCGTCAGAGCGGGCGAACAATTCGCACTCGGCGGGCAGCCCGTCGCGCCCGGCCCGCCCGATCTCCTGCGAATAGTTTTCGAGGCTTTTGGGCAGGTTGTAATGGTACACCGCCCGCAGGTTCGCCTTATCGATCCCCATGCCGAACGCGATGGTCGCCACCACGACGGGAGCCTCCTCGCGCATGAACCAATCCTGCGTCCCGGACCGCAACCCGTCCTCCAGCCCCGCGTGGTAAGGACGGGCATCTACCCCCGCCTCCCGCAGCGCCGACGCGATTTCCTCCGCCGTCCGTTGGAGTGTGACGTACACCACGGCGGCTCCGTCGCGCTGGCGCAGACGCCCGGTCAACCGAGCCAGCGCCCCGTCGGCGGTCGTCGGCGTGACCCGCAGGAACAGGTTGGGGCGGTGAAACCCGGTGTGGACGCGGTCGGACTCCGCGATGCCGAAACTCGCCGCGATGTCCGCCGCCACCGCCGGGGTGGCGGTGGCCGTCAGCGCCAAGACGCGCTCGGCGCGCAGCGTCTTTGCCAGCCGGGCGAGCTTGAGGTAATCGGGCCGGAAATTGTGCCCCCATTCCGAGATGCAATGCGCCTCGTCTACCACGAGCAACGAGATTTCTCCGGCAGTCTGCAACGTTGCCAAAAACCGCTCGTTGCCCAGGCGCTCCGGCGATGCGTAGAGCAGTTTTAGACGGCCCGCGCGCAGGTCCGCCGCCGTTTGCCGCAACGCTGCGGCATCGCGCGTGGAATCGACGCGCGCCGCCGGGACGCCGTGCCGCTCCAGGAATTCGAGCTGATCTTTCATCAGAGCGATGAGCGGCGAGACCACCACCGTCAACCCCGGCAGGTGCAGCGCGGTCAATTGGTAACAAAGTGATTTGCCCGCGCCAGTCGGGAAGATGGCCAGCGCCGAGCGTCCGCCGAGCAGCGCGCGCACCACCTGCTCCTGCCCGGCGCGCCAGTCGGTGAATCCGAACGTATCGCGCAACGTGGCCAAAACCGGATCAGCATCTTCGTCCATCGTAGTGATCAAACCTTTGTAATCACTCAATTGCCCTTTGGACATGCAAATAGTTGCCTCGTGCGCCACCCGGGTGGACGCTACCCGCCATGGCAGCACACGCGGACCACTGGACGGTCGCCACCCGGGGCAAAGGCACCTATGAGATCACCGATGCCGTCGCCCGGATCGTCCGCGACAGCGGCGTACGCACCGGCACGGCAACGGTGTTCATCCAGCACACCAGCGCGTCGCTGGTCATCTACGAGAACGCCGACCCGAGCGCCCGGACCGATTTACACACGTTTTTCGAGCACTTGGTGCCGGAGGATGGACAGGGCTACGTCCATACCGCCGAAGGCTTAGACGACACCACGTCGCACCTGCGCATGGTCTTGACCCGCACCAGCGAGACGATCCCGATTCTCGACGGCAGGCTCGCGCTCGGCACCTGGCAGGGCATCTACGTCTTCGAGCACCGCCGCGCCGCCCACCGCCGGACGGGCGTGGTCGCAGTCGTGGGCGAGTGACTGCTCAGGCGACCTCGACAACCATCTGCACCTCGGCCAGCACGCCCTTGGGCAGCGAGGCCGCTCCCACCGCTGCCCGCGCGTGCCGCCCCGCGTCGCCCAGCAGCGCCACGAGCAGGTCGGACGCGCCGTTGATCACCGCGGGCACCTCGACGAAATCCGGCGCGGCGTTGACGTAGCCGTTGAGCATCACCACCTGCTTGATAGCGTCCAGCGACCCAACCGCCGCCTTGACGACCGCGAGCTGGTTCAGTACGCATACCCGCGCCGCTTCGTAGCCCTCTTCCTGGGTGCGGTCCGCGCCCGCTCGACCAGTGATCAGCGTGCCGTCCGCCCGCACGGCGATGCTGCCCGACAGGTAGAGTAGGTTGCCCGCGCGCCGGAACGGCAGGTAATTCCCGGCGGCGGAAGGCGCGGGCGGCAGTTCGTGACCCAGGGAGCGGAGTTTTTCTTCGATTTGGCTCATAAGATGTTGTTGGCTGCCGTCAACTTCGCTGCTCCGACCGCTGAGGCAAGCGCGGGAACGCGGCAGAAAGCACCGGAGCCAAAAACGGTTAAACCGTCCCCGGAGGGACGGTTTACCGAACCTACACGCCTGTTATCGCCGTGCTTACTTGATATCGCCATTGACCGCGTTCGGGAAGAACCCGCCGTTGGCGGCCTTAAACCCACCATAGACGATGTTCAGCACCTGCCGGGTGTTGCGGGAGAATGCGATGCTGTTGCCGTCCGCAGGGACGATGTTCGCGGTGCCGTCGGCGTTGACCACGCCCTGGTCCTTGTCCTTCTTGCCGCCATCGTCGAGTTTGTCACGCAAATCGGACACCAATCCAGCCTTGTTACGGGCGTCCGTGCCTGCCTGGTAAATGCTCAGGCGTAGCACGGCGTCGTGATAGGACTCCGTGGCCAAGATCCCGGCGGAACCGGAGAGCACCGTCTTATTGTAAAGCAACGGCGCAGCCCCGTGGTAGGCAGTCACCCCCACGTCCGTCAGCGAATAGCCGCCCAGGAAGAAACTCACCTCGTCCGCGAACGGGTCGAGCGGTGAACCGATGCCCGAGGCCGCACCGATGGTGTTGAAACTGTTGAGCAGGTCAAGCTGAGGCCGCGCGACTGGCGTCCCGCCCAGTTTGGTGATAGTATCCTGCAAGAATTTGATGTGTGCGATTTCGTCACGTGAAATTTCCTCGGCGAACTGCTGAAGAGCGGTGCTCTGGAAGGGCACCTGCGGGTTGGACTTAATGGTCACGCCGCCCTGCGTGCCACTGCCGCTGACCGTGACGCCTTGCTGCGTGATCGACTGACCTGTCACCCCGTAGGTGTAATACTCACCTTCGAGGTATTCGAGGTTGAGCGCGAAGTTGAGGATGGCAATGTCTAGGTCCGGCCCGATGGGAAAGGGCAACTGGGCAGCGTTGGCTTGCTGATTGCCGCCGAGCAGCATGGCGGCAAAAGGTGTCATCGCCGCAATGAGGCCAGAACGCCGCAGGAACGAACGGCGATTCAGGCCCACGAGCGAGAGAGGGAGGTTAGCGGCTGGATTCATAAACTTAGGAGGCAAGTTGGCTGTCATGGTATCGGTTCAACGGGCAAGGGCCGGAAGGGCGAACATCTTTTTGCCGTTCGAGTGACTGAATCGACAGCCGGTACGCTACAAGGCGGGTCAATTTTCGGGAAAAGTTGATTTATCTGCGCGAAAAGCTTTGGCGGGCGTGAAAAATCCTCGCGCGGCGTTCCTCTTTGCGAGCGCTGGCCGCCAGTGCGATGCTCCCCGCCCCCGCCGCCATGCCCTCGTCCCGTGCCATCTTGCAAGAAGCCCGCCGCACTCTGGCGCTCGCCGTGCCCGTCACCGTGGGAAATCTGGGGCAGATGCTGCTGGGTTTTTCGGACAGCCTGATGGTCGGTCGCCTCGGCATCGTGCCGCTGGCGGCCAGCGCCTTCGCGCTTGGGGTCTTCAACGTTCTGTACGTGACGGGGATCGGCACGGTGGCGGGCGTGGCCGTGCTTTCGGCGCAGGCGCATGGCGCCAACCGGGAGTCGGAGGCGGGCGAGACGTTTCGCCACGGCCTCGTGATCAGTCTGGTCGTCAGCCTGGGGATGATCGGTCTGCTGCACGCGGCGCTGCCGCTGCTCGACCGGCTGGGCGAGCCGTCCGCCGTCGTCCGCGCAGCCCGACCGTTTTTGCTGATCATCGGCTGGTCCACCCTGCCCGCCCTTGTCTGGCAATGCCTCAAACAATACTGCGAGGGGCTGTTTCATCCCCGCCTGCCGATGTTGACGATCCTCGGCGCGGTGGGACTGAACATCTTCGCCAGTTGGGTGCTGATTTACGGCCATTTCGGCGCGCCCGCCCTGGGCTTGACGGGTGCCGCCTGGGCGACGCTGGGCACGCGGGTGCTGCTGGTGGCTGTCACGGCAGGGTTGATCCTGCGCTCCCCGACGTTGCGCCCCGCCCTGCCCGCGCGCTGGTTGGGCGGCATCTCGGGTCGGCGTTTGTGGGCCTTGCTGGGCATCGGCCTGCCGGTCTCGCTCCAACTGTTGCTGGAAGTGGGCACGTTCTCGTTCGCCGCAATGATGATGGGCTGGTTCGGCGCGGCCCCGCTGGCGGCGCACCAGATCGCCATTTCTTACGCCGCGCTGACCTTCATGTTCCCGCTGGGCATCGCCTCGGCGGTGGCCGTGCGGGTGGGTCAGGCCGTGGGCGCGAACGACTGGCGGCAGGTGCGCACCATCGGCTTGGGGGGCATCGGGGTATCCGTCGCGGTCATGGGTCTGTTTACCGTGGGATACCTCCTGGGGGGCAACCGGTTGGCCGGTTTTTTCGTCCACGACGCGCCGACTGCCCTGTTGGCCGGTCAGATGTTGCTCGTAGCGGGAGTTTTCCAGGTTTTCGATGGGATGCAGGTCGTGAGCATGGCCGCCCTACGTGGCCTGCCTGACATGCGCGTGCCGACGCTGCTGGCGTTCGTTTCCTACTGGCTCGTCGCGCTGCCGGTGGCTTATTTCGTCGGCATCGTCGGTCAGTACGGTCCGCTGGGGATCTGGGGCGGGCTGGCGGCGGGGCTCGCCTTCGCGGCGGCGACGCTGCTGGCGCGCTTCCTGGTGCTGACCCAGCCCGGAGAAGTTCCGAACCCGAGCGCGGCCCCCGGTTAAGCATGGCTCAGACGCCGTCCTGGGAGACCGCGGCCCTTTCGCCGCGACCGGAGCCGCGCGTTGACACTCCGACCGAGGGGCATTAAAACTGGCGGCATGTTAAAGAAATGCGCCACCAGTTTCGGGTTTATTTTCGGGTTGTCTCTGCTGGCTGCCGGTTGCCAGAGTTCCAGCGAGCCGAAGAAAGCAGGTACCTATGCCGCCGCCCGCCAGATGCGAATCGGCTCCAACATCCCGCAACCGACGAGCGCGGACAATGTCAATTCGACCGCTATGAGCGCGGATGAACTCGACCGTATGAGTCGGCTACAGAGCACGGCCAATCTGGGCGGCTTGGGCGGAGGCGGTGGCGGACGGTAACGTCGGCGCGCCTTTGCCGTAGCGCTTTCGCAAAGTGGTGGTGTGCGGGTATATTGAGAATCAATGCCCGCCGCTCCTACTGCCGTCAACGTGGCCACCACTACCGAGGTGGCTGCAGACCCTCGCGTCTGGCCCGAGTTGCTCGCCCCGGCGGGCAATTGGGAATGCGCCCGGGCGGCGGTGGAAAACGGTGCGGATGCCATCTACTTCGGCCTGAGCCGTTTCAACGCCCGGATGCGGGCGGACAACTTCACCGAGGCCGACCTGCCCGCGCTGATGGAATTCCTGCACCGCCGGGGGGTACGCGGTTACGTCACGTTCAACACGCTGGTCTTCGCGGACGAACTCGCCGCCGCCGAGGATTACCTGCGTGCCATCATCGCCGCCGGGGTGGACGCCGCCATCGTGCAAGACGTGGGCGTCTGCCGCCTCATCCGCCACTTGTCGCCGGATTTCCCGATCCACGCCTCCACGCAGATGACCGTCACCAGCGCGGCGGGCGTCCAGTTCGTGCGCGACCTTGGCTGCCAGTTGGTCGTCCTGGCGCGGGAGTGTTCGATCAAGGAGATCGCGGAAATCCGTACCGCGCTGGCCGACCGCCAAACGCCCCTGCCCCTGGAAGTTTTTGTCCACGGGGCGTTGTGCGTGGCGTATTCCGGCCAATGCCTAACCAGCGAGGCCTTGGGCGGGCGCTCCGCCAACCGGGGCGAGTGCGCGCAGGCTTGCCGGATGCCTTACGAGCTGCTCGCTGACGGCGCGCCAGTTCCGCTGGGCGACCGACGCTACCTCCTCAGCCCGCAGGACCTCGCCGGTTTGGACGCCATCCCCGACCTCGCGGCGGCGGGCGTCGTCTCGCTCAAGATCGAGGGTCGGCTGAAGGCCCCGGAGTACGTGGCAGGTGTGACGCGCGTGTACCGCGCCGCCATCGACCGTCTGCGATCCAACGCCATCCCCGACCGTGCCGCGACCGACCGCTACGAACTGGAAATGAGTTTTTCGCGCGGGCTGCACACTGGCTGGCTGCGGGGCATCGACAACCAACGCCTCGTCCACGCCCGGTTCGGCAAGAAGCGCGGTGTGTATCTGGGCGAGGTGCGCCGGGTGCGCGGCGAACGGGTGTATCTCTCACTCGAAGCACCGCTCAAGCCTGGCGACGGGGTGGTGTTCGACGCGAGCCAGCCCGATCGGCCCGAGCAAGGCGGGCGGGTCTACACCGTCGAGACAGTGGGTGGCGAAACCGCGCTGGCATTTGGGCGGGGCGCGCTGGATCTGGCGCAGGTGCTTCCCGGTCAACGCGTGTGGAAAACCAACGACCCCGAACTCGATAAACGACTGCGCCAGAGCTTTGTGGGCGACCAGCCGCGCTTCCAGCGCCCCGTGCGCTGCGAAGTGCACGGGCATGTCGGCACGACGCTGACGGTCGTCTTTCGGGATGGGCAGGGCAACGTGGCGCGGTCGGATTCGGCGCTGCCACTGGTCGCCACCGAGCAACGTCCTCTGACCACCGAGGTTTTGACCGGGCAACTTGGGCGGTTGGGGGGGACGCCATTCCAGTTGGAGGGTCTGGAAAATCATTTGGAGGGCGGGACGATGTTGCCGCTGAGCGAGTTGAATCGCCTTCGACGCGAGCTAGTTACACAGTTGGAAGCGTTGCGCGTGACACCGAAGCGTTGGCAGCTTTTAACCGGGAATAAATCCGATTTAATCGCGCAGGATCACGCAGATAACGCAGTTGACGCGGAGTTGATCGTGCTGGTGCGGAACATGGGGCAATTGGAAGCCGCCATCGGCGCGGGTGTCAGGACGATCTACGCTGATTTCGAAGACCCAAAGCGTTGCCGGGAAGTGGTGCGGACGGTGCACGAGGCGGGGGCGGGACGGGCGGTGTTTGTCGCCCCGCCCCGCATCTTCAAAACCGGGGAAGACTGGATTCTCAAGCAGGTCCGCTCGTCCGAGGCCGACGGCTACCTCGTGCGCAACTATGACCACCTACGGTTTTTTGCCGGAGAGCGGTGCGTCGGGGATTTTTCGCTTAACGTCGCTAATCCCTTGACGGCGGCTTACTACCTTGAGCGTTACGGATTGGAGCGGTTGACGGCGTCCTACGACCTCAACGCGACGCAGCTTGAAGCTTTACTACGGGGTGCGCCGCCAGCGTGGTTCGAGGTGACGATCCATCAACACATGCCGATGTTTCACATGGAGCATTGCGTGTTCTGCGCGTTCCTGTCGCAAGGCACCGACTACCGCAACTGCGGGCGGCCCTGTGACAAGCTGACGGTGAAGCTCAAGGACCGCGTCGGTCTGGAACACCCGCTGAAGGCGGATGCCGGGTGCCGCAACACGGTGTTCAACGCCCGGGCGCAGACCGGCGCGGAATCGCTGGACCGACTGCGGACGCTCGGGGCGCGGCGGTTTCGGCTGGAATTCGTCAACGAGACTGCCGCTGAAACCACGATGACCATCGCTCGCTACCAGGCATTGCTGCGGGGCGAGATTACCGGGGCGCAGCTCTGGCGCGAGTTGCGGCTGCACAACCAGCTCGGCGTGACGCGCGGCCAGTTGGAAGGCGACGAAGCGCGCAAGGTTTTTCCCCGCCGAGGCGCGGTGGCGACCGTGTGAAATGCTCCTCGCATTCCATAAGCCTTACGGCGTGTTGACCCAGTTCACACCGGAGCCGGGTTCGGCGTGGCGCACGCTGGCGGAGTTCGGTTTTCCGAAGGGAGTGTACCCCATCGGAAGGCTGGACGCGGATTCGGAGGGGTTGCTCCTGCTGAGTGACGAGGCGGCGCTCAACGCGCGGTTGCTGCGGCCCGAGGCGGCGCACGCGCGGCGGTACTGGGTGCAGGTCGAGCGCGTGCCGTCCGAGGAGAGCCTGCGGTGGCTGGCGGTGGGGGTGGCAGTGCAGGGCCGGAGGACGCTACCCTGCCGCGCGTGGCGACTCGAACCGCCGCCGGAGTTGCCGCCGCGCGAGCCGCCGATCCGGGTACGGAAGAACGTGCCGGACTGCTGGATCGCGCTGGAACTCGTGGAGGGCAAGAACCGGCAGGTCCGCCGAATGACGGCGGCGGTCGGGCACCCGACGCTGCGGTTGATCCGGGTGAGGATCGGGGGGTATGAACTGGGTGGGCTAGCGCCGGGACGGTGGGTCGCGCTGGATGCCCAAGCGCGGCAGACTGCACTGGGGGCAACGTGAATCAGAGCAAGTCCCAGACGGCGCGCAGGTCGGGATCAGTCTTGGCGAACTCTCGGAATTTTTCGTCCAGCTTGAAGCTGATGCGCAGGTGCGCCTGGGCGTCCTCGATGTTGCCGAGTGCGGCGTCGTAGCAGCCGAGATTGTAGTGATAGGTCGCCTCGCCCAAGAGCGAGGCCGGCCCCCGCAGCAGGAGAACTTTCGCCTGGGCGGTGCGTCCAAGCTCATGCAGACAAAACGCCGCGTGGATAAAACCGACCGCATCGTCCGGGTGGGTCTTGCAGAGCACGCGGCTGACTTTGAGCGCCTGCGACCAGCGTTTGGCACGCATCTGGATGAAGAGCCGCATTTGCAGCACGTCGAGGCGTTCCTGGACGGGGCGCGGCAGGGTGTCGATCTCCGACAACGCCTCGTCCATCATACCCAGCTCGAAGTAGCCTTGGGCAGAGAGGAGGGTGCGGTCGGTGTTCGCGCCGGAGTCCATGGTGGGCGGGTGGATGGGGTTAGTTTAGCATAATGAATGCGAGATGCGATGCCGCCAGAATGTGGCGCAGCCGCTTCCCACATCCCAACCGGCCAGTTGACACCGCGCCCGCGAACACTCTGTTACCATCATGATCACTACCGGGGAAGTAGGCGGCGACGTAGACAAAAAGGCCCTCCAGATCAATCTGGACGCAACCAAGTACGGCACCTTCGCGGAAATCGGCGCGGGCCAGGAGGTCGCGCGGCGCTTCTTCCACGTCGGCGGCGCTTCGGGCACCATCGCCAAGACCATCTCGGCCTACGACATGACGTTCTCCGACGCCATCTACGGACCGACCCCGCGCTACGTCTCGCGCCAGCGTCTCTACCAGATGCTCGAATACGAGTACAAGCTGCTGCAGGAGCGCCTCGCCGACAAACGCGCCGGGCGCACCAGTTTCTTCGCCTTTGCCAACACCGTCGCCGCCAAGAGCTACAACCACCCCAGCGAGAGCCACGGCTGGCTGGGCATCCGCTTCCAGGCCCACCCGCGCGCCGAACCGAACCAGATCATCATCCACGTGCGGATGCTGGACAAAGACAACATCACGCAGCAGGACGCGCTGGGCATCATCGGCGTCAATTTGATCCACGGCGCGTTTTACCTCTACCAGAACCCCGAGAAGTTGATCGGCGCGCTGCTCGACGGGCTGTCGGTGGAGCGCATCCAGGTGGACATGATCAAGTTCGCCGGGCCGGATTTCCATTACATCGACAACCGGCTGATGGCCTTGCAGTTGGTCGAGCAGGGATTATCCGACGCCGCCATGTTCACGGCGGATGGCGAGGTGGTTCGCCCGGACGAATTGCTCTACAAAAAGGCGGCCATCGTCGAGCGTGGGTCGTTCCGTCCGCTGACCAACACGACGCAGGACATCCTCGACTGCGCGAAGAACGCGTTCCTCAAAGAGCCAAAGGTGGCGGGTGAGGAGGCTGTCGTGCTCATGGAAATCACGATGCAGAACCTCGCGGCCTGGGGCGGGCCGAGCGGCAAGATCGACCACACGGATTTTCTCGACCGCGTCGATGTGCTCGGCAAGTTGGGGCACACCGTTTTGATCTCCAAATTCGGCGAGTATTTCCGACTGAGCGCCTATCTGTCGCGCTGCACGAACAAGATGATCGGCATTGCCATGGGCGTGCCGTCGCTCATCGACCTGTTTCAGGAGAAGTATTACACCAACCTGGAGGGCGGGATTCTGGAATCGCTGGGGCGGCTGTTCAAGAACGATCTGAAACTGTACGTTTATCCCGTGCAGGATGAGAAAACGGGCGAACTGCTGACCGTCCAGAACCTAAAGGTCGCGCCAAATTTGCAAAACTTGTTCGATCATCTGGTCGAAAACCATTTCATCGAAGGCTTGGAAGGGTATAAACCGGAGTATCTATCGATCTTCTCGCGGGCGGTGCTCAAGCTGATCCAGAGTGGCGACACACGGTGGGAGACAATGGTGCCGCCCGCCGTGGCCGACATGATAAAGAAGGGCAGGCTGTACGGGTACCAGACACCGATGGAGGGATGAGGGCAGGCCATGGCGCGGCGTTGCGGGGAAAGAGCTTGGCTAAACTCGGGATTGCCAAGCTTGCCGCCGATAGGCATGATGGGTGTCACCCATGGCCAAGGAAGACTCGATCACCAGCGAAGGAACCGTGACCGAAGTCCTTCCGGGCACGATGTTCCGAGTCGAACTTCCCAACGGCACCAACGTGCTGGCGCACATCTCGGGGAAAATGCGCAAGCACTTCATCCGCATCGTCCCGGGCGACAAGGTGTCCGTCGAGCTTTCGCCTTACGATCTGGGCAAGGCGCGCATCACTTTCCGGGAGAAGTAGAACGGGTGGATGTTATCCGCGGATAGCGCAGATTTTCGCAGGTCATCGCGGGATGGGACCGGGTTCAGGACTGGTCGGACAGCTGGTTTTTTCGAGTTTTCCACCTCAGGATACGCACAGAACCGGTGTGGTCAGCGAATCCTCTGCACAATCAACTATCCACAACCTTTTCCCGTTATGGCCGACGAATTTTCCAGCATTCCCAACGACGAAACCCAGGCTGCCGATCAAGCACAGGACCTGAAGTCCACCGCGCAGGCGAAGTTCAACGATCTCAAGAGCGCCGCGAGCGCCAAGGCGGACGATCTCAAGAACGTTGCCAGCGCGAAGGCCGCCGATCTCAAGGCGGCGGCATCAGCCAAGGTTGAGGACCTGCGCGGACAGGCGTCAGCCAAGGCGGACGAGTTCCGCGGGCAAGCCGAAGCCGCCTTTGAGGACGCCAAAGTCCGTGCGCGCACCCTGCAGGAAGATGGCGAGGCCTACGTGCGCGAAAACCCGACGCGCGCGGTCCTGATTGCGGTTGGCGCGGGGTTCGTGCTCGGCGCGCTGCTCAAGAAGTAACGCGACCCGTCCCGCAACCCGATGGCGAATCCGAACGCAATCCCACCCGAACCGGACATTCCCGGCCTGCCGGAAAGCCTGCGCCTGCTGCTGGCATCCGCCGTCAGCTATTTGGCGGCACGCTGGGAGCTTTTCAGCCTAGAGGCCAAGGATGCCGCTGCGAATTACGTCAAGATCGTCATCCTATTGGTCGTGGCAGTGGCCATGCTACTTTTCGGGCTGATCTTCTTCATGTGCGCGCTGGTTTACCTCGTCGCTTGGCTGGCTTACTGGCACTGGGGCTGGGTGTTTTTCGGCTTCGGATTTTTCTCTTTTCTCATCACCGTTTTCTGCGCGCTGGTGGCTAAACACCGGTTCGGCGTGGATAGCTTTGCCACCACGCTGGCCGAACTTAAAAAGGATAAGGAATGGCTGAGTCAAAACAAGAACGCCACCCGCTCACAGCCTCTCAGCGTCGTAAGAACGAGCTAATCGCGGAGATGGCCCGGGCGCGGTCGGGCATGACGCTGCACGGCGGCCAAGTGAGCTACCAAGCCGACGTGGGTCGCCGGGTCAAATCGTCGTTCCGGCAGCATTTGGGTATCTGGTTGTCCGGCGCGCTGTTTACTGGTGGCATGATTTCGCTGCTTCCGGCGCGCGAAAAAAAGATCTACGTCAACCCACTGTCCAAGGACGGTAAGGGAAAGCTGGCTACCGCCGCGCAAAAAAAGGGCGGAGGATTTTTTCTGTCATTGATCAAAGCCTTGGTGCCGATCATCAAGCCGATACTGACAGCGTTCATCACGAAACAGCTGGCGAACGTGGTAGGCGGGGCGGAGGCGGCGCAGAAGTCGGCGGAACGCACGACGCAAACCGCCGAGCGCACGACCGAGAAGGCCGAAGAAACGGCGGAAGCGGCAAGCTGATTGCCGGTGGACCTCTGTTCCTAGATCGCCGGAGCGTTAAGCGGAATCCGAGTGGTGCACGCTGATTTCCGCCGAAGAGAGGCACGGTCAGGGGTGTCGGCTCACGTCCTGTCTCCAATTCGCGTAATCTTTGGGCCACCTTCCTGGCGCTTGGCAGAAAGGTGCTCGCCCGTAAATCCGCGTCGGGATGGGCGGTTTCCGGGTTGACTTTGTCACGGTGGTGACTCCTAGTAACGTATGTCCGTCCCTCCCTCCGATGCAGGTGCGGTCGCTACCGCCACCCCGGTTGCCGTCCTCCCCAGCGCGCTTGCCCCCACCCCCGGACTCGCCGTGAGCGAAGAACACGTTTTATTTGACCACGTTGACCGCTATCTGTTGATCGGTCAGGAATCTGACGCCTCGGACATTCACCTCGGCGTCAACATGCCGCCCGTCTGGCGACGCAACGGGGTCATGGAACCTATCTTCCGGCAGGCTCCGCGCCTCACGGCGGAAGACACGCACCGGCTGACGCATTCTTTCCTCAACGAGGAGCAACTCCTCCGGCTCGAAGAAATCGGCGACGTGGATTTCGCTTACGCCACGCCGTTTGGCCGGTTTCGGACCAGCGTAGTGCGCCAGCGACTCGGCATCGACCTCGTCTTCCGCATCATCAACACGAAGCTGCGTTCGGTGGATGAACTGGGCCTGCCGCCCATCCTCAAGAAGTTGACCGAATACCACAACGGCCTCGTGCTCGTGACGGGACCGGTGGGCAGCGGCAAAAGCACGACGCTGGCCGCGTTGGTGGAAGAGGTCAACCGCAACCGGCACGACCACATCATCACGCTCGAAGACCCCATCGAGTACATCATCAAGGCGAAGAATTGCCACGTGACCCAGCGCGAGGTGCACAAGCACACGCGCTCGTTCGCGGCGGCGTTGCGCGGCGCGTTGCGCGAGGACCCGGACGTGATCATGGTCGGCGAGATGCGCGATCTGGAGACGATCCAGCTCGCCATTTCGGCCTCGGAGACGGGGCACCTCGTGATGGGCACGCTGCACACCGGCAGCGCGGCCCGCACGTTGGACCGGCTGCTCGACGTGTTCCCTGTCGATCAGCGCGACCAGATCCGGGTCATGGTCAGCGAGAGCTTGCGCGGCATCGTCAGCCAGCAACTCGTCCCGCGCGCGGACGGCAAGGGCCGCGTGCTGGCGATGGAGATTTTGACGAACAACCCCGCCGTGGGCAACATCATCCGCGAGGCCAAGACGTTCATGCTGCCGGGCGTCATCCAGACGGGCCGCAAGCAGGGCATGAAGCTGATGGACGAGAGCTTGCGCGAACTCGTTGCGCGCGGGTTCATCGCACCAGAAGAAGCGATTGCCCGCGCCGCCGAAAAGCAGATGATGCAGACCATGCTCGGTATGGAGTGAACGACCCCTCACCTTTGACTTTCTCCCCATGGCTTATATCGACCAGTTTTTCGAGGTTCTGATCACGGCGAAGGCCTCCGACTTGCACATCGGCGAGGGTGAACCGCCCAAGATCCGCGTGCATGGCGAGATCGTGCCGATCCGCGAGGAGCCGATTTCCAACGAGGAAGCGGCGTACATGATGAGCGAGATCGCCGGCCCGAAGGGCTGGGCGACCTACGAGGAGCGTGGCGACTACGATTTTGCCTACGAGATGAACGCGGAATCGCGTTTCCGCTGCAATTTCCTGAAGCAGACGAACGGTTACGGCTGTGTGTTCCGGTTGATTCCGACCAAGATCGCTACGCTCGAACAACTCAAGGTGCCGCCGGTCATCAAGTCGTTCGGCCACCTGCGTGGCGGCCTCGTGCTGGTGACGGGTCCAACGGGCAGCGGCAAGAGCACGACGCTGGCAGCGTTGATCGATTACATCAACACGAACTTCTCGCGGCACATCGTCACCATTGAGGAGCCTATCGAGTTCGTGCACCAGAACAAGCAGAGCATCATCACCCAGCGCGAGGTGCCTGAGCACGCAACGAGTTTCCCGTCGGGGCTGAAGGCGGCGTTGCGCGAAGATGCCGACATCGTACTGGTCGGCGAGATGCGCGACCTAGAGACGATCTCGCTCGCACTGACCGCCGCCGAGACGGGGCTGCTCGTGTTCGGCACGCTGCATACAAACAACTCGCGCAAAACCGTGGACCGCATGATCGACGCGTTTCCGGCAGATCAGCAATCGCAGGTGCGCACGATGCTGGCGTCGTCGTTGCGCGGGGTCATCGCGCAGCTTTTGCTCAAGAACGCGGACGGACGCGGGCGTGTGGCGGTCAACGAGATCCTCGTGGTGAACAACGCTGTCAGTGCCATCATCCGTGAGGGTGCGACGCAGAAGCTCGAAGACGTGATCGTTGGCGGCAAAAGCCAGGGCATGCAGTTCATGGACGACGCGATCTGGCACGTCATGCAGCAAGGCATCGTCAGTCCGCGCGAGGCATACATGAAGGCCATCGACAAAAATCGCTTCCAGCGATTCCTGCCGCCGGAGGACGAAGGACTCTAACCCATAGCTGGGAGGACTGTTACCGTGCACCGACCACTGCGAGTCCCGTTCTATCTGCGGGTGTGGAACCTCATCAAAGGCGTGCTGTTCTACAATACGGTCTATTGGCAGAGGGCGTCGGATGGTTTGAACATGCCCAAGCTGACCCGGGAGGAGCGCGAGAAAAGCCGCCCGACCGCTAACTTGGAAATTATCAAGCCGCGTGAGAAGCCGCGTGCCCGGCTGAACACGTTCCGGGGTGCGCAGGTTTCCAAGCCATTTCAGGAGCCGCAGGTGTCGGAGCCTCATCTGGTGGGCGCGCCGGAACCAGATCCATCTCCGGATCAAGAGGTCACTGACGAAGATGTTCCGGCGGAAGATGCCGTTTACGTCAAACGCCGGAAGTATAAACGTCGGCGGGTGGTGGGTGCCAACGGCGGCAACGGATTCTTTCGCCGCGTGTTCGGCAAATAGTCAGGGCGCTGGTTGCGCCGGAACGCACAACTCGCGCAGGCGCACGGCAGAGGGGATGCGCAGGGCATTCCCAAATCGCAACCAAGCCGAGGCGCAGACACGCTTGCGCAGAATTTCCAGTTTCTCCGGCGCGGTTTTTCCACCCGCTTTGATGATGGGGCGCACCCAGCCGAAAAGCTGACCGATGGCAAACCAGCGGGAGGCCAAGAGCGCCGCCTGGAGCTGGCGGTATTCGGTCCAGGGGTGGAGGCTACCGCGCACGGCGGAGAGTTGTGCCTTGAGCGCGTAGAATTTGTCGGCGAGACCGCTGGTCGGGCCGAGCGCCGGAGCCACCGGATCGTGCGCGTTCACGAGCGCGCGGTTGGGATATTGCGTGATTTCCGGGAAGTAATCCGCGTCGAGGCTGCCCAGCAAAGCCTCCACGGCGGGAACCGGCAGCAGGCTCATTGCCTCCGAAAGCACGAGGTTGAACAGGTCGGCCCGGAACGCGCTGACGTTGCTCCACGAGGCGCGGTGGTAGCGGGCGTAAGCGGCGCGCAAGGCGGGCTCCGACACGAGGCGAGGGCCGAGCGCGCGCGCCAGATCGACGTTGAGCCGCAGCATCTCGCGGACGAGCCGCTCGGGTTCGGTCGTGATCGTATTGGTAGCGTGGACGCGGTAGTCCAGCAGTTCGGCGTCGATGACGGCCAGTTTGTTGTCCAGCGCTGCCTGGACGAGCGCGTAGTAGTCGTGCGCGAACCGGTAGGGCATGAACGGGTGGGCGCGAAGGTACGGGGCGCGGGCGACAAAGTTGCTGGTCGTGCCGGGAAAGTTGGCCATGCCCAGCCACTCCGCGAGGTCGAGCGCGCTGGAGTCGTCGCTACCGGCGCGGAAGCTCCACGCAGCGGAGAACCAGCGCGCGCGCGACGCCTCGGGAGGCAGCGGCGCGCCATGCTCGTCGATCACGCGCAGGCGGGTGCAGACCAGGTCGATCTGTGGATGTTCGTCCAGGCAGGCGAGGCAGGTTTCGAGGCGTTGCGGATGGTAGCAATCGTCCGAGTTGAGAATGGCGATGTAATCGCAGTCGTCGGCCAGAGAGACGAGGCGGTTAAGGGTGGCGTGCGCGCCGACATTGGGCTGAAAGAGGATGTCGATGCGCGGTTCGATCCCGGGTGATTTGAGGCCGCCGGGTCCCGTGGGCTGAGAACCCGGCAGACCCATCAACGCGCCCATGCTGCCGTCCGTGGAGCCGTCGTCGAGGATGATGACGCGGTCCGGGGGCCGGGTCTGCGCGCGCAGGGAGGCGAGCGCAGGACCGATGTAGCGCTCGTGGTTATAGAGCGGGATGATGACGGCGACTTTCAGGGTACGAAGGGGATGAAGACGTTAGCATGAAGGAGAACGACGGTTCTCGGCAAGACCGAAGGCGGGCGTGCCTAGGCCGAGGATTGGCCTGGTGCCTGCGCCGCCCAGTTTTTCACGCGTTCGGTCCAGAGCGCACTGTCGGGTTTGTCCGCCGCGAAGGCGAGTCCGAGCGAGAGAGCCAATTTTCGTTCGTTGACCACCCATCCGCCGACGAACAAAGGAGCCAACTTCTTCACGACGGAACCCGCGATCCTGCCTCTTCCAACGGACGGCAACAGAAAACTTGCCGACGCCGCCACGCCCAAACGCCGCAGCAGCCAGGCGCACAGCAACGCCTGCGGACCCATCGCGTGTAGATGTATCCGGGCGGCGGGTGCCGCGAAAACGGTGCGCCGCAAATATAACGCCCGACGGCAGGCGAGCAGGAAAACGTCCGTCAGACACGCGCCTCCCGCGTCCGCGCGCCAGCTTTCTAACTGATGCACCGCGGGGTCATTGTTCCGCCAATAAGTCTCAAACACCATGTCGTCCGGTAGGAATACGCACGCTCGCAGGAGCGTGGCGTCTGGCACCGGATGGGACGTGAGGCTACCCGCCCTAAAAGCGAGCAAGCGCATTTGTTCCGGTTCGACGGCCACCGGCGGCGGAAACTCATCGCACAAACAAACGATTCTGCCGTCCGCAGTCGATCCTGTGCGCTTGCCGGAAACGGACGACGAGTTCGCCCGTGAGGCCGCAAACAACGCACCTAACTGCTCGGCGGACGCCGCTGCGCTGAATTTTTCGACGACGCGCAGCCGACCTGCCTCTCCGAGTTGTCTTCTTTCCTGCTCTTTGGCTGCGAGGTTCTCCAGCGCACCGGCCAGCGCCTCCGGTTGGCCGGGCGGCACTAATAAACCAGAGACACCGTCCTCTACCATCTCGGGAATCCCCGCCAGCCACGTCGAAACCACAGGTTTTGACGCCGCCATCGCTTCAAGGATCACGGTCGGCAGTACGTCGCTCGCGCCCTTGGCGTCTACCAAGCTGGGGAGTGCGAACACGTCGCACGCATCCATCCGGCGGCGGACTTCCTCCTGCGCGAGCAACCCGGCGAATCGGATTTCCTCCAGTCCGGCGGCCTGCCCTTCCAACGCTGCCCGCAACGGCCCCTCCCCGGCGATCTCGCACGAAAACGGCACACCCCGGTCGCGCAACAGCCGACAGGCTGCGATCAAATCCTGAAATCCCTTGAACTCGATCAAACGTCCGACGCCGAAAATTTTGAGCCGATCATCGGCCGTTGCCCGCTTCGTCGACCTTGGCGGCCAAAGGTCCAATTCTAAGCCGTTGTACACGCGCCGGATTTTGCCCTCGGCGGCAGGACAGCGTTCGATCAACGCGCGGCGGCTCCATTCGCTGACCGCCACCACGAACGCGGCGCGCTCGCACATCAGGCGCAGCAAGTCGTCGCTGCCGAGGTCCACCAAGAAATCCTGCGCATGTGCCGTGAACGAAAAGGGCACGCCGGTCAGCGTGTGGATAAACAGGGCGGCGTGGGTGGCGCGGTTGGCGAAATGGACGTGCACGTGCTCCACTCCCTGGCGATGCATGCACTCGGAGAAATAGAGCGCGTGGCGTGCGCGGCGGGCAGGATCGTAGCGCGGCCCGAAGCGGGCGAGGTGATCGGCGACCATCGCCGCGGGCCAAGTGCCGTCCCGGCGCGCGGCGGCCTCCCAAGCGTCCAGGACGGCGGCTGGCGGCGCGTAGTGCACGCGGGCGCGTGGCCAATCGGCGGGACCACCATGGCGGAAACTGCTCGTCGGCGCGCTGCACGAGTAGATTTCGATCTCGTGTCCCGCCGCCTCAAGCGCGCGAATTTCCGTGTCGCAGAAGGTCTGCGAGGGGACCGGGTAGCGCGAAAACAGGTATGCAATCTTCAAAGGAGCAGCACTCTACGGCAACTTTTGGAACGATGAAGCCCTGGAGCAGGCGGCTACGCCGGAATGGCACCAGGAGGTCGCCAGCCACCTCCTGAACCCAGAGCGCTCGGAGGCCGCCATCTCCCGCCTGTGCCTTCCACCTTTTTCACACCCAACTCCCGCTGGGCAGCACGGCGTTCTTCGGAATTACCACCACGCCGTCGCGGATGTAGAAATTCTCGCTGTCGTAGTTGTCCGGTTTGCCCTCGGGCGTGATGACCACGCCGTCGCCGATGCGTGCATTCTTGTCGATGATCGCCCGCTTGATGACGCAGTTCCGCCCGATGCCGATGGGTGGCGCGTCGGCAGCCAGATCCAAAGAATTTGCACGCGGGTCGCCCTCGTAATAGTCCGCGCCCATCAGCACAACCTCGCGCAGTTCCGCCCCGCTGTTGACCACGCTGCGGATGCCCACGACGCACCGCTCCAGCCGCGCGTCGGTCAAAATACAGCCATCGGAAATGATCGCCTTGTGGATGCTCACCCCGTTGATCTTGCTCGCGGGCAAAAAACGCGCGTGCGTGTAAATCGGATATTCCCGGTCGAAGAAACTGTACGGTGGGATGATATCCGTCAGGGCCAGATTCGCCTCGAAAAACGCGCGGATCGTGCCGATGTCCTCCCAATACCCTTGGAAGATGTAGGCATGGACACGATGCGTCCCGATGGCAGCCGGGATGATGTGCTTGCCGAAGTCAGCTTCCTTCTCGTTGGCCAAAGCGTCAATGAGCACCTGCCGATTGAACACGTAGATGCCCATGCTGGCCTGGAAAAGCTCCTCGTCGGCGCGGCGGCCCAGGTCGGCCAGCAACGGTTCAGGAATTTTCAGTTCGTCGAGCAACGCCGGGTCCTTCGGTTTTTCCTCGAAACGGATGATGCGCCGCTCGCTGTCGCTGTGCATGATGCCGAAGTCCGTGGCGGCAGCGCGGTCCACCGGCACGGTCCCCAGCGTGATGTCGGCCCCGCTGTCCACGTGCTGCCGGAGCAGGTCGCGGTAGTCCATGTGGTAGAGCTGGTCGCCGCTGAGGATGATGTAATACTCGGCGGGATGCTCCAGGAAGTAGCGCAGGTTCTGGCGCACGGCGTCAGCGGTGCCCTGGTACCAGTTGGGATTTTCCGTGGTTTGCTGGGCGGCCAGGATCTCCACAAACGACCGGGCACGGGAAAAATGGTCGAACTTGTACGTCGCGCCAATGTGCCGGTGCAAGCTGGTCGTGTTGAACTGCGTCAGCACGTAGATCTGGCGCATCCCGCTGTTGAGGCAATTGGAAATCGGGATGTCCACCAACCGGTACTTGCCCGCCAGCGGCACGGCAGGTTTGGCGCGGTCTTTGGTCAGCGGATACAGACGAGTGCCCGCGCCGCCGCCCATGATGACAGCGAGGCTTTTTTTCGAGAGGTCGTTGGAGGTCTGGGACGGCATGGGTGGGCGGGGGAATAGGGGTTCAAAAAGATACGCAGGCCAAGGCGCGAGCGTCCGCCAGGAAAACGGTGCCTGAAGAGATATTTGCGGAGGCGTCGGCGGTTGTCACGGCGGAACGTGGTGCGTGCAAAATCCGTGGACACGCTCGGACCTTCCTTTAACATCCCGGTGCCCCATGTCCGCCCGCCGCTTGTTCAACCGCTGGCTCCCCGTGTTATTGTGGATGAGCCTGATTTTTATCGGTTCGTCCGACCTGCTGGCGGCCCGGCACACGTCGCGGTTCCTGGAACCTTTTGTGCGTTGGTTGTTCGGACCGAATGTATCGCTCGCCACACTTGAAACGGCCCATTTGCTCGTCCGCAAGGGCGGACACTTGACCGAATATGCCATTTTAGCCGCACTGCTGTGGCGCGCTCTGGGCGGGGCAGACCGGTTTGCTGACCCGCCGACGGTAGCCCGCTTCTTCATCGCGCTGGCAACGGCAGCGGTTTACGCCGTGGGCGACGAGTTCCACCAGTCCTTCATCCCTACCCGCACCGCGAGCCTGGGCGACGTGCTCATCGACTCCACCGGCGCGGCGATCTGCCTGACGCTCATCGCTGCGTTGAACCTGTACCGGCGAAGACGCCTTCTGCACAACGGAGCCGCCCCCCGCTAGGGCGACCATTCCGCAGCCTCCATCCTGCCTCCGGTCTCTCTCTACCTAAGCCGGACTAACCTGCGGGCCAGTCCCGGTACCGGGATAAATCTTGAAGACCTGATCAAGGCGCGAAATCTCGAAAATCTTGCGCACACTTTCGCGCATGGCGACCAGCGCGAACTCCCCGCCGTAAGCCTGGATGCGCTGCATAGCGTCGATAAACGCCGCCAAACCGCTGCTGTCGATGTAGCTGACCTTACTGAGGTCTAGATGGATCAACGGCGACTTCCTGGCGATCAGGGGGTTAAGCCGCTCGATAACCTGCGGCGACTCGTGAAGATCAATTTCTCCCTCCAGCGCAACGACTTCCGCATCAGACGGTTGGGGGGTGGCATCGGTAGTCATCATTATCCATCTACCAATCGGCTCTGGCCGGCGGTTTGCGCGTTTGCGTTCACGCGTGTATTCAAACGAACATCAGAACGGCTCTGCCAAGCATCCGAAAACGTGGTTTCCCCCACCCTTACCGCGTCACGGCAAGGGCAGGCGACGACCTGAGGGTCAATCTTCGGATTCGTCGTGCTCGTCGTCCTGGTCGTCCTGCTCTTCGGCAGCGTCAGCGGCGGCGAGTTCGTCCTCGTTCAGAGGCACAAACCGACGCTTGCGGCGAGCCAACGGCAGCGGCGACAGCGTCATGTTGATGCTGCGTCCGGCGTGCTTTGGCTCCATCTCCACCGCGCTCATGCCATCAAGGTCTTTCTTGACCCTTTGCATGAGTTGGTCGCCCAATTCCTTGTGCGCCATTTCGCGCCCGCGAAACTGGAGCTGCACTTTAACCTTGCTGCCTTTGTCGAGGAACTCCTCGGCGCGGCGCACCTTGGTCAGGTAATCGTGCGCGTCAATGTTGACGCGGAACTTGACCTCCTTGAGCCGGGCAACGCTGTGCTTGCGCTCTTTCTCCTGCTTGGCCAACTCGTAGCGGTACTTGCCAAAATCGACGATCTGGCACACCGGGGGATTGGCGGTCGGGGCGATTTCGACGAGGTCCATCCCCAGCGAGTTTGCCTTGCGCAGCGCGTCGGAAGTGCGCATGACGCCAAGCTGCTCCTTGGTGGACGCCATGATGACGCGCACTTCGCGTGCGCGGATGCGTCCATTGACGTTGATTCGGTTCTGCGGTTGAAAAGCCATTCGGGATTCGCCACCCCCCGTTTTAAACCCTCGTTTTGGCGCGGAATGGCTAGAGCTGCATTGTCGTAATTGGTTGGTCCTGCGGCGACCACGCGCGCGAGAGTTGAGACCCGGCACGGGGCCGGACCGCTCCCACGAGCAGTGCTGAACGTCACTTTTACGAAGAAACCGAGCATCATGCAAGCCGAAAATCCGGTGGTTGACGGGTTTGGCGACGAAAAGTCGCCGCCTGGCACGTCGCCTGCACACCTAGGGGGTGTGCCTACCGCCTCTGCCGCTTCAACCGCCATCGAGTCCCCCACCGGTCAGGATCGCTCTTCGGCGGACGGTGGCATACTCCGCAGACTGGCCCGTTGGATCGGACCGCTGGAAATCGGCATCGGCTTCGTCCTGACGCTCGCGTCGGTGTACTTGCATTTGGTCCAGCGGGCGAACGCGGGCGGTCTCTGGCGCGACGAGGCGACTTCCGTGCGGATGGCGAACCTGCCTTCGCTGGACGCACTCTGGCGCTACGTCGAGTTTGACTCCTACCCGCCCTTGTTTCACCTGTTGCTGCGGGGCTGGGCGGCGGTGTTCGGGACCGGTGACACGGCCTACCGCAGCCTCGGTTTGCTGATCGGCCTGGCGGTGCTCGGTGCTTGTTGGCACGCGGCGCGGACGTTCGGGACGCGCGCGCCGCTGCTCGCGCTGGCGCTGCTGGCGCTGAATCCGGGCATGGTGCGTTACGGAGATTCGCTACGCGCCTACGGGTTGGGATGCGCGCTGGCGGTGCTGACGCTGTGCGCGGTCTGGCGGGTCGCGGCGTTGGAGCGGCTGCACGGCTGGCGACTAGCCCGGGCAGCGTTGCTGGGCGTGCTGAGCGTGCAGTGTCTCTACCACAACGCCGCGCTGTTGTTGGCGTCGTGCCTGGGCGGCGCGGTGGTGGCGCTGTGGCGGCGGCGTCCCGCCGGGGCGGCAGTGGTGCTGGCGGTCGGCGTGCCGGCGGCGTTGTCACTGTTGCCGTATCTTCCCGTAATCCACCGGGCGCGGGCGTGGAGCGTGTTGATCCGCTTCCCGGTGACGCTGGAATGGCTCTGGCACAAGGTTTGCGACGTGACCGGTGCACCCGACCCGCTGGGCGTGTGGCTGTGGACGGCGCTGGCCGTCGCGGGCGTGGGACTGGCGGGATGGACAGCGTACGTGTCTCCGAAAGCCACGTCCACCGAGGCAGAGGCACCCGTGGTCGAACGGCTGCTGTTTTGCGGCGTGACGCTCGTGGCGGCGACGGTGATCTACACAGCCTTCCTCTTCAGCGTAGGTTACGTCACGCAGCCTTGGTACTACCTCGGGTTGCTCACGGTGGTGGCCGTCTGCTGCGACGCGATCTACGGGCAGGCCACCGGGCTGGGTTGGCGGCTGGCGCGGTGGCTCGTGATGTTCATGTTTTCGCTGCTGGTGTTCCCGCAGACCCTGGCGACCCTGCACACCCGGAGCACCGACGTGGACCTCGTCGCGGCGCGGATCAACGCGGGCGTCCGGCCCGGGGATCTCGTGCTGCTCAACCGCTGGGAAACCGCCATCAGCTTCGGACGCTATTATCAGGGACGCGCACCGCTGATGACCGTACCCGACGTGCCGGACCACACCGTTCATCGCTACGACCTCATCTTGGAGCGCATGATGTCCGCGACGCCGCTGCAACCCGTCTACGAAGCGATTGACGCGACGCTCCAGCGCGGCGACCGGGTTTGGCTGGTCGGCACCCGCGACCACCGGCGTCCCGGCGATCCGCTGCCGACCATGCCGCCCCCCTGGACCGGTGCGGACGCCGACACGCTACGGATGAACATCTATTACCAATGCTGGGTCATGGCCGTGCACAAGCATCTGGCCACGCACAGCGGGCCCGCGGTCGAAATCCCCATTCCAGAACGGCGGCAGGTGAACAATTTCGAGAACGTGGAATTGCTGGTGCACCAGGGCTGGCGCGGGGAAGACTCCCCCGCCCCGCCGTTGCTCGCAGCTAAGCCCGCCGGTCCTTGATGCTGGCCAGCAGGTCCGCAATAACTTCCGCGCGTGGTTTCGCGCCGAGGTTGCCTTGGCCATGGACGCGCACGCTCAGGTTGCCCGCTTCCAGGTCGCGGTTGCCGATGACGAGCATCGTGTGGACCTTGATCTTCTCGGCGTCGGCGATCTTCGCTTTGATCGGGTCGTTGCTGGCGTCCAGCGTGGCACGGACCCCGGCGGCGCGCAGTTCGCTGACCACGCCCTGCGCGTATTCGACCAGCGGGGTCTCATCGCCGATGGGTAGGACGCGCACCTGCTCCGGTGAGAGCCAGAGCGGGAAGTTGCCCGCGTAGTGTTCGATCAGAAAGCCGATGAACCGCTCGTGCGTGCCGAGCGGCGCGCGGTGGATGCAGAGCGGCGTTTCCTCCGTGTTGTCGCGGGTTTTGTACTTGAGGCCAAACTTCGCGGGCACGGCGAAGTCCACTTGGTTGGTGGCGATGGTGAATTCCTTGCCGATGGCGCTCCACACCTGCACGTCGATCTTCGGGCCGTAGAAGGCGGCCTCGTTGGGGACCTCGACGTAAGGGATGCCGCTCTTGATGAGAACGTCGCGCACCATGTCCTCGGTTTTCTTCCAGAGTTCGGCGTTGTCCACGAACTTTTCGCCGAGCTTGGCGGGGTCGTGCGTGGAGAAACGCATCTGGTACTTCGAGAAGCCGAAGAGCTTGAAGTAGTTCAGATACATCTGGTTGACGGCGTTGAACTCGCTC
>CAXTBX010000054.1:0-32001 GCA_964242205.1 uncultured Chthoniobacterales bacterium
AAGGCAGAAGGCAGAAGGTAGAAGGTAGAAGGAAAGACACCGAACCTCGCCGTGGTCCTGCTTCGAATCTTTTCCGGCCTTCATCCTTCCGCCCTTCCGCCCTTCCCGTGCGCACGCTCATCCTGACTTCCAGCACCGGCGGCGGGCACAACATGCGCGCCAGTTCGTTCGTCCACTGGACGCGCGAGACCGCCGGGGCCGCCGCGGCCAACGAGATCCAGATCCACAAGTGCCTGGAGAACACGCACCCGCTCTACCGCTTTGGCGTTGGCCTCTACAACCGCATCCAGCGCCACGCGCCCTGGGCGCACCACGTTTACTTTAACTTCCTGGAGGTGGCCGGGCTGCACTATTCGAGCCGCCGTCTGCTCGGGCAGGAGCGTTTCCGCGCCATCCTCGACCACGTCCGCCCGCGCGTCGTCCTGAGCACCCACGGCTCGCTCAACCACGGCTTCTTTGAACTGGCCCGCGAACACCTCGGACGCGAGAACGTGCGTTGCGTGACGTACTGCGGCGAGCTTTTCGGCCAGTACGGTTTCAGCCGCCACTGGGTCAACCCGCGCGCGGACCTCTTCATCGGCGCGGTGCCCGAGACGGTCGAAATGGCGCGCAAGCTGCAGATGCCGAAGGACCGCGCCGTCGTGGGCGGTTTTCTGCTCAATCCGGCGTTCTACCACGCGCCGCTTTCCACCGAGGAGCGCGCCACGTTCCTCGCCAGCCTGGGTCTCGACGCGGGAAAATTCACGCTGCTCCTTTCCACCGGCGAGCACGGCGTGAACAACCACCTCGCGTTTCTCGAAGCGTTGTGCTCGAAGCGTCCGCGCCGGGATTTGCAGGTCATCGCCTTGTGCGGCCACAACCCCGCCGAGTTGGACCGCGTGAAGCGCTGGGGCCGCCGCCACGCCGCCGTGCTGCCGGTGCTCGCGCTGCCGCATTCGCACATGATGCACCTGCTCATGCAGGTGTCCTCGGCGGTGGTGGGGCGTCCGGGCACAGGCACGACGAGCGAGGCGATCATCAGCGGCTGCCCGATCCTGTTCAACTGCCTGGGCGGCTTCATGCCGCAGGAATTCATCACGCTGCGCTACGCGCGGCGGCACGGCATCGCGCAAGAGGTGTACCGGGCCGACCACCTGCCGGAAATCCTGGCGCGTTGGGCGGCGCACCCCGAGGAGGAAGCGGCCGTGCGGCGGCGAATGCAGGAATGCGTGCCCCAGGCGCACCCGCGCGACATTTTGCAACTCGTGGCTGACCAGGCCGCCCACACCCCCGAACCGGCAGCCCCGGAAGGCCCCCGCGCGCCCTACGTGCAACTGCTGGAGGAGGACCCGCGTTATTCGACCAACCCTTTCCGGGGGAAGCGGTGGACGGCGAGGTGACGCTTTCAGCCAAGGACCGCTGCGCCGCCGCCCGTGGCGTCGAGAAGCTGCCGAAGCAGCCTCTCGTACGCCAACCGTTGGGGATGGTCGGCGGGCAGGCTTGCTCGGACGGAGGCCACGGCCGGTTTTATCAAAGCGGCGGCCTCGAGCAATTCACCCCGCTGACTCCGCAGCAAGGCGAAATTAAAAGCCGTTTCTGCGGTTAGAGGATGCCCGGCGCCCAGCGTGCGCTTCAGCGCATCAAGCGCTCGCTGATACAGGGGCTCTGCCCCCGCGGCGTTTCCTTGGGCGCTGAGCACGTTGGCCAGGTTTTTAATGATGTTCAACGTGTCGGGATGCTCACGGCTCAGCGTGCGTTCGCAGGCCGCGAGCGCCCGGCGGTACAGCGGCTCGGCCTCCATGTAAGCGCCTCTTTCAGCGAGCAAATTGGCCAGGTTGTTGACGCTACCCAAGGTGTCGGGATGCTCCCGGCCCAGCGTGCGCTCCCGCGCAGCCAGCACCTGGCGGTACAGCCGCTCCGCCTCCGCCTGAGCGCCTTCGCGCTTGAGCAAGATCGCCAGGTTGTTGACGCTGCCCAAGGTGTCGGGATGTTCGGGCCCCAAGGTGCGTTCCCGCACGTCCAGTACCCGGCGGTACAGCTGCCCTGCCTCCGCGTAGTCGCCTTTACGTCTGAGCAGGATCGCCAGATTGTTGACGCAACCCAGCGTCTCGGGGTGCTCCTTGCCCAGCGCGCGCTCGTACGCTGCAAGCGCCCGTCGATACAACGGCTCGGCACCCGCGAGGTCGCCCTTTTCCGTGAGTAAAACCGCCAGGTTGTTGACGCTGTGCAGCGCTTCGGGGTGATCCTCGGCCAGCGTGCGCTCCTGCACGTCCAGCGCTTGGCGATACAGATTCTCCGCCGCCGTGTAGTGGCCCGCCGCGTATTCGCCGTTGCCGAGTTTGACCAGCGCCTCGCACTGCAACCGGTGCCAGCCCTGGACCTGCACCTCCGCCGCGGCGGTGTGTTCAGTGATTTCGGCCAGCAACGCACGCAGGTCCGTGCCTTCCGTGGCGAGACGCGCTTGCAACTCCGCCTCGTCGACCCCGTTTTCCCGGGCGACCGCCGCCTGCGCTTCCCGCAGCGCGTCGACACCTCGGCCTACCCCGGCCATCGTACCGTCCAACCGCCGCACCGTTTCGAGGACGAGGTCGCCGGTCCGGCTATGTTCATCCAGTCTGGCTTGCATGGCGGCCATCCGTTCGAGCAACAGCGCGTTCTGCGCTTCGGCCACTTCGGCGCGTTTGGCCGCTTGCGCCTGGGCTTCATCCAACTGGTCGCGCAGGTAACTCAGGTTGGCTTGCAACGCGCGAACCTTCTGCGCCAGTTCTTCCCGGGTGCCGACGAGGTGGTACATCCCGCCTCCGGCAGCCAGGTTCGCGCGGTGCTGCGCTTGCAGGGCGCACTTTGTTTCCGGCTCGGGCTCGCAGGCGTCGTAGGAAAAACCTTCCGCGAGGATGAACGTATAAATCGGCTTGCCCAGTTCCCGCGCCACATCGTATTCGAGTTGCGTGTAGGAACGCGGGCGAGTTGAGTCGATTTGCTGCGGGATGGTTCCGCAACGCATCCCGGCCAGATGAATCATTGCCTGGCAATCCCGTATTTTCCGGAGCAAAATTTGGCGAATCTCCCCGGCGGTCGTGCCGAAATGTTCCTCCACGATAGGCATGCAGCCGAGCGTGAGCAGTTCATCCCGCACCAACACGCGGCACGACGCCAAGTCGCCCGTCGTCGCGCTGATGAAAATTTCCGGACGCGTGGCCACCGTGGCCCCATGATCTCAACCTCCCGGGCGGCACGGCAAGCGCAAAAGTCCACCGTCAACCTCGCCTCGCCTCGCTTCGCTCCGGGGTCGATCTCAGCCGTAGGTTGGGCAGAATCTGGCCGGGCCGCATCCCCGCAAGATGCCGTTTTTCATCCCTGCGGCAACAAATGGTGTAAACTCCCGCTTCCGACCATCGCCCGCATGAGCCGCCCACTGCCCGCCGACCGCCAGGCGATCCTCGCCCGCCTGCACCTGCACGCCGTCCTGCCCGCGCTGGAAGACCTCGCCGCGCTCTCGCCGGAAACGCGCCAGCTCGCCGCCGGTTGGAAGTTTTCCCTGCGCCTCGCGCTGCTGGGCGGCCCGAGCGCCACCCTGATCTCACCCGGCGACGGACGCCTGCTCGTGACCCCCGGCAGCACCGCGCCCGCCCTTCTCGTCCTCCAGTTTCTGACCGCCAACCAGCTCAACCGCACGTTCCTCAACCAGGGTGCCCTGCCACCCTTACCCACCGGAGGATTCTGGCGCATCCTCGGCGTGCAGACGTTCGTCAAATTAACGAAGCAGCTCGACCGCGTTCTCCAGGCCACGCCCGCCGCGCTGGCGGACGAACCCTTCCGCCTGCTGCACCTGCGCTTGCTCTTTCGCGTGCTCATCGGCGCGGTGCCCATCGTGGCCGAAACCGACGCCGTCTCGCGCCACACACTCTCGCACACGCCGCCGGGCACGGTCGAGCTGCGCGTCCCGGCGCTCGGTCTCGTCGGTCACATGCGTTGGGCGCATGGCCGCCTGACCAGCGCCCTCGGCCCCGCGCCTGCCGACGCTGCGCCGGATGCCGTCATCACCTTCGTCGACCTGCCCACCGCCGACGACGCGCTCCTGGGCCGCCTCGACCCCAACGCCGCCGTGGGCCTGGGCCGGGTGGACGTGCGCGGGTTGATCCCGCTGGCCGACGGGATGAGTGTGGTCATGGATCGCGTGGAAGGCTACATCAAGCCGCCCGGCGCGCCCGCCGTCCCGGCGATGGCCTTCAGCGGCGCGGCGGGGTAGTCCCTCCTAGGTAAGTTCAGGCCGGTGTTGCTTTCGGTTGTAGGCACGCGCTCCGCCTGCCCTCGTCAGGACGCGTTTTGCCCGGCGGCAAGGCGGGGGCCTGCCCCACCGTTGCTGCGCCCAGCCACCTTCGAGTAAACACTACCTTGCCTTACAAACAGCGGCAAAATGCACTGCTGACGGAAAAAACTCGTCAATCGGCGTCAACCTTGTGCAGTGTGGGGTAAGCCCATACAAAGTGCTGGTGCTCTTGAGCTTCTTCTCTGTTCAACACTATGGCCGGTTCGTCCTTGCTAAGCCCACGTTCTATTTTTGAAAGTGTCCTCGCCAAAGTGGTGGTGGGGCTCATCATTGCCGCGCTGGGCGGTCTCATCCAATTCCTGACGAAACAGCCTAGTCTCCTGGTGCCAACCTGGTTGGTGGTCTTCTTCGGATTATTACCTTTTCCGCTCGGGTGGTTTTACTGGAAGAGCAGGCATCACGCAAGGCAGATTGAGGTCTTGGAGGACGGGATGTCAGCCGTCAACAAGATTCGGGATCAAGTGCGCACCAAGCGCTTGCTCGTGGAACAATGCGATTTGATCCAACATAGCTCCGAAG
Organism: uncultured Chthoniobacterales bacterium; assembly: GCA_964242205.1. GTDB lineage: Bacteria > Verrucomicrobiota > Verrucomicrobiia > Chthoniobacterales > SZAS-18 > CAHJWO01. Next base: position 4,829 of record CAXTBX010000054.1, read on the forward strand.
ATGCTCAACCGCTCGTCAAAGCCCTGTTGAATGCGGGGACGAAAACCAACCTCCGTTTGTTTGTCCAAGATCCGGAGACTGCCGCGGTCCTTTGGCCGGGGTTGGTTCACGCGATAGATAATCGGTTGGCTAGTTATTACCGCGAAGTGCCCCAGGATTACGCGGGGAGGGTTTGCATCTACCGCTACAAGACACCTGCTGCCTTCAATGGTATCAGACTAGAGTTGGCGGATGGGACCAAACTGCTCTTGGTGAGTTGGTACCTCTCTGCCAGCAAAGGCTCGTCAGTGACGTTCAAAAACATGTACTTCAGAGTCACCAAACATAACCCCTGCCTTTTGGTAAAATCCAATCACCCCGATTTTGCCCACATCAACGATTTTTTCGACCGGGTTGTCGAAAGTGCGATTATCCAAGAAACGCAGCCTATTACCCTGCCAACTAACGCTACGTATCAGGCAACGGCGCGTGACAATAAATCTCCGTTGATTGGTCACCTGTTTCAAGCAGACAAATAGCAGGTGGCTGATCAAGCCGGGAACGGTGATCGAAGGTGATGGCAGAATTCCGGATGATGGACTGCTAACGGGTGTATCTTCCCGGACCACTGCACGTCTCTCCATGTCCCGCTCCTTTTCCCGCAGCCTCGCCCTGTTCGAGCGCGCCGCCCGCGTGATCCCCGGCGGCATCACCGGCCACTGCCACCCGGCGGCCACCGTGCCCATGGCCTCGCCGTACTACGCCGTGCGCTCGGCGGGCTGCCGCTACTGGGACGCCGACGACAACGAATACGTCGATTTCCTCTGCGGCTACGGCCCCAACGTCCTCGGTGCGCGTCACCCCGAGGTTGAGGCCGCCGCCGACCGCCAGCGCGCCCTCGGCGACTGCTTCAACCACCCGACGCCCGTCGTCATCGACCTCGCCGAACGCCTCGTCGCGCTCGTGGATTTCGCCGCTTGGGCGGTCTTCGGCAAGAACGGCTCCGACATGACCACCTGGGCGCTCCAGGTCGCGCGCGAGCACACCGGACGCAAAAAAATCCTCATGGCCCACGGCGCGTACCACGGCAGCCACGCGTGGTGCACGCCCGGCCACGGCGGCCTGATCGAGGAGGATTACATGCACGTCCACGGCTTCCCGTGGAACGATCTCGACGCCTTCGAGCGCCTGCTCAAGCAACACCGTGGCCAGGTCGCCGGGGTCTTTGTCACTCCTTTCCACCATCCTGCGTTCGCCGACCTCGTGCTGCCCGCGCCGGGCTTCCTCAAGGGCGTCGAGGCCGCCTGCCGCCGCGAGGGCGCGGTGCTCATCCTCGACGACATCCGCTGCGGCTTCCGCTTGCACCTGGGTGGGTCGCACCGCGTCTTCGGCTTCGAGCCGGACCTGATTTGCTTTTCCAAGGCACTCGGCAACGGCCACCCGATCAGCGCCTGCCTCGGGCGCAAGGAACTCTCCAAAGCCGCCGGAAAAGTCTTCCTCACCGGCTCGTTCTGGAACAACGCCGTGCCGATGGCCGCCGCGTTGGCGACGCTCGACGTGCTGGAGCGCGAGAACGTTCCCGCGCGCGTCGCCGCTTCCGGCGCGCGTCTGCGCGAGGGCCTGACCCGCCTTGCCGCCAAGCACGGCCTCCCGGTCCGCTACACGGGCATGGACGCGCTGCCCTTCATGTCCTTCGCGCAGGAGACGAATTTCTTCCGTAGCCAGACCTTCTGCAAGGAGGCGATCCGGCGCGGCGCGTTCTTTCATCCGCACCACAACTGGTTCCTCTGCGCCGCCCACACCGACGCCGATATCGACGAAGCCCTCCAGGCCGCCGACGCCGCGTTTGAGGTCGTAGGAGAAGAGTTTGCACTCGCCAGGGAAAAGACGGCATAGTCGCGGGCGCTATGCGCACCGGTCTCGTTCTTTTCGCGTTGTTCGGCTTTGCTCTGAACGGCTGGCTTTATCTTCGCGGTGGTTGGATGCCCGGCCTGCTCATTGCCGCCGGGGTCGCGTTGGTCGTCGCGTTCTTGATGCCGAAAGGCGATGATTCTTCCACGATGTGATTATGTCCAACCCGGTCTCCCTCCCCGAGAAGTTCGCACTCATCCACGAGCACTGGCGTCCCAAGGTCGTCGCTGCGCTCAACGGCCAAGAACTCAAACTGGTCAAATTCCAGGGCACCTTTCCCTGGCACCACCACGAAACTGAGGACGAACTCTTCCTCGTCTGGCGCGGACAAATGAGCCTCGAATTCCGCGACCGCCCGACGGTCACGCTCGCGCCCGGCGAACTCTGCGTGGTCCCGCGCGGCGTGGAGCACCGCACTCTGGCCGAAGCCGAGGCCGGAGTCCTCATCTTCGAACCGGCGGTCACGCGCAACACCGGCAACGTTGCCGACGAAACCTTCACTGCCCCCAACGGCGTCTCAGTCTGACCCGCAAAATTTAACCCTCACCCCATATGGAATCCCTGCGAGGCACCGTCAGTCATTGTCAGCACACCGTCGATATCACGGGCGGTAGCCGGAATAATAATACTGGCACCAGCACGACATACGTCACACTTTTCCGCGTGAACAACCGTCCCATAGAATTCCGCACTGGTCGGCCAATTTCCGTGTCGGATGGGGATCAGGTCGTGGTCGCCGGAGTGCTCTCCCGCACCAATGCCCTGCGCGCCTACGCTTGCCGAAATATCACGACGGGCGAGATCACCAACGCGGGACTGCTAAGCTCGGTCTTCGCGCTCGTCCTCATCCCGGCGGTTCTCTGTTTTATCACGTTCGTTGCCGTGGGGATGTTCGGCAAAATCGCTCTGCTCGGCGGCATCGTGCTGATCGCCCTCGCGATGGCAATTCTCCTCCGACAGATCGTCCTCACGCAGCAGGCCGCGAGCTTGGTGCGCGACTGACGTTCCACGTGGAACAAATCAGCCTGGCGCTACAACCCGCAATTTTTCCGCACGGTCCACAACAGCAACCGGCGCGGCAAAAACCGGTAGGCCAGCGGCCCACCCCACGCCTGCCAGGCATTGCCCACCGTCACCAACGGCCCGCCCTTTCCCTCCATCACTGCGCCCCGCACCGCCGCTGCCACGAGTTCCGGCCCGGGCGACCCCGCGAGGCTCTTGTCGCTCGCCTCCAAGCTCCCCCGCACCGCCGCCGCCAGCGGATTTCCTGTCTCCTCAGTCTGCGACCAGAACGCCATCGCCCGGTTGAACCCCGTGTCGATGTCGCCCGGCTGCACGTCCACGAACCGCACGGGATGCTGACCCGCAGGCAGCGGCGCGGTTTCCTCCATCTGCATGGCCGCTGTCCACACGCTCAGCGCCGCCTTCGCCGCGCTGTAGCCCGACCCAAATGGCAGCGGCAGCCGTGCCGCCAGCGACGTGACGTTGACCACCACCCCCCCTGGGTGCGACCGCAAGCTCGGCAGCGCCCATTGCACGAGCCGGATCGGCCCCAGCGCCAGCGTCTCGAACTGCCCGCGCAGATCGCCGGGTGGCATTTCCGCCCCGGGTCCAAACCACGCCCCGCCCGCGTTGTTGACCAGCGTGTCAAACCGCCCCCCGGCGTCCCGCAGGGCCCCCATGAACGCCGTTTCGAGCGCCCCCTCGTCGCCGTTGAAATCCAGCGCGACCGGGTGAAATCCGATCAGGTCACCGGGCAGCCGCCGTACGTCCCGCGCGGTTCCCCAGACCTCGCAGCCCGCCGCGCACAGAGCCTTGGCAGTGGCCAACCCGATCCCGGCACTCGCGCCGGTCAAGAAAACACGTTTCATGGGGTAAAGATCCAAGTTTCAAGACCCGAAATATCAATTGATGTTGGCTGCGGGATACAGGTGAAGCGTTGATTAAAAAATATCTGTCATCCTGAGCGAGTATAACGAGCCGAAGGACCTTCCACCGTGGAGTTGAGTGTAGGCTCACCTCTGAAGGCGTTTTTGACAGGTCAGCCTTGCAATAAAATCAGCGTTGGAAGGTCCTTCGGCTGCGCTCGTACCTCGCTCCGCTCAGGATGACAGATTTCTATATATTCGGGCTTAGTCGAGCATCCAGCATCCAGCATCTCTCAAACCTTGGAACTTGAACCTTCCTTGAATCTTGGGTTCTTGGCTTCTTGAACCTTCCCGCCTCCGGCGGGCTGCGGGTCACTCCCACTTTTTCAGCACCACGGCCACGTTGGTCCCGCCGAACCCGCTGGAATTGTTCATCACGATCTTCGGTGCCAACTCCACCGGCTGCGTGATCACCGGCACGCCCTCGCACATGGGATCAAGCTCCGTGATGTGCGCCGACACCGGCACGAACCCTTCCCGCAGCGTCAGGCAACAAAACGCCGCCTCCATCGCCCCGGCCAGCGACAACCCGTGGCCCGTCAGACTCTTGGTCGAACTCACCAGCGGTCGCTTGCCTTCCTCGGGGAACGCCTTCTTGATCGCGTTGATCTCGGAAACGTCGCCGAACGGCGTCGAAGTCGCGTGCGCGTTGATGTACTCCACCTCAGAGGGTTGCACTCCGGCCTCGGCCATCGCCTGCGTCATCGCGCGCGCCAATCCGCTGCCGTCCGGGATCGACGCCAGCACGTTGTATCCGTCCGACGATTGCCCCCAGCCGAGAACTTCCGCGTAGATCTTCGCCGCCCCACGCTCCTGCGCGCTCTCCAATTCCTCCACCACCAACACCGCCGCGCCGCCCGTGCCCACGAACCCGTCACGCTTCCGGTCGAACGCGCAAGGACTCTTCTCCGGGTCGGTCGCCAGGCTCAGCGCCCGCACCCCCGCGAACGGCACGATGCTGTACCGGTTGCAGTCCTCCGCGCCGACCACGAACACGCGCTTTTGCTTGCCCGTACGGATGAGGTCCACCGCCGTGCCCAGCGCGTGCGACGACGACGCGCACGCGCTCGAAAACCCGAGCGATGCGCCCATGATCTTGAACGCGGGCACCAGGTTGATGTAGAGCGACCCCGGGATGCCGTTGATGATCGCCATCGGCGGCGATTTCATCACCCCGCGCGCCTCCTGCACCGCGTAATTCTTGCTGCTCAACCACATCGAGCCGCCGTTGGCCGCCATCAGCCCCGTGTCCGGGTTCGACACCTGCTCGGGCGTCAGCCCGGCGTCGTCGATGGCCTGCCGCATGGCGAAGTACGCGTACAGCGTGTTGGGCGCCATCGGACGCACGGTCTCGCGCGAGAGCCGGTAGGTGTCCGGGAACGTCCAATCCTCAAAGTCTGTCGTGGGGAATGTAAAACCCTTCACCGTGCCGACCAGCGACACCGGGACTAGTGGGTCATCCACGAACTCTTGGAGCACCTCAACTCCCGTCCGGGCGTGGCGCAGGCTGTCCAGCACATTCGTCTGATTGTTCCCGATGCTGGTGGTGAATCCGAGTCCCGTGATGACGGCGCGCTTCATGGCTCTGGGCAACTTCAAATCCCGAAGTTACGGTCGAAATCGTCGTCGGTTTTCTCACCTGCCTTACTACCGCTGCCGACCTTGACGGTCGGGTCCTCGGGATCGAGCCGCGCGTGGCCGTCTCGCGTCACGCTGCCCTTGGGCGCGTCTTCCGCCGGGGTGGGGGGCACGACCGGTAGTTCACCGTCCACGCCATTCGACTTTGGGGCCGCCGCTTCCGACATGCCCGCCGCCTCCGCCAGCGCCGTCCCGGCCTCCGGCAGCGACGTTTCCACGCTCGCGCCGTGCTCGCGGTTGGACAGGTGCTCGATCACGTCCGCGCCGAACGCCAGCACGAGCCGCTCGACGTGCGCTACCTTCTCGCCGTTGCGCTTGGCCGTGCCGCGAAACACCGCCAGCGGCGCGTGCACCTGGATCTTTTCAACTTCCAAGTCCAACCGGTCGCCCGGCACCGCGCGACGGTAAAAATGCGCCTCCTCCATCGACGCGAACAGCACCTCATTGGTGCCGAGGTCCGAGCCGAGCTGTTCGCCCGCGCACTCCAATACCCACAGGCACGCCACCTGGCCCAGCGCCTCGAACACCAGCGACGCCGGCATCACCGGGTTGTCCTTGAAATGCCCTTCCAGAAAATACTCGTTGCCCTTGATCGAATACGTCGAGCGCGCGACATCGCCTTGGATTTCCGCGTCCTCCAAAAAGAAGAACGGCGGCTGTTGCGGCAACCGCATCCCCACCTCCAACTGCGTGTAGCGCCTCGTCTTGGCAGGCTTAGCCGCCTTCGGATCACCGACCGTCTTGATCTTGTACGCGATGAATTCCTTCACCTGCCCGAGCGTGGCGATCTCGCGCAACTCTTCGTTCTCGACGCTGATCCCGGTGGTTTCCTCGATGGAAAGCACGATCTCCAACAGCGTCAGCGAGTCGATACCCAGGTCCTCGATCAGCTTCGTATCGTCGCCCGCCTGCGAGAGGTCGCGCGGATTTTCGGCGGGCAGGTGCCGCTCGATGATGCCGTAAACGACGGTGGGGATTTCGCTCAGATCACCCGTCGTACGAAACCGCACGGCAGCCTCGACGGTCTGCGGGCTGCAACGCTTTAGATTGATCCGCAGGGCGGTGATTTCTTGTTCCGTCGGTGGTACCATGCGGCTTTCTTGGTGTGAGCTTACTTAACCTATTTTTGGTGAATTTGGAACTTCGATTTTGACCGCTGAGCGGGAAAATTGGCTCTGTCGTATAATTTTGTCGTCCTTGCAACCTTCATCCCACCCTTTTTCGACTACTTCGCCGACGGGAGTACCGGTTGTTTTGGCGACGCACGAGTATGCGCCGTTCCGGGGCGGCGCGGCGACCTATGTACGAGAAGTTGCGGCCGCCATGCGCCGTTCCGGCTGGCCGGTGGCAGTCTGGACTGTGGACTACCACGGGCGCGTCCGCGGAGCGGAATCCACGGTTACTCGTGCGTTTCCTGATGAATCGTTTGCGGACTGCCCGGTGGTCCGGTTGCGATCAAATGGTCGGCTCACACCGGGGGGGCTACTCACGCTTGCCTGGGGTTTCTACCGACGACGCAGGGAGTTGCGGCAAACGCCGATTATTCTGCTGAGCGTCGGAGCGCAGATGGTCTTTTTTCTATGGTCAGCTCTTGGTATCCGCATCGGCAGCCGCGTCACTTGCGTTTTTTACGGCTCGGAAATCCTCCGCTTTCAGCGCAACGTATTCTGGAAAATCCTGGCGCGCCGTTTCTACTGCCGACGTGCTACTGCTTTCGCGGGCATCACCCCGTACGTCGTCAACCTGCTGCACGGCAGCGGCCTGCTGCCTGCTGACGCCAGGGTGGAACTCGCGCCATGCGCGCTCGCCGCGACGTTCCACGTGGAACAAGAATCGAGGCCTCGGTCCACCGTTCCCGAGGCAGGAGCATGGAGTATCCTGACGGTCGCCCGTTTGCATCCGCGCAAGGGTCAACTGGAGGTTGCTCGCGCGCTGGCGCTCCTGCCGGACACCTTTCGCGAGTGTATCGTTTATCAAATGGTCGGCGTCGGCGGCGACTCCTACCGCACGCAGGTCGAGGCCGCTTGCCGCCAAGGTGACGTACGTCACGAATTTCTGGGCGAGTTGGACGACAGGGAACTGGCCAAGGTTTACGCGGCCGCGACGGTTTACGTCCAGGCCAGCCGAACGCTCCCCCAAAGCGTTGAAGGCTTCGGCATGACGTTCCTTGAAGCGGGTGTACACGGCTGTCCGGTGGCAGCGTGGCAGTCGGGCGGCGTTTCCAGCGCCGTGGTGCACGACGAAACTGGCTTGCTAGTAAAAGAGGATGACCTGTCGGGACTGGCTGCTGCCGTGCAAAAGCTCCTGGCCGACCCGGCTCTACGTGCCCGGCTGGGGGAGGGGGGCAAGCGTCACGCGCAGTCCTTTAGTTGGGAACGAACCGCCGAAAAGTTGCGGGCATTGGCCGCGAGCTAGACCCCGGTCGCTGGTTTGGCCTTCACCCCTCGGCCTCCGTCACCTCGCGCTTTTCTTTAACCACCCCGCGCTCCATCCAGACCGACAACAGCGCGATGTCCGCTGGAGTCACCCCACTGATTCGGCTGGCCTGCCCCAAGCTCGCGGGCGCGACCCGCGCCAGCTTCTGCCGCGCCTCCGTGCGCAAACCCCGGATGCTCTCGTAGTCGATCCCGGACGGTATCCGCTTTTCCTCCAACCCGTGCACCCGGGCGACCCCCTCTTCCTGCCGCCGGATGTAACCCTCATAACGCAGGTCCGTCTCGACCTGCTCCCAGATCGCGCCAGAAAACTCGTCGCCCCGACGTAACTCCACGGGCAGCGCGCGCCAGTCATTTTCTGGCCGTCGCATCCACGCCTCCAACTTCATTCCCTCTACCCGCGCCACCGCCGTCCATTCCCGCGCGGCGCGCAATTTGGCCAGCTTTCGCTGATGCTCCGTCCACATTTCATCCCCAATCAATCCCAATCCCCGCGCCTTGCTCGTCAGCCGCACATCTGCGTTGTCCGCGCGTAGCAGCAACCGGTGCTCGGCCCGGCTGGTGAACATCCGGTAAGGCTCGTTCGTCCCCTTGGTCACGAGGTCGTCGATCAACACCCCGATGTACGCCTCGGCCCGTCCGAACACGACCCCCGGCGCGCCCTGCGCCCGGCGCGCGGCGTTGATCCCGGCCATGATCCCCTGCGCCGCCGCTTCCTCGTACCCGCTGGTTCCGTTGATCTGCCCGGCGAAAAACAGGCCCTCGACCCGCTTCGTTTCCAGCGTCGGCTGCAACTGGGTCGGCGGGCAGTAGTCATACTCCACGGCGTAGCCGGGCCGGATGATCTCGGCGTTCTCCAGCCCCGGCACCGTCCGCACGAACGCCAACTGCACCTCGAACGGCAGACTCGTGGAAATGCCGTTGATGTAATACTCGTTCGTGTGACGCCCCTCCGGCTCCAGAAAAAGCTGGTGTCCGGTCTTATCGGCGAACTTGACCACCTTGTCCTCGATGGAAGGACAATACCGCGGCCCGACACCCTCGATCCGCCCGCTGTACATAGGTGACCTGTCCAGGTTACCCCGGATGATGGCGTGCGTGCGCTCGTTGGTGCTGGTCGTCCAGCAGGGGATTTGTTCCACATGGAACGCGTCGTCGCGCCACTCGTTGAGCGTGAACAACTCGTGCGCGTCGCGCCGCAGCCGCTCCGGCCAGAACGTGAACATGGGCGGCGGCTCGTCGCCGGCGTGAATTTCGCAGGCCGCAAAATTGATCGACCGCCCGTTCAACCGGCACGGCGTCCCGGTCTTGAACCGCGCTACCTCGAACCCCAATTCGCGCAAGCTGTCGCTCAGCGTCGAAACGGCGTCACCCATCCGCCCGCCGGTCTGGTTCTGCAACCCGACGTGCAGCAGCCCGCGCATGAACGTCCCCGTCGTGATCACCACCGTGCGCGCCAGCAACCGCACGCCCAGCGTCGTTTCGATCCCGGTGATCCGTTGCTCCCCGTCCACCAGCAGCCGCGCGACCGTCCCCTGGTGCAGGTCCAGCCGCTCCTGCCGTTCCAGCACGTTTTTGAGCCGGAACTGGTAGGCCTTCTTGTCGCACTGCGAACGCGGCCCGCGCACGCTCGGTCCCTTGGAGGCATTGAGCATCCGGCACTGGATGGCCGTGGCGTCGGCGTTCAGACCCATCGCTCCGCCCAACGCGTCGATCTCGCGGATCATGTGTCCCTTCGCCAATCCTCCAACCGCCGGATTGCACGACATCTGGCCAATGGTGTCCAGGTTCTGCGTCAGCACGGCGACCTCCCCGCCCATGCGCGCGGCAGCCAGCGAAGCTTCCACCCCGGCATGCCCCGCGCCGACCACCAGCACGTCGTAAGATTTCGGGTAGGTAAACAAGGGCAATTCGGGTATGCGGGTAAAACAGGAAATGAACGGGTACCGCGAAATATAGTCTCAATCGGCACGGCATTCACCCGCTTTCCCCGCTGCGACACCCTGTCACTCCACTCTTTTGCCCAGCCCTGTAGTCCATCGGTGTACGAATCTATCTAGCAGATGAAGAAAGCTCCGACGTTAGCCGAGGCTTCCCCTTACAAATCCGTCGCGCAGGAATTGGAGACGCTACGGAACATGTTTCGTCTTGCGTGCCGCCAGTACACGGAGCGCGTGGAAATGGAAATCATCCGGGTCCGCGAGCAAGTGGTCGATGCCGGGATGCATGCCGCCGAGCGTGAGAAGGCACTGGTAGGCAAAACCACGGGCAAGACGCTGCGCGTCTCGGCTCGCGCGTCGGTGACGGACGAGCTTTCTCGCGTGCGCGACTTGCGCGACATGCTGACCCTCCTGCGCACGATGCAGATCAAACCCCAGGAAGGCAGACGCAAAGATTTGAAGAAGGTCGAGACGATCATCAGCGACCTGGAGTTGCTCACGGCGGGGTGGGGGTAAGGTCTTGGCGGTTTTTTGCCGTCATCCGTTGGCGCACCAAGAGGCACCGGGCCGGAATCCGTTTGCCAAGGGCGGCGCGATGCAGAACAATCCAGACGAGCATCCTGTCCCCCCGGGTCTCGCCCTATCTGTCTGCCCTCATCCTTTTGCCTTTCTTCTATGCTGCCCGCTCTCTTCCTGATTCCCCTGGTCGCCCTGTTCCGTGTGTTCCTGGCTTGGCATCCCGCCGGAACATTCAGTTCCTCCGGTTTGCCGGGCGCTTGTCCGCTGAGCGCCGTCGCCCTGTGCGCCGGGTTGTTCCTACCCCGCCGCTTGGCCCTCCCTGTTCCCCTGGGCATCTTGTTGCTTTCCGACGTGGCCATCGACTTGCACTACGGCGCGAACTTCTTCGCCTTCGGTCTCCTTGCCCGTTACGCGCTCCTAGCGCTGATCGGCGCGGCGGGGCTAGTTCTGCGGCGCGCGCCAGGAGGCCGCGGCTGGCTGACCATTCTTCTTGCCACCGTGGCTGGTTCCACCTTGTTCTACGTGGCCACCAACACCCTGACGTGGCTCGGGGCGAGCGGTTACGCGCAGACGTTCGTGGGCTGGTGGCAGGCACTCACCATCGGGCTGCCGGGGTACGCGCCGACCTACGTTTTTTATCGAAACGGGCTTGTCAGTGACCTGCTCTATTCTATCGTGTTCGTCGCCTGCGTCCGCTTGACGGCGGAACGGAAATCGGAGGTGGGAACGCGGAACGCGGGGGTCGCTTGAGCGAGTCTTTTGCCGCCTCCCTTTTCCGCCTTCGGGTCCGGCAACCTTTTTCGGCGTTTCTCCCCTCCCACTTCCCACTTCCGACTTTTCTTCTATGGACACCCGCAACAAGGAACAAGACCTGGAGATGCTCCGCCAGATGCTGCTCATCCGGCGCTTCGAGGAGAAGGCCGCCCAACAGTACCAGCGCGGCGACCGCATCGGCGGATTTTGCCATCTCTACATCGGCCAGGAGGCCGTCATTGCTGGCAGCGTGGCGGCTACCCGGCCTGACGACTACCTGATTACTGCCTACCGCGACCACGGCCACGCCCTCGCGCGCGGCACGTCGGCGGACTCCTGCATGGCCGAGCTTTTCGGCAAGGCGACGGGCTGTTCCAAGGGCCTCGGCGGCTCCATGCACTATTTCGATAAGGAACGCTGTATGATGGGCGGCCACGCCATCATCGGCCAGCACCTGCCGCTGGCCACCGGGTTCGCCTGGGCCGCCAAGTACCGGGGTGAGGATCGATTGACACTCTGCTACATGGGTGACGGCGCGATCAATATCGGCTCTTTCCACGAGGCGCTCAACCTGGCCGGATTGTACAAGCTGCCGGTCATTTTCATCTGCGAGAACAATTTTTTCTCGATGGGCACGCACGCCCACCGCTCCAATCCGCTCAAGGAGATCGTCAACCGCGGGCGCGGCTACGATATGGCCTGTGCGGTCATCGACGGCATGGATGCCCGCGCGGTGCGCGACGGCCTCAAGGCCATCGTGGACACGGTCCGTAAGGAGCCGCAGCCCTATTGGGTGGAGATCCGCACCTACCGTTACCGTGGCCATTCCATGAGTGATCCCGGCCTCTACCGGACCAAGGAGGAACTCGACAAGTACAAGGACCTCGACCCCATCGCCAAGCTCAGCACGCAGCTCATCGACGAGGGTTCGCTGGCCAAAGACCGGTTCGACGAGATGGACGCCGAGGCGAAGGAGATTTCGGCAGCGAGCGTCAAATTCGCCGAGGAAAGCCCCGAGCCGCCGCTGGAAGCGCTGTACGACTATACGTTCGTCAACACGGTCAACGGGGTGCCGGTTGAGGGTTGATACTTAAGGTCAATCCTTTTCCAAACCCTCTGTCATCCTGAGCGAGCCTAAGCGAGCCGAAGGACCTTCCACCGCTAATTCCAATTCATCGTAGCTAATGGCAAAGGTTCACATGCGCCGCTACTGGGACTCATTCCTTTGCCTGTTGGGCACTGAACTGGTGCGCTCAAAACCGATGGACGAGGCGTCGCGGAAGAAACGGTTGCGACAAACTCTCGAACGCATCCCCATCACATATTTTGTTTGCGCCGTAGTGACCTCAATCCTGGTATATTTCGAGGTTCTGCGCGCCAAAGGCTTCATCGCATTCGCGTTCGTGGGTTTGCTTTTCGTGAAAATGAGGCTCCGACCATTGCGGCAACCGCTGCTTTCACCCTATAGCTGGCAATTTTTCGTCTACCTCTGGGCTACCCCTTGGCTCTCTCAATCCTTCGTCCAGTTGCCTCATTTGCCCGGATGGTGGGGGGCAGCCTGCGAAGGGGTCCTCGGGGTCGCCTGCGCCATGAGCGGCCTTTTTACGGTCTCCTCCTTGGTAACGTGGGCTTTTCGCGAGCCTTTCTGGCAGTACATGACCGGCGAGGAGTGGCCAAAGAAGCCATCTCGCTCCGTGGAGATTGCCACCTCTGGAGGCAGCATCTCCGCAGCCTCTGTTCCGGCATCCGCCCTGCCCTATAATTACTGAAACTGCGTTGCTCCCTTCCTTCCCATGAGAGAAATCACCTACCGCCAAGCCGTCAACGAAGCTCTGATCGAGGAAATGGAGCGTGATCCGAACGTGTTCCTCATGGGCGAGGAAGTGGCCGAGTATAACGGTGCCTACAAGATCAGCCAGGGCCTCCTGGAGCGTTTCGGCCCAAAACGCGTCATCGACACGCCCATCGCCGAAGCCGGGTTCGCCGGGTTGGGCGTGGGCGCGGCGATGGTCGGCCTGCGGCCCATCATCGAGTTCATGACGTTTTCGTTCTCGCTGGTGGCCTTCGATCAGGTGGTCAACAACGCGCCGAACATGCTCACCATGTCCGGCGGGCAGTTCCATGTTCCTTTAGTCTTCCGTGGTCCGAACGGCCCGGCGCACCAGCTCGGCGCGACCCACATGCACGCGACCGAGTGTTTGTTCGCCAATTTTCCGGGCCTGAAGATCGTCACGCCCGCCACGCCCCGCGACGCCAAAGGCCTCCTGAAAACCGCCGTCCGCGACGACAACCCGGTCCTCGTGCTCGAAAGCGAATTGCTCTACAATACCAAGGGCGAGGTGGACGACCTCGGCGTCGAGGTGCTGGTGCCCTTCGGCAAGGCCAACGTGTCGCGCGCCGGGTCTGACGTGACGATCCTTGCCTATGCGCAGACCGTCCGCATGGCGCTGGCGGCGGCGGAAACGCTCTCGAAGCAGGGCGTCAACGCCGAGGTGATCGACCTGCGCTCCATCAAGCCGCTGGACCTCGATACCATCCTCAATTCCGTGTCCAAAACGCACCGCGTCGTGGTCGCCGAGCAGAACCGCCCGTTCTGCGGCATTGGCTCCGAACTGTGCTTCCAGATTCAGAAACACGCCTTCGACGAACTCGACGCCCCCATCCTGCGGGTCGCGCAGGAAGAGGTCCCTATGCCCTACGCCGAGAACCTGGAGGCCGCGGTGCTCCCGAGCGCGGACAAGATCGTCGCGGCGGTTCTGGAAGTTTGCCCGACGTAACGGCACGAGTCAGAATTGGCATTGCGCCATGACAGTGTTCCACATGGAACAATTTCCGAATTATTGCGAATTAATCTTTCCTCTAGATCGGCTCCATTCCCGCCATTATTTTGGGTTATTTCCCGATTAACCGCCGCAAACACTGGCAATTACCTCGTTTTATCCTTTTAACTCCTGATTAACAAAGACTTATGGCCGACATTACCATGCCCAAACTGAGCGACACCATGACCGAGGGCACGCTCGTCGCCTGGAAGAAACAAAAGGGTGACAAGGTGTCTTCCGGTGACGTGATCGCGGAGGTCGAAACCGACAAGGCGACGATGGAAATGGAAGCGTTCGAGGACGGCGTCCTGGCCGAAATTTACGTGCAAGAGGGTCAGAAGGCAAACGTCGGCGACCGCATCGCGGCCATCCAAGGCAAAGGCGAGGCCGCCCCGGCAGCCAAGGGGGCGGACAAAAAGGTGGCTGCCCCGGCGGAATCCGCGCCGGCGGTGGCCAAGGGTGGAGAGATCGCAGAAGCTGCCAGCGTGGCTGATGCCACGGACGCGGAACGGGGCGCGGCCCCGGCCAGCGGTGGCAGCAACGGCGGTAGCGAAGGTACCGGCGAGCGCGTGAAGGCCTCGCCGCTGGCCAAGAAAGTCGCGCAAGCTCAAGGTGTCTCGTTGGGCGGTCTGACCGGCAGCGGCCCCGGTGGGCGGATCATCCAGCGCGACGTGCTGGCGGCGTCCGGCGGTTCCGGGCAAGCCAAGACCAGTCCCGTCGTCACGCCTGCCGCCACGGCGGCCCCCAGCGCACCGAAAGCTGGCGCGACGGCGACCCCGGCACCGAAGCCGTTAGCCAAGGCACCCGGCCTGCTGCAGAAGGAGACCCGGGTCCCCCTCAACGGGATGCGTCGGACCATCGCCGACCGCCTGTTGCAGAGCAAAACGACCATCCCGCACTTCTACCTGCACATCGAGGTGGACGCCGCGCCGGTGGCCAAGCTGCGCGCGGAGATCAACGCCGCCGGAGAAAAGGACGGCGGCAACAAGGTCAGCTTCAACGATCTGATCCTCAAAGCCGTCGCCACGGCGCTGGCCAAAGTGCCGAAGGTAAATGCCAGTTTCGCGGGCGACGCGGTGGTCGAATTTAGCAGTGTCAACCTCGCCGTCGCGGTGGCGGTCGAGGATGGTCTGGTGACGCCGGTCATCCGTGATGCCCACACCAAATCCCTCACCGACATCAGTTTGGAGGTGAAAGATTTCGCGGTGCGTGCACGCTCGAAAAAGTTGAAGCCGGACGAATACCAGGGCGGCACTTTCACAGTGTCAAATCTGGGAAGCTACGGAATTGACAGTTTCGACGCCATCATCAACACGCCGCAAGCGGCGATTTTGTCGGTCGGAGCACTAGTCAAGAAGCCGGTGGTCAACGCGGCGGGGGAGATCATCGTGGGGCAGCGGATCGACTTCGGGCTGAGCTGCGACCACCGCGTGGTGGACGGCGCGCTCGGGGCGCAGTTCCTGGCGGAGTTGCGCAAGCTCATCGAAGCGCCGGTGCTGATGTTGTTGTAGCCATGCGGACGGAGGGGGTGGTATGGTGAGAAGGTCATGATCGCGCTGCCCAAACGCTTCTTCACCCAAGAGGAGTATGCGGAGCTTGAATCCAAGGCCGCCTACAAAAGCCAGTACGTCGCCGGAGAAATCTATGCGATGGCGGGCACCGAGCCCGAACATGTCGAGATCGCGGATAATCTGACAGGGATCTTTCGCAACCTCTTCCGAAGGCGCCCATGCCGATCTTTCTCCAGCGATTTGAAGGTGCGCACGAAAGCCGGGGATTTATGGACTTATCCCGACCTAACGGTGGTTTGCGGCGAACCGAAGTTCGATTCAACCTCACGACCGCGGAGTTTACTAAATCCGCAGATCATTTTCGAGGTTCTCTCTCCCAGCACGGAAGCCTTCGACCGGGGAGACAAGTTTTCCCGCTACCAACGGCTGGAATCGTTGACTGATTACGTGCTGGTTTCCGCCGACCGTGTGCGGATTGGGCATTTCTCGCGGCAGACGGCTGGTGGTTGGGCGTTCCGAGAATACAACGTGATGGAGGACGTATTGCCGTTGGCCAGCGTGGAGTGCGAGATTCCGCTGGATGAGATTTACGAGCGGGTGAGTTTTCCTGACGCTGCCAACAGGTGACGCCCGTCGCAGGAGTTGTGCGGGACGCCGAGGTTTCAATTTTCTGGCAGGGCCTTGATCTGTCGTGTCATGGCCGAATTGTTCATGAGGATAAACCAACGGCTCGCGACGACGTAACCGGCATAAGCCTGCTGATCCGCACGGGTCCACTGGGGGCCGGTGTCCGTGGGAGCCTCCGGCACCCATCGACTCCCTTCCTTGAATTTACTGAGGAGAAAAAACTGGTCGTCAACGTCCAACGCTGCCGAACCCAGCAGTGGCAAATATTCTCTGGCATAGACGAATTGTCCGGCCAGGTCCCGCTCATCGAATCCGACCGTGACCGCCCATCCGCCGGTGTGATAAACGCGGCTGTGTGGACTGACGAGCTTTTTGTCTGCGGTCACCACCCACGGTGCACGCAGAGCGGATTGGCACTGGGCAGGGGTGTAACCGAAACCTACTTGACCAGGTAGTGGGCCAATGAACACCAGCATGGAGACCACCAAAAGCGGCACCATGATCAGGATGATAACGGTGACCCAGAAAATCCTCCTCGAATTTGTCACAATGGTATTTTGCGCCAGTTCTCCGGACGTTACCAGTAGATCATCCGCCACGCATCTGCTCTTGAACCTTCCCAGCGCGGGTTTACCGTGACGGTTCCCCCGCGTCCGTCCTTGCGCGGTCGGCCAGCACACCATGAAAGGCGAAGTTTATATGAATTACGATCTGATCGTCATCGGCGGAGGACCGGCGGGCTACGTCGGGGCCATCCGTGCCGCGCAACTGGGCAAAAAAGTCGTCGTTGTCGAGCGCGACCGCGCGGGCGGCACCTGCCTGAACTGGGGTTGTATCCCCACTAAATCCCTCCTGCGCAACGCCGAGCTTTACCACGTCCTGAGCCATCGCGCGGCGGAGTTCGGGTTCACCTTCGACAACCTCGGTTTCCAGTGGGACAAGGTCATCGGGCGCTCGCGCGGCGTGGCCGACAAGATGGCCAAGGGCATCGAATTTCTCTTCAAGAAGAACAAAATCGATTACCTGCGCGGCTACGGCAGTTTCAAGGACGCCAAGACGGTAATCGTCAAGAGCGAGGACGGCAAGGAAGAGACCCACACCGCCAGCAAGGTGCTCATCTCGACGGGCACCAGCACGCGCGAGCTGCCCGGGCTGCCCTTCGACGGTACGACGGTCATCGGTGCGCGCCAGGCGATGACGCTGCCCGTCCAGCCCAAGACCATGGCCATCATGGGCGCGGGGGCCATCGGCGTCGAATTTGCGTATTTCTACAACGCGTTCGGCACGAAGGTGACGCTCATCGAGATGATGCCGCGCATCCTGCCCGTCGAGGACGATGAGGTCAGCGCCGCGCTGCTGCGTTCTTTTAACAAGCAGGGCGTCAAAGTCTTGACCAGCACGAAGGTCGAGAAGACCGAGGTCTTGAAGAACGGCGTCAAGATCACGGCCACGGGCGAAAAGGGCGACGCGCAGACCATCGAGGCGGACGTGCTGCTGGTGGCGATTGGCGTGTCGCCGGTGCTGCCGGGTGGGCTGGAGTTCAAGAAGGACCAGCGCGGCTATCTGGAGGTGGACGAAACCTACCAGACGAGCGTGCCAGGCGTGTATGCGGCGGGCGACATCATCGGCGCGCCCTGGCTCGCGCACGTGGCGAGCTGGGAGGCCATCCAGTGCGTCGAAGGATTGTTCCACGGCAAAAAGCCGCGCAAGGTGACCGTTTTCCCGGGGTGCACGTATTGCCAGCCGCAGGTCGCCAGCGTCGGCCTGACGGAGCGCGCCGCCAAGGACAAGGGGATCAAGTACAAGGTGGGCAAATTTCCGTTCCAGGCCAGCGGCAAGGCGCAGGCCGTGGGCGAGGCCGACGGGTTCACGAAAATCCTGTTCGGCGAGCCGCACGGCGAGGTCATCGGCGCGCACATCATCGGGCCCGAGGCGACGGAACTCATCGCGGAGATGGGCTTGGCGCTGAACCTGGAGGCGACGCACGAGGAGATCGAGGCGACGATCCACGCGCACCCGACGCTGGCCGAGACGCTGCACGAGGCGACCGGGCAGGCCTACGGGCAGGCGATTCATATTTGACCCGAGTTCCGACGGCACTCCGTAGCCGTCCGTAGAGCGCGTTTTGACGGAATAGAGAAGCTTCCGAGAGGGTTGCGCGGGTGGATGGCGACCTCCGGGCGCCATGGGTGCCACTGCGGCGCAGCCGCCTGACTCAACCGGCTTTTCCAGCGAGCCTGGCAGCTTTGCTGCATCGTGTTGCCATGACGCCCGGAAGTCGCCATTTACCTCCTGCGCTGGCATAACGGCTGGGTGGCCAATCCGCGCAGCAGGGGTGCACATGCGCTCGAACTAGGCAGCGGGCGACATTTCTTTCGATTTCCCGTTGACCAATCCCGAGGTAAGACGGCATCTTACTTTCTGTGATCACCTGCATTTCCAGCAAGGGGCAGATTGTCCTACCGGCGGAATATCGGCGGCAAGATGCCGTCGAGGCCGGTCAGGAATTCGAGGTTGAACGCTTGGAGAGAGGCGAATACAAATTGGTCCGGCGCGCCCCCCCCGCCAACCAGGGGCTGATCGACTGGCTGCTCAACTGCCCGAGCAAAGGGTATTTCGTCGCCGCGGCGGACACCGAAGCGACGACCGTCTTGTGACGTACCTGACCGACGCCAGCGTGCTCAGCGAGGTCACGCGACCGGAACCCGACCACGCCGTGCTGGATTGGCTGCGACGACGGGAAGACGAACTCGTGGTCGATCCCATCATCCTGGGTGACCTGCGGTTCGGGATTTTATTGCTGCCCAACGGGTTTCGTAAACAGCAGCTCGACCGCTGGTTCGACGGGGTCGTCAGCCGCGTGACGTGCCTGCCCTGGGAGGCCACCACTGGCGCGCGCTGGGCCAAGCTGCTGGCGGACCTGCGCGCCACGGGCCAGGCCATGCCTGTCAAGGAGAGTCTGGTAGCCGCGACCGCGCTCGCCCACGGACTGACGGTCGTGACGCGGCGGGTGCGGGAGTTTGCCAAGGCGGGCGTGCCGGTGTTGAATCCGTTCCAAGATTAACGCGGAACGCGGAAGTGGGAACGCGGAAAGTAAAACGAAAGCTGACGGATGGTTTGCTCTTTTAAAATCTGCGGAATCTGCGGACACGTTTTCACTCCGGTCAGAGACCTCTTATCTAGATGCCACGGCTGAGCCTTTGCTTTGAAGACATGGCGGAGCGCCATGCCGAACTGGCGTGGCGGTTCGGGGAGCCGGATGATTGCCGGGACGGCGAGCATGGCCGGTGGACGCTGGTGTCGCCGCTGCCGCCCGAGGCCGGCGCGGAGGAGCATCTAAGTTGGGCGGCGGATTGCTTGGGTCCGCACGAGGCGTTCGTGGGAGAGTTGATCTCGCTCGGCGGACGGGTCGTGGTGCGACTGGACTGCGGGCGGAACGGGGCAGAAGCGGTCCTGAAGTTCAATGCGCGGCGATTGCTGCCGATGGCGCACGCGGGCGTTTTGGTGGAGATCGGTATTGGGTGAAGGATCGGGATGGGTCGCAATCTCCAGGCGCGATGGCAAAACCTTTGCAGCGAAGCTGCCTAGTGTTGTAGGGCGACGGGCCCCCGTTGCCACCACCGGTTGCGCCGATTGCTCTTTGCATCCTTCCCTTCTCGATCATTTGGCCGACGCGCGTGAGCTATCGGCAACGGGACTCGTCGCCCTGCAAACAGACGGTCAGGCTGCTGCGCGGAATGGTTTGCCATCGCGCCGGAGGTCGCGATTCATCTCGGGTTTTCGCCTGTCGATGACTTGTCAATAAGTCACGTTCCATTGCCAATAAAAACCGCCCGAAAAATAATGGGTGTTCGCACGATATTTTTATGGCCAGAATCAGTAAAATGCGTGACCTTTCGATCCTCATCTCATGGCCGCTGACCTCGACGTATCATCCAGCCAGAAACGCGGACGCACCCGCAGCCCCGCTTATCCGTACATTGCGCTGCCCAACGCCCTCGAAAAGGCCGCTGTGCTCTGGCAGGTCGAGGGCAGGCACGCCGCGGCGGTCAACGTCGCCATGCAGCACTGGGGCTACAAGGAGGACAGCTCGACCGGCTACTCGTGCGTGGCCGCACTCAAAAAGTTCGGGCTGGTCGATCACGAAGGCATGGGCGACACGCGGCAGGTCAAGCTCTCGGACCTGGCGCTGACCATCCTGCTCGACAAGGACCCCGATTCGGACGAGCGCCGGGACGCGTTGCGCTCGGCGGCGCTCGGGCCGCGCATCCACGCCGAACTCTGGGAACGCTACGGCACGGAGCTGCCCAGCGACCAGTCGCTCAAGCGTTACCTCGTCCTGGAACGGGCGTTCAACGAGGCGTCGGTCGACGAAT
Organism: uncultured Chthoniobacterales bacterium; assembly: GCA_964242205.1. Lineage (GTDB taxonomy): Bacteria > Verrucomicrobiota > Verrucomicrobiia > Chthoniobacterales > SZAS-18 > CAHJWO01. The sequence continues at coordinate 25,268 of CAXTBX010000054.1, forward strand.
TTCTCGACGAGTACAAGCAGACGATGACCTTCGCGGGGCTGAACGTCAGCACCGGCGCTGCCGCGGCCACGTCCGCCGTTGCTCCGGTTCCAGGCAAGCCGGTGAATGCGGCGGGGGCATCCGCGCCACCGCCGTTGGCCGTGGACCGTCGGCTGGACCCGCCGCCCGCCACCCCCAGGACGCCGCCACGGCCCGCGAACGGTCGGGAGGAGCCGACGGTGCATCCGGCGGTTCGCGGCGCGCTGCCGACCCCGGCGGCAGCATTGCCCGCGCGGGGGACGCCGGCGGCGGGAGCCGGACGGCAGCGCAGCCTTTTCGATGAGGATCAGGCTGAGGCTTTGCCGGACGCGCCGGAGGCCGCCCCGCTGGCCCGCGAACGCCGTGCGGGAATCGAGGCCGGACACGACGGCGGGGCCGCGCCCTGGTCGATGGCGCGCAAGGAATTGCCCGTGCCGCTCGATCACGACCTCGTCGCACGCGTGCCGTATCCGATGAGCGAAGAGGATTTCGAGTTGCTGATCGGGACGTTGCAGCTTTGGAAGAAGCGGCTCGTCCAACCGGGCGCGTGAGGCTCGGCGGTTGGTTGCCCCCGGCGGGGGCGGTTCCTGGTACGCCCGGGCTAGCAGAGCCGTGTCCCAACCGGCCGGGAGCAGGGAGGTCGTCGAAGCCGCTTGGTACTCCGCTGTGCGTCTGATGCACGCCGCCGCTTGGCCCCTGCTCCGTGCGGGGTGCGTTCCGCTGGTGTGGTTGCGGATGAAGCTCCGGCCATTGTTTTTCGACGGGGTCCGCTGAACGCTCTTCAGGTGGTCGGCCTTAGTTCTTCACCGGGCCGGCTTGTGCACACGCTTAGGAAGAGATTGTTCTGAAATCCTATAAAACACAGTAGTCATCAGGATGTGAATAACTAGTGCAGAGCGTGTTCCACTGTGCATCGGTGCGTGTTCCACAAAGATTTCAGGTTGCGGATATCTTTTCAGTTTTAACGATCAATATCGGTAAAACAATCAATAAAACTTTGTTGGTCGCACGACCCATTTTTTATTGATCGGTTAATCGACAGATTATTGACAGGTAAAATTCTTTTTGTGGAACGCGGGCATAAGGCGGAATTTTTAATTGCGAGCAACTCCGCATTTTTACCGCCGGGCAGTATATCGTTGAGAGGGAAATTGGGCTGAAAGCGCCTGTGAATAAATTTGGTGGAATGGTCGTTCTGGATGGGTGAGGCAAGAGCGGGCTTGGAGCCGGTTCATTGCGGTAGCCACGGCGCTCCGGTGCCGCGACCAACCAGCCGCGGCGAAGGAGCGCCGTGGCTTCAGCTTGCTCGGTTGAGCAATGTTCCAAGCGCAAAGCCTGCGGCGGTCGCATGGGTTCCCGGGTTAAAATTCCGGGCAAATTCCGGGCAGACGGGGGTGCCGTCGGTGGACACGGTGCAGGTACGCCTGCGGCGCGGGTCAGGAATGGCTGGACCCTTCGTCGACCGTCGTCTTCCAGACCTCCGTGCGCAGGGCAGCGATGGCGGCAGCGCTTTCGGCCTGCTGCTTGCTCGGACCTTGGCCACTGCCCAGGATGCGCTCGTTCCAATGAACCTCCGCCGTGAAGCTCTTGGCGTGGTCCGGTCCCACCTGGGAGACGATGCGGTAAGTAGGGTTGCGCGGCGCGACCAGATCGGTGCCATCCAGCGGCGGAAGCGCCTGGAGGATTTCCTGCAAACGGCCCTTGGGGTTGATCTCCAACGGCGCTTGCTGGTGGACGGTCGCCAACTGCTCGCGCGCCTGGGTCATCACGAAGTTGCGCGCCGCGCCGAGGCCGCCGTCGAGGTAGATCGCGCCGACCAGCGCCTCGAAGGCGTCGGCGAGCGTGCCGCTGCGCCGCCGTCCGCCGCTGCTCTCGTCGCCGCGGCCCAGCATGAGGTGGTCGCCGAGTTGGATGCTCTGCGCGTACACTGCCAAGGCCTCGCCGGAGACGAGCCGGGCGCGGCTTTTCGTCAGGTGACCCTCGGCGGCTTCCGTGAACCGGCGGTAGAGGTGTTCGCTGAAGAGGAGTTGCAGGACAGCATCGCCCAGGTATTCGAGCCGCTGGTTGTCAAAATGTACCTGCTGGGTCTCGTGCCCCAGGCTGGAGTGCGTCAGTGCCTCGGCCAGCAGGAGCGAGTTGCGGAACTTGTAGCCGATGCGGTCTTCGAGCGGGTGCATGGTGCTGCCACAACTGCGACGCCTGCGTTGTCTGCGACGTAAATCGTGATTTAAACGAATTTTCTCGTAAAAGAGCCTCAGAGCAAAGCTACGGGGTTAAGTGCCTGCAATTCAGTCGGTAGAAACAACCCGTCGCGGCGGACGACCTCGCCGTCGAACCGGATTTCCCCGCCGCCCCACTCGGGCCGCTGGATGTTGACCATGTCCCAATGTACCTGCGAACGGTTGCCGTTGTCGGCGTCCTCGTAGGCCTGGCCGGGCGTGAAATGGAAGCTGCCGCTGATCTTCTCGTCGAAGAGAATGTCGCGCATCGGGTTGAGGACGTGCGGGTTAAACGCCAGCGAAAACTCGCCTATGTAGCGCGCCCCCTCGTCGCTGTCGAGGATCTCGTTGAGCTTGGCCTCGGGGTTGCCGGTGGCCTTGACGACCTTGCCGTCGCGGAACTCCAGACGGATGCCGTCGAAGTTGATGCCTTGGTAGATCGTCGGCGCGTTGAAAGTGACATGGCCTTCCACGCTGTCGCGCACCGGACACGTAAACACCTCGCCGTCAGGGATGTTATGCGTGCCGCCGCAAGAGATGGTGCCGATGCCCTTGACGCTGAAACGCAGGTCCGTGCCGGGGCCTGTGATCTCTACCCGGTCCGTCTGGTCGAGCCGGGCCTTGAGCGCCGCCATGCCGGGCTGCATCCTGGCGTAGTCGAGCGTGCAGACGCGGAAATAGAAATCCTCGAACGCTTCGGTGCTCATCCCGGCCTGCTGGGCCATCGCGGAGTTGGGCCAGCGCAGGACGCACCACTTCGTCTTTTTAACGCGGTGGTCGGTGACCGGCTTCATCGCCTTCATGGCGAGGGTCATGCGCTCGCCGGGCACGTCAGAGAGTTCCGTGATGTTGTGGCTGCCGCGGATGGCGATGTAGGCCTGCATCTCCTGCATCCGGGCGAGTTCCAGGCGGCTGAATACGTCGTACTGCTCGTCGGTGGCTTCACGCAGCAACTCACGCGTGACCTCGGCCTGATGAATGGCCACCAAGGGCAGGGCACCGGCGGCGCGGGCGGCGCGGACCAGGGCAATGGTCATGGCCGAAGGGATGTCGAAGCAATCGAGCAGAACGCGCTCGCCGGGTTGGAGCCGGGTGGAAAAACTGGTCAGAAGGGTCGCCAGCTGGGCGAAACGCGGATCGGTCATATTGACAGGGAATTTAGAAGTTATTCACCGGGAGTAAAACGGTCGGTAAAATCGGCGGTGAACAAGTGGTGAAAAATGGGGTGGCGAAGGGGGCACGGTAGCGCACAAGAGACCGAAGGAAAGTGGGAAGGCGGAAGTGGACGCGGGACGCAGGGAGGCAGGATGAAGCCGTGCTCCGCGAGGTCTGTTATCCCGAGCGCGAGCGTCATGAGCCGGAAGGGCCCTCCAACTTGGCGGACGGAACAAACACCCCAGAGCAAGCGGCAGATATGGAGTCATCCGCGCACGGGTGCGCGCGGTGGCGGGTGGTCAGGGAGCACCAGCGCAGGCGAGGAAAACGATGAACGCAGGATGCTTTCCTCTGTCTGATACAAAATGGCGTCGAAGTTTTTCCCTTTGGGGCGGTTGGGCTGCACACTGTGCTGTCTGTTCGCCGCGACCTTGGCTGTGCAGGCGGACGAAGAAAAAGTGCCGCTCAGCCTGAAAAACGTGCCGGTGGCAGAAGCGCTGGTGCAGTACAGCCGGTTGATCGGCAAACAAATCGTGACCGACAACACCGTGCAGGGGCAGATCAACGTCGTCACCGACGGGCCGGTCAGCAAGGAACAGGCGGCGAGGATCATCGAAACCGCGATGTTCAGCAACGGATTCGCGCTGGTGGATTCCCAGGACGGGACCATCGTCAAAGTCATCGGGCTGGGGAAATTGGTGCGCGCGGAATCGCCACCGATCTACCAGTCGGTCGATGACCTGCCCGGCAACGAGCGCGTGGTCAGTTTGGTCGTCAAGCTCAAGCACGCGAAAGCGCAGCAGGTGCAAGGGTTTCTGAGTCAATACATGGCGCCGGGTGCCACCATGGGCTACACAGCAGACCCGGCATCGGGGACGTTGGTCATCACGGCGCCGACCAGTGCGGTCCGCAGCGCCGTCAAGCTGCTGGACAGCGTGGACGTGCCCGCGAGGGAAGAGGCGGCGCAAAACTCGCCGGCTCCGATCATCTTGCCGCCGTCGCCGGTCCCGCCGCCACCTGGTCTGCCGCCGGTCCAGCCGACGCATCCGGCGCTGGTGAGGCCGCGGGTGACGCCGATTCCGAAATCGACGCCCGAGAAAGCGTCGGCGGACGACAACACCGGCGACTGAGCCAACCGGGGCAGGCAGGGGTCGTTGGAAGGGCGGATCGTCGAAAGCCATCCGCTATCTCGCGGCCAAACGCGCGGGGCAGCCACGGACGGTTGGACCCCGCTCCTAGCTGTCGCGTCGCTTATCCGGTGATCTTCTTGACGATTTTCTTCACCGCCTTGCCGACTTCCGCCACCGGGCTGACTTCCTTAGCGCGCCGGGCGGATTTCTCGGCTTTGAGGGCCTTGGCGGTCGCCGGGCCGGTGGCCTTGGACAGTTTTGTGTCGGTGGCCTTCTCCTCGTTGAGCGTCGTGGTGAGGGTCTTCACGATGGCGGTAAGGCCGAGCGACCGGGCCAACTCGGCGGCGGAGGTGTAGGCGGACATTTCGTAGTGCTCGACGCGGCGGGCGGCGGCGATGAGCATGAGGTCCTTCATCTCGGGCAGCGCGTCTTCGTCGATGGCTTCCTGGCCTTCTTTGACCAACCCGACGGTGGCCTGGCACGTCTTGCCGGTGGGTTTTTCCTTGAGGAACGCGCAGATGCCCTTGATACGCTCGACGTGGACCTTGGTCTGCGCGAGGTGCAACTGAAACCCTTTTTTGAGGTCGGCGGCGGTGGCGGCCCTGGCCATCTTGGGGAGAGCTTTGGCGATCAACGTTTCGGCGCTGTACAAATCCTTGAGTTGATCGGCGAGCACCGCGTGGAGGGAAGTAATTTCTTCAGCCATACACCGGCATCGGATAAGCGGTTCGCTTTGGCCGTCTTGCGTGGGGCGCGGCTGGCGTTGACCCGTCGATGTGCCGCGCCTAAATTTCGCCATGGCCGATCTCGCCAGTCTGCTGGAACGCATCAAAACCGCCGCAGCGGAACTCGACGGACTGCGCCCTTTGGACCGGGAGCGCGAGGAGCGGGTCATGCAAAAGTTTCGCTTGTGGTGGACGTACCATTCCAACGCCATCGAGGGGAATTCTCTGACGCAAGGTGAAACGGAAGTGTTTTTGATGGAAGGCCTGACGGCGAAGGGCAAACCCTTAAAAGATCATCTCGATCTCAAGGGGCACAGCGAGGCGATTAATTTTCTGCTGGCGCTCATTCGCAACGAGGAAGCGTTCATCCGGGAACTGCACAAAATCTTGCTGGCCGAGCCTTACCGGGTTGATGCCATTACCCCGGACGGCAAGCCGACCAGCAAACTGGTAGCGGCAGGCCAGTATAAAACCTTGTCCAACCACGTGAGGACGCCCACGGACGAAACTCATTACTACGCCACGCCGGAGGAAACCCCGGCGAAGATGCACGATTTGATGAACTGGTACCGGGAGGAAATTGAGGCTGGAACCATGCCCCGGGTCGTCCTCGCCGCGAGGTTCCATCATCGGTTCGTGGCCATCCATCCTTTTGACGACGGCAACAGGCGGTTGTCCCGGCTTTTGATGAATTTGGTCTTGATGCAGGGGAAGCTGCCGCCGGTGGTGATCCGGTTGGACGAGCGCAACGCTTATCTGGCGGCTTTGCGGCTGGCGGACCGTGGTGAGTTTGATGAGTTCGACTGTTTCATCTGTGAGCACGCCGCCGAAGCGTTGGAGCTTTTTATTCGCGCCGCCAAGGGAGAGGAAGTCAGCGAGCCGACCGATCTGAAAAAGGAAATCCGGTTGGAGTTGTTGCGGCTCAAACATATTGAGGAGCCTAGCGAGCGCACCGGGAAAAGTGTGTCAGCACTGTTTCAAGGTTCGATTACTGATCTAGTGCTGGACCTCAAATCAACCGTTGCAGAATTTCGAGAATTGTTCACAGACGACTTGGTAGTGTTTGTGACGACAGCCGGGAAAGCGAGCGAGCAATATTCAACTTCGCACAACTATGAATACCATCTTGACACCGTGACGACATCGGAGATGGCAGCAGATTTATCTGAGCAAAAATTGGAAATTCAGTCTGCTCGCGTTGCCTATACTCTCAAAGGCTTTCGCAAAGCACGGTTCGACGCTTTCGACGTAACCGTCTCGGCGATGGTTGACCTCGCTCCGTTTGGGTACACGGTTAAATGTCAAGCTGGAGCCATCACGAAATCAACCCGGCAGCATCTCTATCAAGAACCGCTTACCAATGATGAGATTCGGTCTTTCGTGGAACTGGTAGGGCGCTTTTTATTGGATGTAATCCAAAGTAGAACAAAAATGGGTGGTGATCAACCGTGTGTTGCCCGCTGTTTGACGGCGAGGTTGTAGGTGGT
>CAXTBX010000055.1:0-30789 GCA_964242205.1 uncultured Chthoniobacterales bacterium
CCCGGAAACTGTGGGCGGTCAATTCGTTGTAGAAAACGGTGCTGTCCCCGGCGGCCACCGGTTTCTGGGCAACCCGGGCGGTGATCCCGTCGATCCGCAGGCCATCCCAGGGGCTGAACGTCGTCTTTTTGAGGCTGACGGGCATCCGCAAGCTGGCGGCGAGCGCCTGCCGAATCCGGTGTTGCACGGCGCGCGATTGCACGTAAAGATTGGCGGCGAGCAGCAGCCCGCCGCCCAGGATAAATGCCGCCACCGCCACGCTGACCGCATACCAGCCGAGCTTCTTCACGTTGAAACAGACTAATCGGTTACGTTCGGAAAAGAAACCGGAAACCGAGCCGGACGATCCCAGCAAAGTCCTGGTGATTTTCAACCCTTTTGCGCGGGGCGAACGCGCGAAGAACCTGCGGGACAAGATCCAGGCGCTCGAACCCCGTGCGACCGTACGTGCGACGGGCGGCCCCGGTCATGCCGCCGACCTCGCGCGCGAGGCGGTGAAGGAGGGCTTCACTACCGTGGTCGCGGGGGGAGGTGACGGCACGATCAACGAAGTGGTCAATGGCCTGGCGGGCAGCCAGGCGCGCCTCGGGCTGCTGCCGTTGGGGACCATGAATATTTTCGCGTCCGAGCTGCGCATACCCGGGAACCGGCTGCGGACGTGTTGGGACATCATCCGCGCCGGGCACTGCCGCCGGGTCGATCTGGCGCGGGCCAACCGGCATTATTTCGTGCAACTGGCAGGGGTCGGGTTCGACGCGCAGGCGGTCGCCGGGGTGGATTGGCAATCGAAGAAGAATTTCGGCCCGCTGAGCTACGTCATTTCGGCGGCCAAGGTGGTCGCCGCACGCAAGCCGCCGCTGTTGCGGGTCGTGGCGGACGGCCAGCCGACGCGCGAGGGGTCGTTCGTGCTCGTCGGCAACGGCAGGTATTACGGCGCGCCGCTCGCTGTTTTCAAACAGGCGGTCATCGACGACGGCAAGCTGGATGTGATCGTCGTCAAGAACCTTGGCTACCTGGATTTTATCCGGTACATCCAGTGCATCATCATGGGCACGCATTTGGAACTAAAGGATGTCGACTCGTTCCAAACGCCCCGGCTTTCGGTGGAAGTGCTGGCGGGGGACGACGTGCCCTTCGAGGCGGACGGGGAACTGGTCGGCTACGCGCCGGTGAAATTCGAGATCACCGGGATGCAACTGTCGGTGCTCGCGCCGAAAGCGTAGCGTTTTCCCGGACGCGGGAGCCTTGCAAGTGGTGTACCATTTCTGTTAATGAAGAACGTGGCGCGACCGATTTTGTACCTTTTTGCTGAATGAGCGGCCCTACTGGCTTCAAGCCCGTATTCTTCGACCGGGGCGGGAAACGCTGGCCCCGGGCGCGCCGGTTGCTGGTGTTGCTCGGGCTGGTCGGATTTTTGGCGACCGTCGTTTTCGTCCAGTCGCTTTTCGTGCCGCCGAGTCTGGTGCTGCCGCTGAAGCTCAAGAAGCTCAAAGAACAGCTTCGCGCTCTGCAGAAGCAGAATCCGCCCGCGGCGAACCTGGCCGTGGCCAACGAGGAAGCGATCAAGGCGTTTTACCATTCACCGCGCGGAGCCAAGCGCGTGGACGCCATTAAGAACCAGCTCAACCCCAAGCCGCCGCGCGCGGCTCGTGAAATCCGGCTCGGATACTTTGTCGGCTGGGACCCGGCGAGCCTCGATTCACTGACCGCGCACGCTGATAAGTTGACCCACGTGTGTCCAGAATGGTTCTCGCTCACCTCGCTCGACGGCACGTTCACCGGAGACAACGACGTTTCGCTGCTCCAGTTCATGAACGAGAACAAGCAGCTTACCCTGCTGCCGATTCTGTCCAACGCGGCGGGCGAGGGGAGGGTGCCTGAAGCCGTGGAAAGCCTGGTACGCGCTTCGCCAGAGATCCAGGGGCGATTCGTGGACAATCTCAAGCGGCGGCTGCTGGACATCCACGCGGGTGGGGTGTTGATCGACTGGCAAGAAATCGACCCCGCCGCCGAGGAAAAACTGACCGACCTTCTGGTCAAGACGGCATTTGGATTGCACGACGCAGGGTTGCAGCTCTGGCTGCAAATTCCGGCGGGCGAAGAGCGACAGGTATACGATCTGACGACGCTGGAAGACAGCGTGGATTTTTTTGTGGCGTCGCTGCACGATCAGGTATCGGAGGAAGACCCGCCCAACGCGATTGCCGCGCAAAACTGGTTCGGCAGTTGGCTCGACGCGGTCACAAGCCACGGTGACCCGCAGCAATGGGTAATCGGCCTGGGGAACTACGGGTACGACTGGGCGGCCGACGAGTCCGAGCGGAACCGGAGCGGGTGGCGGCGGGCGGATACGATCAGTTTTGCCGACGCGATGAGCCGTGCGGCCTACGCCGGGGAGGGGACGACCGAAAGCGGTGCGCCGGAATATAATCCGTCGTTCGATTACACGCTCGCGGGCGTCAGCCACGAGGTCTGGTTCCTGGATGCCGTGACGTTTTTGAACCAGTCGCGGGCCGCCCACGCGAAGGGGTTCAACGGCTTGGCCATCAGTCGGCTGGGCACGGAGGACCCGCAGGTCTGGAACGCGCTGGATTTGATCGCACAGCCGTCGCTCACCAAGGCAGACCTCGCGCCGCTGACCGCGCTCAAGACCGGCAAAACGATCACCAACATCGGCGAGGGCGAGATCATCACGGCCGACATTTCGCCCGAGGATGGGCGCCGCCAAGTCGATCCCGACGAGAAGACCGGTCTGCTGACCACCACGTACGAGAAGTTTCCCGAATACCCGTCACTGTATCACCAGGGCGCGGGTGGCGCGCACGAGGTCGCGCTGACGTTCGACGACGGGCCGGACCCCGTCTGGACGCCGAAAATTTTGGACATTCTCCACGACAAGGGCGCGCCCGCTGCGTTCTTCCTGCTCGGCCAGCAGGCGGAAAACTACCCCGGCGTGGTGCGCCGCATCGTGGCTGAGGGGCACGAGATCGGCAGCCACACATACACGCACGCCAATCTCTCGCTCGCGGGTGAGCAACGCACGCGCATCGAACTCGACGCCACGCAACGCTTGTTGCAAACGATCACCGGGCGCTCAACGACGCTGTTCCGCCCCCCCTACGAGGCGGATTCCCGGCCCAGCCAGCTTTCGGAAGTCACGCCTCTCGTGGTCGCGCAGGACCTCGGCTACATCACCGTGATGGAAAGCATCGACCCGGAGGACTGGGAGCGTCCGGGAGCCGACGTGATCCTCCAGCGGGTCAAGCAACAGCGGCGCAACGGCAGCATCATCTTGTTGCACGACGCGGGCGGCGACCGTTCGCAGACGGTGGCCGCGCTACCGCAAATCATCGATTACCTCCGCGCACGGGGCGACCAGATCGTGTCGATAGGACAGTTGCTCGGCCTGACGCGAGACGCGCTGAACCCGCCGCTCAAGGCCAAGGACCGTTCGCTGGCCCAGATAGCCAGTTCCGTGGGGTTCCGCTCGTTGCACGCGGCGTTCGGCTTTTTGTGGGCGTTCATGATCGTGGCGACGGCTCTGATCGTCCTGCGCACGCTGTTCGTCATCTTTCTCGCCCTGCGCCAGCGCCGCCGGACGCGCTTGGCCGACGCGGCGCGGGCGGCGGCGGCGCGGGCGGCGGGTTGGACCCCGCCGCCGGTCAGCGTGATCATCGCGGCGTACAACGAGGAGAAAGTGATCGCCGCCACGCTGCGGTCGGTGCTCGACACGGATTACCCGGGTGCCGTGGAAGTCCTGGTGATCAACGACGGCTCGAAGGATGCGACCGGCGAGGTGGTCCGGGCCGCCGCCGGGGCTGACGGCAGGCTCCGGCTCATTGAGCAGACGAACGCCGGGAAAAGCGAGGCGTTGCGGCGCGGGGTGGAACTGGCCGAGCACGATTTGCTGGTCTTTCTGGATGCCGACACCCTGTTTCAGCGCGATACCCTGCGGTATCTGGCATTGCCTTTCGCGGACGCGCGGGTCGGCGCGGTGTCGGGCCACGCGCGCGTGGGCAACCTGCGCACTTTCATCGCGCGCTGTCAGGCGCTGGAATACATTTGCGGGTTCAACCTCGATCGGCGGGCCTACGACGCCTGGAATTGCATCACCGTCGCACCGGGAGCCGTGAGCGCCGTGTCCCGGGAGGCGTTACGGGCCGTGGGAGGTTTCCGGCCCGACACGCTGGCCGAGGACACCGACCTGACCCTGAGCCTGCACCGGCGCGGGTATCTGGTCCGCTACGAGGCGGGCGCGGTCGCCTGGACCGAGGCCCCAGAGACAATCCGCACGCTGGCCAAGCAGCGGTTTCGCTGGTGCTTCGGGACCATGCAATGCCTGTGGAAACACCGCGACATGTTATTTAACCCGAAGTTCCGCGCGCTCGGGTTTTTCAGCCTGCCGAGCATCTGGTTTTTCCAGATCATCCTCGTCGCGCTGACGCCGCTGGTCGATTTGCTGCTGCTCGGTTCGATCTTGCTCGGCAGCGGACGTGCCGTGTTGCCGTACATGTTCACGTTCCTCATCTTGGACCAACTGCTTGCCGTGCTGGCGTGCGCGCTGGAGCGCGAACCGCTCCGGCGTAGTTGGATCATGATCCCCATGCGCCTGATCTATCGCCCGCTGTTGAGTTGGGTCGTGTGGAAGTCCATTGTGAGCGCAGCACGGGGCGTGTTCGTCGGCTGGGGGAAACTGGAGCGCACTGCCTCGGCCACCGTGCCCACCCGTGTATGAAGATCATGGCGCGATTCATCTCTGCCTGCTTGCTCGTTGCTCTGGTGCTCGCGGGATGCGGTCGCAAGCCTGCCACGCCGCCGAACGCGGGTTCGGTCGTCGACCAACCGCCGCAACTCGCCATCCCGGCGCACGGTGCCTACACCGGCGCTTACATCGACTTCGGCGAACGCGAGGACAACGTCACCCTCGAAGCCATCGAGGATTTCGAGCAACTCGTCGGCAAACACCAGGCCATCGTCGCGTTTTCCAGCTTCTGGGGAGAACAACATTTCCCGGCGGAACAGGTGCACATCGTGGCCGGACACGGTTCGGTGCCGCTGATTTTCTGGTCGCCGTGGGACTGGCCCTACAAGGAAGATTCGGTAGCCGTTCACAACCCGAACAAATTCAGCTTGGACAATGTCGTCGCCGGAAAGTGTGACGCTTACATTGACCAGTGGGCCGAGGGCGCAAAAGCCTTTGGCGGACCTTTGTTCGTGTCGCTGTGCAACGAAGCGAACGGATACTGGTTCCCGTGGTCGGCGAGTCGTTACGGCGGCGCGCAGCCCGTGGCGGGCGCTGATCCGTCCCGTTACGCCGGACCCGAATTTTTCAAGCGCGCTTACCGTTACATCGTGGACCGGGTGCGCGCCCGTGGAGCGACGAACGTCCTGTGGGTGCTCCACCTGAACAATTATTCGGACCCTTATGCGCCGTGGAACACGATGCAGCAATTTTACCCAGGTGACGATTACGTGGACTGGCTGGGTTTGAGCGTGTACGGCCAACTGTTTCCGGACGACGAGAAATGGTCGGAGTTCGAGAACATGATGCAGGCGCCCTACGAAGAACTCTGCAAACTCAACCCGACCAAACCGGTGATGGTGGTGGAATGGGGGGTCGGTGAATACCCCGAACACGGCAGCAAAGCGGATTGGCTGACAGAGGGGTTTGAGCAAATGCGGACGACGTGTCCGCGCGTGCGTGCGGCTGTTTATTGGCACGAGCGCTGGCAAAACGGCGCCATTGCCAACAGTAATAAGTCGATGCTCTACAGTAATCTGCGCGTGAACTCGTCCCCGAGCGCGCTGGAGGCCTATCGGCGCGGCGTGGCCGACCCGTTCTGGCTGGGGTCGCCGCTCTTCCGCTGACCCCTCCGCGGGCTCTGCCCACTTGAAACGGTGTCGGTCACAACTCGAAGAACGACTTCAAGCGTGCGAGAAACCCTGCTTGGTATTCCTGCACGCGCTGCTCCACGTTGGCCGAGCGCAACGCATGGGCGGCGACGATCCCCTCGGTCTCCATCTGGCGCCGGGCGAGCAACTCGCTCAGGCGGGTCAGGATTGCCGGGTCCTGGTTGACGATCTCGGCGAACACCGGCTTGGTGATCTCCATGACCTCGCAGTCGCTGCTGGCGATGACGCTCGCGCTGCGCTTCTCACCTGTCAGCAGCGACATCTCGCCGAAGCAATCGCCGCCGCGCAGCGTGGCGACCCAAGTCGGGTTTTCGTCGGGACGCACGGTTACACCCGCCTCACCCTTGATCAACACGAACATCGACGTGCCCTTCGCGCCTTCCCGGATAATGACCTCGCCCCGGCCATAGTGCTGCGCCGGACAATAGCTGACGAGCATCTGGATTTGCGCCTCGCCCATCGTGGCGAAGACGGGTTGCTGGCGCAGCAGTTCGAGCACCGCCTTGTGCCGCGCCTCGTGGTGATCCGCCTTCTGGCGCGACGCGTGGGTCCGTTCGAGGTGCAGCGTCCTCATGGGGAAGGGGATGCGTACCTGGCTGCGGTGGAGGGCGTACCAGACGTTGGTGCGCACGGCGTCGCTCGTCGGCGTGTACAGCCGGTGATCGTTCAGCCAGAACCGCACTTCGTAGACGATGCCGCTTTCCCCGAAATTTTTGAGCGTCACGGTGGGCGCGGGTTCCGACCGGACACCTGGGGCCGCCTCCGCCGCCCGCGCGAGCAGATCCTTGACCCGGTTCGGCGGCACCTCGTAGTCGATGCCGATCTCGAACCGCATCGCGTGGACCGCTCCTCCACCGTGAAAATTCGTGATGGTTTGCTTGACGAGCTGCTGGTTCGGCACGTCGAGCTGAACCTCGTCTGTGGTGATGAAACGGGTCGAACGCCAGTTGATCTCCACCGCTTGCACGTGCTGGTTGTCGATCAGCACCCAATCGCCGACCTGGAAAGGCCGTCCGAACTGCAAAGCAAAACCCGCGATGATGTTGCCGAGCGAATCCTGCATCGCAAACCCCAGGATGATGCCGACCACGCCCGAGGCCGCGAGCAGGCCGGGGATCGGTTTACCATATCCGTACTGGATGATCAGCAGGATCACCACGATGAGCAGCAAACCGGCGGCCACCTCACGGATGAATTTCGGCACCGCCGTCTTGCGCCGTTCCTCGAAATACCACCGCCAGAAATATTGGTCGATCAGGCGGATGAGCACCCCGGTGCCTAGTAGAGCCGTCAGCGCGCCCAATTCGGTGTGTCCGGGGAACTTGGGCTGCAAAATGACGACGGCGGCGTAAGGCCCCGCCGCCACGCAGAACAGTTGGTAGATGACGCCCAACCGTGTCCCAGAACGCCGTTTGAGCAGTCGCCCGGCGGCGATCAGCACCAGATAAACGGCCAGCGCCGCCAGCAGCATCTCGCCCGCGCGCGCCGCGCTGAGGCTCTCGACGGCATTGGCGGCGTCGGGGAGAGGAATGACCGCAGCCGGAAACATGCAAGGCGTTCCTAACACCGGCGGCCCGCAGGTTCAAGCCTCCGTGAACCGGCGGCAAACCGCTAGGCCTCCGTGGCTTCGAGAAAACCTTCCAATTGCCGGATGCGCGTCGGATGACGCATCTTGCGCAGCGCCTTGGCCTCGATCTGCCGGATGCGCTCGCGCGTCACCTTGAATTGCCGACCCACTTCCTCCAGCGTGCGGCTGTAACCGTCGATCAGGCCGAACCGTTGTTCGAGCACCTGCCGCTCGCGTTCGGTGAGCGTTTCGAGCACGTCCTTGATCTTGGCCTTGAGCAGGACAATCGCCGTCATGTCTGACGGGTTGTCCGCGCCCTTGTCCTCGATAAAATCGCCGAAGTTCGTGTCCTCGCTGTCGCCTACCGGCGCTTGCAGCGAAATCGGCTGTTGCGCCATCTTCAACACCGCCCGGACGCGTTCGACGGGCAGATGGACCTCTTCGGCCACCTCCTCCGGGGTGGGCTCGCGTCCATATTCCTGCACCAACTGTTTTTGCACGCGCATCAACTTGTTGATGGTCTCGATCATGTGGACCGGGATGCGGATCGTGCGCGCTTGGTCCGCGATGGACCGCGTGATGGCCTGCCGGATCCACCACGTCGCGTAGGTGGAAAATTTGTAGCCGCGCCGGTACTCGAATTTTTCCACGGCCTTCATCAGGCCCATGTTGCCTTCCTGGATCAAATCCAGGAACGACAGACCCCGGTTCGTGTACTTCTTGGCGATGGAGATCACCAGGCGAAGATTGGCTTCCACCATTTCGTCCTTGGCCTTGCGGGCCTTGTGCAGCCAGCCCCAGAGTTCGTGGTACTCCTTGGCAAATTCGTCCGGCGTCTGCCAGAACTGGTTTTCCAGTTCCTTGAGTTTGGCGGAGTAATCCACGCGGTGGCTCGAACCGTTCGCCGGGGTCTGTATCTGCGACTGGAGTTGCTTGAGCAACCGGTAATTGTCGTCGGCAAGGTGCACGAACTCTTCCGTGACCTTCTGCTTGAAATAAAACTTCGGGTACAGCTTTTGCAGGCTTTCGTGTTGTCGATGGAAATCTTTGCGGCCCGCTTCGCTGTTGGCCACCTTATTGCCCGCCGAACGGGCCAGATACAAGCGGCTCAGTTCGTTACCTGCCGTTTCCAACTGTTCGCACAGCTTGGGCAGCGATTTCAGGTAACGCTCGCGGCTTTCGATCTTTTTATCGAGAATCACCCGGTCGAACCGTTCGCGGCCCTCGACCAGCTTTTGCGCGAGGTCGAGGTGGGCTCGCGCGATGAACCCGAACCGGTTGAGGTGACGCTGCACGCGCGCCTCGGAATCTTCGATCCGCTTGGAGATTTCCACCTCCTGTTCGCGGGTCAGCAGCGGGACCTGCCCCATCTGCTTGAGGTACATGCGGACGGGATCGTCCAGGATGTCCAGCCGCCCGCCGCTTTCGCTCTTTTCGTCGTCGGCTTTTTCTTCCTTTTCATCGTCCTCCTCACCGTCGTCCTGCTCGGTTTCCTGTTCCTGCTCCTTTTTGAGGTCTTTGTACCGGTCTACGTCCACCGCCTCGATGATGTCGAATTCCATCGCGCGCAGGCGCGTCTGGATGGATTCGATCAGGTCAGGATCGTTGACGCCATCGGGCAGCGCCTCGTTGAGGTCGTCCCATGTCAGGTAGCCCTGCTCCTTGGCGAGCTTGATCAACTCGCGGATTTTTTCCTGCGTCTCGTGCGCCTCGGCTTGTACTTTGGCGGTGGGCGCGTGGACGACGGGTGCCGGCTTTTCAGCTTTGGCCTTCTTGGCGGGCGCTTTGGCGGCGGGCGAGCCCTGCGGAACCGGGGCGGGTTTCGTTTTTGGCTTGGCAGCGGCCTTCTCTTTTGTTTTAACCTTGGTACTCGTGGGCGCTTCCCGCTTGCTGGCTTGCTTCTTGGCGGTGGGAGCGGACGGATGCACTTTGGCCATAGTGACGATGGAGCGGAGGCAAAGACGGTTGAGGAGCGCCGAGGATCAAGCACCAGCCAGCACGGCGGGATCATCAGAGCCGCGCAATCTCTTTGAGCCTCCCTTGGAGGTCAAGCACTTCTTTCTGTAAACGCGCGGCTTCCTCCGGGGTAATTCCGGGGATGCGCAGACGCGCTTCCAGCGCCGTTTGACGCTCGCCGAGCAGCTTGCGCTCCACGCCGCCCCACTGGCCGCGCGCCTCGGCGAGCGGGTGGGGGAAGGGGCGATCCATCGCCAGACCGGTCAGGTAGGCCTCCTCGCCGGGCGGCAGCGCGCCCAGAAACGCGCTCAGACCGGTGGCGTTCGCCACGTTGAAATCGGCCATCAGCACCCGCCCGAGCAGTTCGCCCCCCGCGATCTGGTGCAACACTTCCTCCCACGGTTGGGCAAGCAGCCAACGCCGGGCTTCATCGTCCTGCAGCGCGACCTTCAACAAAATACCGACCTCGCGCGGTGGTGTCTCGAACGTCGGGGCGGTGGGTTCCGCCGTCGGCCCTTCCGTGCCCGCGCCGCTTTCGCGCAGGTCCACCGACTCCCGTTCGGCGCGCGGACCCGGCTGGCGGCGCAACAGCGCGCGGAAATCCTGCGCGGATAGCCCTACCCGGGCGCTCACCTTGCCGACCACGGCCTCGCGGAAGACGTTGTCAGTCAACAATGCCACCCACTCGGCGAGCTTGCGGCTGAACTGCGCCTTACCACGCGGCGCATCGAGGTCATAGACCTTCGCCAGCCGGTCAATCTGGAAATCGAAAAAATCGCGTGCCGCTTTGATCCGCGTCTGGAACGCCTCCGCACCCTGCGAACGGATCAGCGAATCCGGGTCTTCGCCCGGCGGCATCGCGGCGATCTTCACGCTCACGTTGGCTTCGAGCAGCTTCGGCAGGGATTTCTCCGCCGCGCCTTGGCCCGCGTCGTCCGAGTCAAAACACAGCACGACCTCGTCGGCGTGCCGCTTGAGCAGCCGCGCCTGCATCTCCGTGAACGCGGTGCCCTGCGGCGCGATGACGTTGCGCACCCCGGCTTCGAACGCCGTGATCAGGTCGATCTGGCCCTCGCAGATGACCGCCACCTTCTCGTTGATGATGTCCCGTTTGCTCATGTGCAGGCCGAACAACACCTTGCCTTTGGTAAAGATGGGCGACTCCGGCGAGTTGACGTATTTTGCCCCCTTGGCGTCCGCCGACAGCACCCGCCCGCTGAACCCGATGACCTCGCCGACCTCGTTGCTGATCGGAAACATCAGCCGGTCCCGGAACCGGTCGTACACCCGGCCCCGCCCGCTGGCGTCGTCCTCGTCCTTCGGTTTGACCAGACCGCTCTGCACGAGTTCCTCCCGCCGGTAGCCCCGTTCCCCCGCCCAGCGCAAACATTCGTCCCACGCGTCCGGCGCGTAGCCAAGCTTCCAGCGCGCCGCCACCTCGCCGCTCAGGCTGCGCGACTTGAGGTATTCGCGCGCCGCCCCTGCGCCGGGCGATTTCATCAGATTGCGGTGGAACCAGTCCGCGGTCTCGGCGTGTAGCGCCAGCAACCGGCGGCGCGTTTGCCCCGCACCGCGCTCGGCCTCGTAGTCCCCTTGGTCCTCGACGATGGCGATGCCCGCCTTCTCGGCCAACATCCGCACTGCCGACGGAAAGTCGATATTCGTGAACATCGTCACGAATTTGAACACCGAGCCGCCCGCCCCGCAGCCGAAGCACTTGAACATCTGGCGCCCGGGATTGACCGTGAACGACGGCGACTTCTCTTTGTGAAATGGGCAGAGCGCTTTGTACGTCGATCCCGCCCGCTTGAGCGGCACGTAGCTGCCCACCACGTCCACGATGTCGCTCGCGGCGGCCACGCGTTCGATGGTTTCCTGGGGAATCATGGGATCGGAGGGGGAGGGAAAAAGATCAGCATTGCGCCGGGTCGGCTGTTCCGCAATGTTTTGACGCCCGGTTTCGCTGGTCTGGGCTTTTTCCATGCGCCTCATCGACCGCTACCTTGGCCGCGAACTGTTGACCTCCGCGCTGTTCGCGGTTGCCACACTGAGCCTTGTGCTCGTGCTCGGCCAGATTTTCAAGCGGCTCTTCGAGGTGGTCGTGGATCACAACGTCCCGGCCACGTACATCATCACCTTCGTCGCGTATTTCCTGCCGCTGTCGCTGATTTTCAGCATCCCCTGGGGGTTTCTGACCGCCGTCCTGCTCGTGTTCGGGCGAATCTCGGCCACCAACGAGTTGACCGCCTTACGCACGGCGGGACTGAGCATCTGGCGCATCGCCCGGCCCATCCTGTTGCTAGCGGTGTTTTTCTCGGGGGTCTGCCTCTGGATTAACCTGTACGTTGCCCCCCGGGCGCAGCAAAATTTGAAGGACGCCTTCTTCCAGGTAGCCACGAACAACCCGGCGGCGGCGTTCAGCGGCGACCAAGTCATTTCGGACTTTCCCAACAAGAAAATCTACGTCGGCAGCAAGGAAGGCAACCGGCTGCACAACATCCACGTCTTTGACCTCAACGCCGACAACAAGCCGGTGCGCGTGGTGTTCGCCCGCTCCGGCGCGCTGGAAACCGATCTGGCCAACAAGCAGATCATCATGCGCCTCGAAGGGGGCCGCTACGAACAGCGCGACCCCAGCGCGCCGAACGACCTGAGCAAGATCCACCCCGGCATCACCATGCGCGACTTCGTGTTCCCGATCTCGTTGGAGGAGCTTTACGCGAAAAAGCAGGGTCGGCGACGCGTCGAATCATATACTTACGACGAATTGCAAAAGGATCTGGCGGACAAACGCACCCAACTCAAGAATGACAAGGCCCGCCAGAGCGATGCGCCTGATGACCCCGCGCTCAAACGTCTCGTGCGCGGGGATACTTCGAGCGTTACCGCCGCGTTCACCGAACTCAACAAGCGGTTTTCCTATTCGCTGGCGTGCTTCACGTTCGCGCTGATCGGCATCCCGCTCGGCATTACCGCCCATCGTCAGGAAACGAGCGCCGGGTTCGGGTTGAGCCTCATCGTGGCGTTCACCTATTTCCTCATCATTATCGTGGTCAACACCCTGCGCGACAGGGCGAACTTCCACCCCGAGGTGTTGATCTGGATGCCGAACGTAATCTTCCTGCTGCTCGGCGGCGTGCTTTTTTACCGGCTGGCCCGGCGCTAACCATCACGCGGCGGTGCGGCCCACCGCCCGCAGGAACGGGTTCAGGTTGGCCATCAGTTCGCCGAAAATCTTGAAATCCACCTGTTGCTGTCCGTCGCTCAGCGCTTCCGCCGGGTTGGGATGCACCTCGATGATGAGCCCATCCGCGCCGAGCGCCACCGCCCCCGCGCACAGCGCCGGCACGAGGTCCGCCCGCCCGCAACCCTGGCTGGGATCGACGATGACAGGCAGGTGCGTCTCGCGCTTGGCGATGGCGACCGCCGCGAGGTCCAGCGTATTGCGCGTGTAAGTCTCGAAGGTGCGGATGCCTCGCTCGCAGAGCATGACGTTCGGGTTGCCCGCGCTCAGGACATATTCCGCGCTGAGCAGCCATTCCTCGATGCGCTGGCTGAGCCCGCGCTTAAGCAACACCGGCTTGCCGGTCTTGGCGGCGGCCACCAGCAGCCGGAAATTCTGCGAGTTGCGCGCGCCGATTTGCAGCACGTCCGCCGTCTCGGCCACGAAGTCCGCGTCGTATTCGCTGAGCAGTTCGGTGACGATTTTCAGCCCGGTTTCCTGCTTGGCCAGCCGCAACAAGCGCAAGCCCTCCTTGCCCAACCCCTGAAACTCGTAGGGCGAGGTGCGCGGCTTGTACGCGCCGCCGCGCAGCATCGTCGCCCCGGCGGCCTTGACCGCCCGTGCGGTGGTCAGCAATTGTTCCTCGCTCTCGACCGAGCACGGCCCGGCGATCACTGCCAGCGCCGGGCCGCCGACCGGGACGCCGTCCACATCGATGATCGTTGGTTCGGGGTGCGACTCGCGGCTGACCAGCTTGTAACGTTTTTGCACCGGCATCACGCGCTCGACCTGCGACAGGGCGTTGAGGCTTTCGAGCGTGGTGTGCGTGGTTTCGTCGCCGATGGCGGCGACCACCGTCTGCAACGCGCCGGAGATCGTGTGCGCGGTATAGCCGAGCTTTTCGACCTCGGCGATCACGGCGTCGATCTGGTTCTGCGGGGTGTGGGGTTTGATGACAACGATCATAGGGTGGCGGGAAGGGCCAGCACGCTAACCAAGACCGGCGGCGACGGCAACCATCGGTTGCGCTCCCGCCCCGAACGGTTGTAAATAGGCCGCGTGCAGCCCGAAAATCATCATGCCCACGAGGCGGTGGACCCGCCGCCCATCGACGTTGTGCAACCGCCGACCGGCGACCCCGGCATCGACCAGCAGGTCAAGGAACTCGTCAAACGCTGGGGCTACGACCACTCGCCGGAGTTGATCGAGGAGATGGTCGGCACGGTGCTCAAGATGGCGCAGGACCGCATGAGCATCGCGGACCTGAAGATGTACAACCGCTCGCTCAAGGAACTGCGCTACGCGGCGCGCCTTTTCGCGCGGTACACGCATTTTCGCAAAGTTTCGGTGTTCGGCAGCGCCCGGACCTCGCCCCAAGCGCCAGAATTCCTCGCGGCGGTCGAGTTCGCGCGGCGGATGACCGAGGAGGGCTACATGATCATCACCGGCGGCGGCGACGGCATCATGGGCGCGGCGCAGGAGGGTGCCGGTGCGGACCAGAGCTTCGGGCTCAACATCCGGCTGCCCTTCGAGCAGGGCGCGAACGTCACCATCGAGGGCGACCCCAAACTGGTAAACTTCAATTATTTTTTCACGCGCAAGCTCAACTTCATGAAGGAGAGCCACGCCATCGCGCTGTTCCCGGGCGGGTTCGGTACGATGGACGAGGGGTTCGAGGCGCTGACGCTGCTCCAGACGGGCAAGGCGAAGATGATCCCCCTGGTGCTCGTCGACGAGCCGCAGGGCCACTATTGGGAGACTTGGAACGACTTCATGCGCGGCCACCTGCTCAAGCTGGGCCTCATCTCGGAGGATGATTTCAGCCTGTTCCGCCTTACCAACAACATCGAGGACGCGGTGGCCGAGATCCGGCATTTCTACAAAACTTACCAATCGAGCCGCTACGTCGGCGACCAGATGGTGATTCGCCTCGCCCGCAAGCTGACGGCTAGCGCCGTGCAAAAGCTCAACGACACGTTCGGCGACATTCTTCGCAAGGGCCGATTCTTTCAGGGCCCGGCGTTGCGGCAGGAGAAGAACGAACCGGAACTGGCGGCGCTGCCCCGGCTGATCTTCACACCGCACCGGCGTAATTTCGGGCGGATGCGCCTGCTGATCGACGCCATCAACGCCAGCGAGACCGAACCGGGAGAGGCGGCGGAAGGCGCGATGCGCTGAGCGGTCCGGCGTCAGCGTTGTCGAACCATGCCAGCCGTGCCGATCATCCGGTCATCTGTTCGCCGGGCTGGGTTGCGTGGGCGTCTCGCGCCACGCGTTGAAATCACGCTTTGGCTTGTACTCGCGGCCTGTGTGGTTGGCCTCCGCTGGTGGGCGGCTGCCTGTTTGCCGACCTATGTTTGGACGCGAGATAGCGGCAGCTACGTGCTGCCCGCGCTGAACTGGCTGCACGGCGGCGAGTGGGTGACGAGTGCCCGGCGCGGCCCGGTGTACTCGCTTTTCATCGCGGCGGTGCTGAAATTCGGCGGCACCCTTCGCACCGTCACCGAGTTGCAGGCTTTGCTGGGAATCCTGACCACTTTTTTGACGGTGGCTCTAGCGAGATGCTGGCTGGGCATCAGATCTGCTTTGCCGCTAGCAATTTGCAGTTGTATTTACGTTTTTTACGGAATGCCGTTAGAACTGGAAAAACTGGTTCGCAACGAGACCTTGTTGGCATTTTTTGCCACTACGGCGTTTGGCGCTTGGTGCTGTGCCCTCCGCAAAGGCTCGATCTCTTGGATGATGACGAGCGGCTTGTCCACCGGCCTGATGCAACTGCTGAAAGGGATTTTTCCGGTGTTTCCGCTGATCGTCTTGGGGCTGACGGTGTGGAACTGGCGCACCCGGCCGCGCCGGGCCCTTGGCCTGGGCGGAACCTACCTGCTGCTTTTCCTGTTGCCGTTGGCCGCATCGAAATCATACAACAAATGGAGCGGCACCACCCGCCCGCCCGAGCCGGAGGATGGCCAGATGTTCCTGGGTCGAACTGCCCAGTGGTCCTACCTGGAGCCGGGCGGTATTTTGCCCGACATCAAGGCGCGCATCCACGACCAGGCGGCGGCTTACGCCGACCGCTTCCGGCGCACGGGCAAACTCGACAACAACGAGATCGTCAAACGGACCGTGGTGCCCACGTTGAAAACGATCATCGTGGATGAACGCGGAGGCACCTTGGTTGATGTGAACCGCGTCAGTTGGCGGCTTGGTCTGGAAGCCGTTTCGCACCACCCCGGAGCCTATGCGCGGCAGGTTCTACATGATTTGTGGTATCTCAATTTCGTTTCCGCACAGCGGATGACGCCCTTCGATCCCAAAACCCTCGACGGTGCCGCCCGCGATGCGAAAATTTACGCGACGAGCAAGGGGAACGAAGACCCGTTGACCCAGCGTGTTTTCGAGATCGAGCGGTCCCATGAAGTGATCCACGCAGCGACGAAGCACGACGCACTGCTCCAGCGCTTTGCCCGGTTTCTGAGGGGAATCGGTCGGGTTCGCTTCGTTTCGCCGGTTTTTATTACGACGATGCTGCTCCCGTGGCTGGTCTACATTACCCGGGGCCGCGAACGCCTGTTCTGGATCGGGAACGTCCTCCTTTGGTACTACTACCTGGTATTGTTGAGCACGGTGGGCAGACCATTGGACCGTTACCTGATGCCGGTGGTGCCAATCATCTTCTGGGCCATCGCCACGGCGGCCAGCCACGGCTGGCGGCGATGGCTGGTCCGGCCGTCGACATTCCCAGGGTCGTCCGTGGTCTAGCGGTTATCCCTTGGCCCCGACGCGCTAGGTTGGTCGCCGCCCTGCGTGAACGGCTCCAACGGCAAGGGCCGCCGCACCGGCGTCGCCGTGCGCCGTGGCGGAGGCGTGGCGATCCTCGGTTGGTTGGGCGGCAAGCGATTCCCCCCGCCGTTCTCTTCCCGGCGGGACGGCGGCACGTTGAGCGGCAACAGATCCGTCCGCATGGGTTGAATCTCCACGTCGGTTCCCTCCTGGTCGCCCCGTACCACCACCGTTTGGTGCGTCTCCGGGCCATCGGGGTAGCGGACCACTAATTCCTGCTCGCCCGGCGGCAGTTGCGCCGTGGTCGGAGTGACGCCCAGGAGCCGTCCGTGCCAGCGGACCTCCGCGCCACGGGGTTTGCTGAAAAAATGCACCGCGGCCTCCGGTGGACTTTCGTCGACTCGCGGGGTGCTCGTGGGCTCCGCAGACGGAGTAGCGACCGGGACGACCTTCACCAGCGGCGCGGCGAAGGGCGACGGCGCGACGCTCGGCTGTGCAGCAACGCGAACGGGCGTCACGGGCACCGTGGTCGCAGGAAAAGGTGAGGGGAGAGTTTTCCGCTCGGCAGTCCGTGCCCGCGCAGGCTGATTCGAGCGTGTGCCACCATGCAACAACAGGGCAAGCACCGCGCCGAACGCGCATAGGAACACGCCGACGACAGCCCCGATGACCAAGAACCAGCGGCCCGGATGAACCGTCGGCTGCCGCCCTATTTGCAGCCGGTCCCAGGCGCTCGTCTCCTCGCCGACGGTCTGGGCCGCCACGGGATTGATCGCCGGCTTCGGCGGAAAAAGACTGGTGCCGGTGACGGTCGCCCGCGCTGGATACGGCTTCGCGGCGCTGGCGGCGTCCACGAGCGCCGCGTAAAATTCCTGACAAGTCGTATAACGCGGGCGGATTGCCAATGCATCGCGCAGCACATTGTTACCCGCCTCGTTCAAACTCGGCAACGCGGTGGCGGGCAGGCGCGCCGGCCCCGTGCCCGCCGCTGTCCCGCGCGATCCGCCGAGCAGTTCGCACGTCACGGCGGCCAACGCCTTCAGGTACGACGCTGACGCCGCTTGGGCCCCGCCCGAGCCATGCTCCATGCCGGGCAACAGCGTGAGATCACCGGCCCAGGTGTGGTGCTCGGTCGCGCTGCGGTGCGTCGAGAGCGGGTGGATTTTGACGCCCCAGGTCGGCCACCGGTCCATCGGCAGTGTGCGTAGGACTGCCGTCGAATCGTGCGCGTCCAGGTGCGGGTCCGCGAAGGGGAAATGCACGCAAAGATGACCGATGCTCAGGTCGAGGTGCTCCAACCGGCACCTCGCCGCGTGGTCCAGCGCGGTCGCGGCCTGCTCGACCAGCCGCAGGGTATCGCCCAAAGCTAACGCGCCGTCGTGCGCGGCGAGCAAGTCCCGCAGGCTGAAACCCGCCAGCGCCTCCTCGACTAGGTAGGGCGGCCCGCTGCCCTCACCGGCTTGCAGCGCGTAGATTTCGGTCAACCCCGGATGCGCCGCCGCTTGCACCAGCCGGACTTCCTGCCGGAGACTTTCCAGGGCGTCGCTCCCTACCGCCGCCAGCGCGGGCAGGGTGCGGATGACCACGCTCTCGTCGTCCCGCGCCTCGTCGCGGGCCAGATAAACCTTTGTCCCCGGCTGCTCCTCCAGCAGACATTCCACCAGATACCGCTCGCCGAGCCGCTTGCGCAGCGGCAGCCCGTCGCGCGGCGGGAGCGCGGTTTCCCACGCCACGTCGCGCGCCGTTTCCGGCAGCGATTCCAGCACTTGCTCGACCTCTGTCCGCAATTCGCGCGCGTTCTGCGGACGCTCCGCCGGGTCCTTCGCCAGCAGGTGGCCGAGGAGCCGACGCACGCCTTCAGGAACCGCCTGCGCAAGCTTATCCCACGGCGGCGGCTGGTTGATCTGCTGCTGGCACACTGCCGCCAGCGACCCGGAGAACGGCGGCGCGGAAGTCAGCAGGTACCAACCGGTCACGCCCAGGCTGTAAATGTCTGAGCGCGCGTCGAGCGGACGTTCCTCCAGTTGCTCGGGGCTGGCGTACTGCGGTGTGCCGACGAAGCCGCCCATCGTGACCTGTGCGGCCCCCTCCACTCCGGCAGCGGTCCGCGCCAGACCGAAGTCGATGACCTTGATCGTCATCGCCTCGTCGCCGTCCTCGTGGACGGCCATCAGGTTAGACGGCTTGAGGTCGCGGTGAACGAGTTGCTGGCGTTCGGCGGCCACCAGCGCCTTGGCCACCTGCAACAGCACGTCCAGCACGGTCGCCACAGGCATGGGGCCCCGCCGCCGGACGAGCGTGTCGAGCGTTTCCCCGTCGATGTACTCCATCGCGTAGAAGAAGTGTTCGCCGTCATTGCCCAGGTGATACACACTGGCCACGTTGCGATGCCGCAGGGCTGCCGCCGACCGCGCCTCGCGCACGAATCTCTCTCGCGCGCCAGGATGGTTGAGCAGGGCCGAATTGACGACCTTCAGCGCCACCTCGCAGCACAGGTTCACGTCGAATGCCTTGTACGTGATACCCATCGCGCCTCGCCCGAGTTCCCAGGCGTGACCGTCCGCGCGCGTGAGCACCTCGTAATGCTGGAATCGGCGGGCGGGTTCGGTCATGGGTGGCAGGACGGCGGGCGCGCCCATTG
The DNA here is from genome assembly GCA_964242205.1 of uncultured Chthoniobacterales bacterium. Classification (GTDB taxonomy): domain Bacteria; phylum Verrucomicrobiota; class Verrucomicrobiia; order Chthoniobacterales; family SZAS-18; genus CAHJWO01. Next base: position 19,081 of record CAXTBX010000055.1, read on the forward strand.
TCGCCCGACCGGGCGGTTTGTTCAACGGCGGACCGCGCGCCGCCGTGCTATTATAGACGGCGTGATGGAAATGGAAGCCGCCGGTCGCAACGTGGTGAGTCGCTTACAAAAAGCGGGCTTCACCGCGTATTTCGCCGGAGGCTGCGTGCGCGACGCGTTACGGGGCGTCCCGCCCAAGGATTTCGACGTAGCCACCGATGCTGATCCCGAGCAAGTGCAGGCGCTTTTCCCGCGCACGGTGGCGGTCGGCGCGCATTTCGGGGTGATCCGCGTCATGGACGGCGGCCACCAGATCGAGGTCGCCACCTTCCGGGCCGACGGCGCCTACCTCGACAGTCGGCGGCCCGAGGGTGTGACCTTCACCACCCCTGAAGGCGACGCCGAACGCCGCGACTTCACGGTCAACGGCATGTTCTACGATCCGCTGGCCGAACGGGTGATCGACTTCGTGGACGGCCAGCGCGACCTCGCCGCGCGGGTGCTTCGCGCCATCGGCGACCCCTCCGCGCGCTTCCGCGAGGACCGTCTGCGCCTGCTGCGCGCCGCGCGCTTCGCGGCGACGCTGGGTTTCGAGGTGGACCCGGCCACCTGGGACGCCGTGCGCGCCCAAGCGGACCAGGTCGGCGCGGTCAGCGCCGAGCGCATTCAGGATGAACTCGTCAAAATCTTCACCGCGCCGAGCCGCGTGCGCGGGTTTGACCTGCTGGACGCCAGCGGCTTGCTGCGCCAGGTGTTGCCGGAACTCGACGCCTGCAAGGGCTGCGAGCAGCCGCCGCAGTTTCACCCGGAGGGCGACGTGTTCATCCACACCCGGCTCATGCTGACGCTGCTGCCGGAGCAGGTCACCGTGCCGCTGGTGTTCGCCGTGCTCCTGCACGACATCGGCAAGCCGCCGACCTCTCGGACGGACGAAACCGGGCGCATTCGCTTCAACGGCCACGAGCGCGTCGGCGCGGAGATGGCCGTCAAGGTGATGGAGCGCCTGCGCTTCTCGCGCGCAATCATCGACGCAACGGTGGAGGCGGTCCGGCAGCACATGGCGTTCAAAGACGTGCCGCACATGCGCGTTGCCAAGCTCAAACGATTCATGGCTCGGCCTGGGTTCGAGGACGAGATGGAGCTACACCGTGTCGATTGTCTTTCCAGTCACGGAATGCTCGACAACCACCAATTTCTGCGGGCTAAGCAGGCCGAATTCGCCGACGAACCGCTTATCCCCAAACCCTTCGTGACCGGTCACGACCTGATCGCGCTGGGCCTGCCGCCGGGACCCCGGATCGGCCAGATCCTCGAAGCGGTGCAAACGCGCCAGTTAGAGGGCGCGTTCGCCGACCGCGAGGCAGCGCTGGCGTGGGTCCGGGCGGAACACGGCTCAATCTAGCCCTGACTCGGGCGTCCACTGTTTGCCAATCCGTTTCCCGAAAATGGCCGTCCCCACACGCACCAGCGTAGCCCCTTCCTCGACGGCCACCTCGTAGTCCCCGCTCATGCCCATTGAGAGCTGTGGCAGCCCGACACCCGCCTCTTTTTCCAGGCGGTCGCGCAGTTCGCGCAGTTGGCGAAAGTAGGGCCGCGCTTTTTCGGGCTCGGGGTCGAACGGGGCCATCGCCATCAACCCGACGATTTCAAGCCGGTCCAGCCCGAGCAAATCTCCCGTTTGTGCCTCGACGGCCTCCGGCGAGAAACCGAATTTGGTCGATTCCCCCGCGACGTTGACTTCCAGCAGCACGCGCGGACGCAGCCCTTCCTCTTCCGCGACACGCTGGAACTGCCGGGCAGTTTCCAACGAATCGACCCCGTGAAACAGCTCGAACAGCGGCAGCGCCGCCCGGATTTTGTTCTTCTGCAGGTGGCCGATGAAGTGCCACCGCAGCCGACCGGGCAACAGGTCAATCTTCGCCCGTGCCTCCTGCACGCGGCTTTCGCCGAAAACCGCCTGACCGCCCTGCGCCACGGCGCGGATGCCATCGGGCGAGTGCCCCTTGGAAACCGCCACCAGTTCGATCTCGTCGGGCTGCCGCCCAGCTTTTACGGCAGCACGAGCAATGTTGTCCTGCACGACTTTCAGGGGGTCGGCGTTGTCCATGGGTAAATTTCGGCTGCTTGACGGGTCAATTAGTTTTACTTATAGTTCGCTCCAGCGGATGCAAATTGAAACTCTCAAGGTCTTTTGCGACCTCGTCGAAACGTCCAGTTTTTCGCGGGCAGCGGCGTTAAACTCTATCACGCAGAGCGCGGTCAGCCAGCAGGTCCGCGCGCTGGAGCAGCGTTACGATGTCAGCCTGATCGAGCGCGGGAAGAAGAATTTCTCCGTCACGCAGGAGGGCGAGGCCCTGCTGCGGGCGAGCCGGGAAATCCTGCATACCTTCGAGCACCTCGGCGACACCATCCGCGAACTCCAGAACGTCGTGGCGGGCGAGTTGCGCATCGCCACCATCTACAGCATCGGCTTGCACGAGCTGCCGCCTTTGCTGGAACGATTTAAGGCGCAGTATCCCGAGGTAAAACTCATCGTGGATTACCGGCGTTCCTCCCAGGTATACGGCGACGTGCTCGAAGGTGACGCCGACCTCGGACTGGTCGCTTTTCCGACCAGGCGCACCGGCTTGATCGTGGAAGATTTCCGGCACGACAAGCTCGTGCTGATCTGTCATCCCAACCACCGGCTCGCCGCGCGCGAATCCATCGAACTTTCCGAACTGGAAGGCGAAAAATTCATCTCCTTCGAGCCGGACCTGCCCACCCGCAAGGTGATCGACCGGTTGTTACAAGAGAAACGCGTTCGTATCGAACATGCGAAGGAATTCGACAACGTCGAGACGGTCAAACGCGCGGTGGAGATCGCCAGCGGTATCTCCATCGTCCCGCTCACCAGCGTTGGCGACGAGGTGCGCGACGGGCGTTTGGTGACGGTCGAGCTGGCGTGTTTCGGTATGTGCCGATCCCTCGGGGTCATCTATCGCCGCCACCGGACGATCTCTCCGGCGCAGAAGCAGTTCGTCGCGCTCCTGAAAGAAACTCCTTGGTCCGCCGATGAATCGGTGCTCGACGGGTCGTCGTCCGACCAATAAGGCTGGGGGAGCATGGCGCGCGGCAAACAAATGGGTCGGCTCTGGCTGCCCGGGCTCACGGCCCTGAACGTCTCCGGCACGCAGCCCAATTTCCTCGGCGAGCCGATCCCCGTGCGCGTCGTGCGCCGTTGACCATCCCTTCGACCGATGCTCAACCACATCTGGCTCGCGCTCATCCTCGTTTCCGTGGCGCTCGGGGCCTGGAACGGCCACTTGCCGGAGGTCACGAAAGGGGCCATCGACAGCGCGAAGGCGGCGGTCGTGGACGTGGTGCTGCCGCTCGTTGGCACCCTAGCCATCTGGCTCGGGATCATGCGCTTGGCCGAACGTTCCGGCCTGGTGGGATTATTGGCGCGCGCGTTGCGTCCGGTGATGCGGCGCTTATTCCCGGATGTGCCGCCCGAACACCCGGCGATGGGCGCGATGGTCATGAACATTGCCGCCAACATGCTCGGCCTCGGCAATGCGGCGACGCCGATGGGTCTGAAGGCAATGGGCCATCTGGAGCGGCTCAACCCGGCCCCCGGCACGGCGACCAATGCCATGTGCACGTTCCTGGCGATCAACACCAGCAGCGTGCAACTCATCCCGGCGACGGTGGTCGCTCTGCTGGCGGCGAAGGGCGCGAAGGAGCCGACCGCCGTCGTGGGCACGGCACTGTTCGCCACGTCCTGCGCGTGCCTGGCGGGCATCACCACGGCCAAGCTGCTGCAAAATCTGCCGGTGTTCGCGCTGCCCGCCCCTTCCCGGCGGTCCGCCGCGAAACCCGCCGACACCGTCGGGGCCGATGACGGTGAGGAATCTTTCGTCGTCCCGCCGCTGGTCAAGGGCGGCCCGGCGATCCTCGTCCTCTTCGGCCTGTTGGCGGCGGTGCTGTTCGTCCACGAAGCGTTCTTCTCCGCGCAGGCGTCCGTTGCCGGGCAAAATGTCTTCCTGCAAACGGTCGGCGCAATTTCGCTCATCGCCATCCCGCTGATCCTGGCGTTCTTCCCGCTCTACGCCGCGCTCCGAGGCTTGAAGGTCTACGCCGAATTCGTGGAAGGAGCCAGGGAGGGCGTGCAGGTCGCCCTGAAGATCGTGCCGTTCCTGGTGTCGATGCTGATGGCCATCGGGATGTTTCGCGGCAGCGAGGGAATGAAGCTGCTCACGGACGGCTTGCGACCGTTCCTCGCCGCCGTGGGATTTCCAGCCGATTTGCTGCCGCTCGTGCTGATGCGCCCGCTCAGCGGCGGCGGCACGCAGGGCATTTTCGTTGATCTCTTGAACCATTTCGACCCCGACAGCCTGATCGTCCGCACCGCCGGAACCATCTTCGGCAGCACCGAAACGACTTTTTACGTGCTGGCCGTGTATTTCGGTTCGGTGGCGATTCGTCGCACGCGGCACGCCGTGGCCACGGGCCTCGTCGCCGACCTGACCGGCGTCGTCGCCTCCGTGCTCATCTGCCGCCTCATGTTCGGCGCACGTTAGACCCATGCACCCGAGGAACGTGCGTCGATTGATAATCAGCTTCCCGACCCCGGCGGACAGGCCGGGAGCGCGCACGCATCCGAGACTGGACAAGCGTGCATGATCTGTCACAGTGCCCGCCGACGACTTTTTCCCAACATGCCTTCCTTTGCCTTGTTTCTCGTCCGCTTTTTGCAGCGGCCTTTCCAGGTGGCCTCCATCATGCCCAGTTCGTCGCTGATGATCCGCCGGGTTGCCGAAAAAATGGACCTGACCCGTCCCGTGGTGCTCGCCGAATACGGTCCCGGCGAGGGCTGCCACACCCGCTATTGGCTCAAGCACGCCCACCCGGAATCCAAGTTCTTGCTGTTCGAGCTGGACCCGGAATTTTGCCGCGCGCTGGAAAAAGAGTTCGCCCACGACTCGCGCGTGACCGTCATCAACGGCGACTGCGCGACCCTGCCTCAAGAGTTAGCCAAGCAAGACCTCACACACTGCGATTACGTGGTCTCCGGCATTCCCTTCAGCACAATGGAGGTGAGCAAAAAGCGCCAGATTCTCAAGGACACCTACAACGCGCTCCGGCCCGGCGGTCATTTCGTGATTTATCAGGTGACGAACGAACTGCGCGGTCACGCCGTGCCCGCCATCTTCCCGCGCGCGGACAGCGAATATTTCCTCGCCAACGTCCCGCCGATGTTCATCACGGTGTTTCACAAGGATGGTCAGCCTGCCGCCAACCCCGGCAACGGCGCGAATGGCCACCTGCCGAAAAGCCGCAAGGGGCGTCCTGTGACTGCCGACTCGACGCGCCGCTGACCCGTCCGCCGCCGCCCGGCGGTTTCCCCTCTTATGAGCACCCCCGCCACGCGTGTCGAAAAAGATAGCATGGGCGAATTGCCCGTGCCCGCCGAGGCTCTCTACGGAGCCACCACCCAGCGTGCCGTCCTGAATTTTCCCATCAGCGGCTACCGGTTCGGCCGCTCCTACCTGCGGGCGCTGGGCTTGGTCAAGCAGGCGGCAGCCCGCGCGAACCTGGAACTCGGCAAGATCACCGCCACCCAGGCCGATTTCATCGACCGGGCGGCGGAGGAACTGATCGAGGGCGTGCTGGACGAGCATTTTCCCATCGACATCTTCCAGACGGGTTCAGGCACGAGCACGAACATGAACGCCAACGAGGTGTTGGCCAACCGCGTCTCGCAGCTCGCCGGGGAGGCCATCGGCTCGAAGAAGCCGGTGCATCCGAACGACCACGTCAACATGGGCCAGTCGAGCAACGACGTGATCCCCACGGCGCTGCATGTCGCGGCGGGCGAGGTCTTGCAGAACGAGTTGATGCCTGCGTTGGAGACGCTTTATGACGCGCTGAACGACAAATCGCGCGAGTTCTGGGACGTGATCAAGATCGGGCGCACGCACCTGATGGACGCCACGCCCGTCCGGCTCGGCCAGGAGTTCGCCGGGTACGCCAAACAGATCAAGAGCGGCAAGCAGCGCCTCCTCGGCGCGTTGCGCGCGGTGGAGGAATTGCCCCTGGGCGGCACGGCGGTCGGCACCGGGTTGAACTGTCATCCCGACTTTCCCCGGCTGGCCATCGCGCACCTGAGCAAGCGCACGAAGCTGCCGTTGCGCGAAGCGGCGGACCATTTTGAAGCCCAATCCGCCAAAGACGGGATCGTTGAGGCCAGCGGCCACGTGAAAACCATCGCGGTCAGCCTGTTCAAGATCGCCAACGACATCCGCTGGCTCGGCAGCGGCCCGCGCTGCGGCATCAGCGAGATCGCGCTGCCCTCGACCCAGCCGGGTAGCTCCATCATGCCCGGCAAGGTCAACCCGGTGATGTGCGAGGCGCTGATGCAGGTTTGCGCGCAGGTGTTCGGCGGCGACGCCACGATGACCTGGGCCGCCGCGGCGGGCAGCACCTTTGAACTCAACGTCATGATGCCGGTCATGGCGCACAACTTCCTCGAAAATGCGCGCATCCTGAGCAACGCCGTCCAGGCATTCACGGAGAAGTGCGTGCGCGGCATCACCGCCAACGAGGCGCGTTGCGCGGAACTGGTCGAGTATAGCATGGCGATGGTGACGAGCCTCGCGCCAATCATCGGCTACGACCGGGCGGCGGAAATCGCCAAAGAGAGCGGCACGACGGGCAAGACCGTGCGTCAACTCTGCGAGGAGCAGGCGGTCCTGCCACCGGCGGAACTCCAGGCGGCGCTCGACCCGGTCGAAATGACCAAGCCCGGCGGTGAAGGAGCCGCCGGAGGCTAGCCGATGCCGCCACGTCGGCAGGGCGGGCAGGTCAACGTGCTCGACCTCGTCGTCCAGCTCATCGGCCTGTTTTTCGGGGGTGGTCGCGGCGGCAAACAAAAAGCTGCTGCCACCAGCTTCGGCGTCGTGGCGTTGTGCGTCGTCCTGACCGGCGGATGGTATCTGTTCCAGCCTGGCGAGCGCAAGCACGAGGTACAAATCCTCGTCTCGAACTACTCGCAGCAGCACAAGCGCATCAAGATCACGGAAGTCCTCTGGGACATCTGGACGCTGTATTTCTCGCGCTCGTTCGTCCCGACCCATGTGCAGGGCGGGCAGGAGACGATCTTCGGCGGCGAGCCGCAACGGGCCGCTTTTCCCCACGAGGTGCGCACCCTCTACAACAGCGCCTACACCGTCGGTTACTGCGACACCCTGGCGAACCCCGCCTGGGTCGGCTACCGGGTGTTCGATGTCCCGGCCAGCCGTCGCCCACCGAAGCGGCCCGAGACGTTTTTCGTCGATCCTAGGACTGCCGCGCGCGTCGAGCCGGGCGACTACGTAGCCAGCGGCTACGACCGGGGACACATGGCGCCAAATTTCGCCATTGGCACGCGGTTCGGCGCACCCGCCCAGGAAGAAACGTTCAAAATGTCCAACGTCTGCCCGCAACGCCACCATTTGAATGCTGGGTTGTGGAAAGATTTGGAACTAAAAATCGCCACGAATTACACCGGGCGGTTCGGGCAGGTTTGGGTGATGGACGGACCGATTTTCGGGCCGTTGGACCGGCTGCAACGCCTGCACAACCGCGTGCCGATCCCGCAGGCGTTTTACATGATCATCGTCCAGCAGCACGAGGGCGGGGTACGCGCCGAGGCGTTCATCATGGACCAGGAGCTACCCGAGCACGGCACGCTTGCCCCATACCTGGTCAGCATCCGCGAGATCGAGCGCCGCACCGGACTGAATTTCTTCCCCAAGCTGGAAAAATCGGCGCAGGACCAGCTTGAGACGCCGACGTCATCGTCTGTCTGGTGAGGTACGCTTGTGCATCGTTCAATGTCGAACTACATTGGGCGACATTCATCATGTAGTTGAGAGAGCGGATGTAACAAAACTCAGCATTTTCGCCATGCACACTACCGCCGAACTTCCCGTTGCCAATCCTACGTCTCCCGCGCTCGATTCGTTTCCGCCGTTCAGTTTGGCGCGGCTGCTGCGCACCGTTTTCAATCCTCACTCGAACGAGCGGGTCGCCATCCTGATCGACCTCCAGGACCCGCACCAGATGAAGGACTACGCCTTCTTGGCCGATCCCAAGCTGACCATCCAGCGCATCGCTCACGAAACGTTCCAGCAAGGGCTGAAGAACGGTGTTCTCGACGAACTTGGCCTGAGTGGCGGCGAGATGTTTGCCTATAAAATCACGGGCGGTAGCAACCTGGATCTTCCCGACCTCGCCGTCGATGCCTCGGGGCGCGAGTTGAGCTTGGAACGCGACATCTACCCGAATTACGACCTAATCCTTTGCATCTCGACCTACTCGGCCACCGCGCCGTTGACCGCGTTCGCCAAGCAATACGGCTTCCGGGGTGCCACGCTGCACGGTGTCAACCCGGTGATCCTCGCTTCAGGGCTGTCGGTCGATTACGATGAAGTCAGCAAACAGGCCGAAAAGTTGCGTCTGGGCTTGACGAAAGCGGAGTCGGTCGAAATCGACTTCGGCTACGAGGGCGACACCTATCGCCTGCGGCTCGACTTGGGCGGCCAGGAAGCGCAAAAGAGCCACGGCCTCTGTCGTGGTGGCCCGGACGTGGCGAACCTCCCGGCGGGCGAGGTGTATTTCGTCCCGACCGGCGCGGAGGGGGAGTTCCCGATGCGCTACGAGGACGGCACCATCGCCCTGATGACCGTGCGCGACGGACGCGTGATGGACGCCAAATTACTCAAGGGCGACGAAAACATCGTTTCCACGCACCGCGACAAGTTGTTGGCCGACCCCGCGACCGGCGAACTCGGCGAACTCGGCTTCGGCACGCAAATGCTCCCGGTTTCGGGTCGGGACATCCAAGACGAAAAGATCTTTGGCACGTTCCACATCGCCACCGGCCGCAGCGACCATCTCGGCGGCGGGATCACGCCAGACCGTTTCGAGCACAAGGGCAACGCGACCCACGACGACATCTTGTACTCGCCCACGAAGACGCCCGAGATTATCGGCCAGCGGGTGTTGATGCGGCGCGGCGGCGAGGCGGTGGCGGTGATTGAGAACTACCAGGCCACCTCGTATTTGCGCGACCTCTTGAAGTAAGAAGGGCGGCATGGCGGCCAATCCCTACGAATCGGATCGGCTGCTGGCCGAGTACCTGCTTTTTCACTACGGCACTGCGGAGGAAATCCTGCCGTATCCGTTCGGACCGACCGGCGCGCTGGATTTCGCGGTGCGCGCCGTGACGGAATGCCTGGATCTACCGGATATCCCGCCCTCGGCCCGCGCGTTGGATCTGGGGTGCGCGGTAGGACGGTCGAGCTTCGAATTGGCGCGGTTTTGCACCGAGGTGGTCGGCATCGACTATTCAGCCAACTTCATCCGGGCGGCGGAAATCCTGCGGGCAGATGATATTTTGGAATACCTCCGCGCCGACGAAGGCGACCTGACGACCCGCTGTGTGGCCAGGGTACCGACCGGGATCGACCGACAGCGGGTCCGCTTCGAGGTCGGTGACGCTTGCAATCTTCGGGCAACGCTTGGGCAGTTCGATGTGGCATTGCTGATTAATCTCGTCGACCGGCTGCCGGAACCCCGCGCCAGTTTACAACAACTGCCGGGCCTCTTGAAACCGGGTGGCCAATTGGTCATCGCCTCGCCGTTCACGTGGCTGGAGGATTACACTCCCCGCGCGAACTGGCTTGGTGGGTCCGAGCGTTCCGGTCAAACGGTGGGAAGCTTCGAGTCTTTGCGCGAAATTCTGGAGCCGGACTTCGAGTTGATGCGAACCTTGGACCTGCCGTTTCTGATCCGCGAACATGCCCGTAAATTTCAGTGGAGCGTGAGCAACGCGGGACTTTGGCGGCGTCGGTAGCAGCGCTTCGCTTGCTACTCACAGCCACAAGATTCTTTAAAACGCCTCGAAAATGCAGCCGACGGGGGTCGAACCCATAACCTTTGGCTTCGGAGGCCAACGCTCTATCCAATTGAGCTACGGCTGCGCGGAGTTGCCTGAAACGGAGCGGCAGTGTAGATGGAGTGCCCGCCGTTTGCAACTTCCTTCTCGCATTGGACCTATCATGTCTCCCGCGCCCCGTCGTCTCGTGATCAAGCTCGGGACGGGTCTGCTCACGACGCCGCGTGGCAACGCGCTCGACACTTCGCAGTTCCGCCGCCTGACCGCCGAGGTCGCCGCCCTGGTTCAGGCCGGGCACGAGTGCCTGGTCGTTTCCAGCGGGGCGGTCGGCGCAGGGATGGTCACGCTGCGGATCAAGGAGCGTTCGCGCGACCTGCCGTCGGTCCAGGCCTGCGCCGCCGTGGGTCAGTCGCGGTTGATGCACGTTTACGAATCGCACTTTCGCCGTCACGGCCTGGCGGTGGCGCAGGTGCTCCTCACGCACCAGGACCTCGACAGCCGCATCTGCTACGCCAACGCGCAAAACACGCTTAACCGGCTGTTGGAACACCGCTTCGTCGTCCCGATCATCAATGAAAACGACGTGGTCGCCGTGGAGGAACTGCGCTTCGGCGACAACGACCGCCTCTCCGCCGAGGTGGCCATCCTGGCGCGGGCAAATCTGCTGGTCGTCTTGACCAGTGCCGAGGGCCTGACCCGCGAGTCGGACGGCAGCGGCGAGCCGATCCCGACCGTGGCCAACGTGGACGAGGTGCTCCACCTCGCCAGCGGTACAAAGGGTCGACTCTCCACGGGCGGTATGGCGACCAAACTCCAAGCGGTCAAACGCGCCGTTGAATCCGGCGTGGAGGCTGTCATCGCCAACGGTCGCCGTCCGGGGTTGCTCGCGCGCATCGTAAACGGCGAAAACGTTGGCACCCGCTTCCTGGTTCCTAACACCCATGAAACTGTCCGCTGAACCGATGGACCTCGCCGCCGAAATCCTCGACCTCGGCCAACGAGCCCGCGCCGCATCGCGTGCTTTGGCACGGCTTTCTACGGCAGAGAAAAACGCCGGTCTGCGCGCGATGGCCGACGTTCTGGGCCACCACCAGACCGCCATCCTGGCCGCGAACGCCGAGGACGTTGCCGCCGCAGAAGCCAACGGCCTTTCCGGGGCCGTGCTCGACCGCTTGCGCCTGGACGCCAGACGCCTCGCCGCGATGGCTGATGGCATCCGCGCCGTGGCTGGGTTGCCCGACCCGGTGGGCGAGACGTTGCGCACGTGGACCCGACCCAACGGCATTGAAATCCAGAAGCGGCGGGTGCCCATCGGCGTGGTTGGCATCATCTACGAGTCCCGCCCGAATGTGACGAGCGACGCCGCCGTATTGTGCACGAAGACGGGCAACGCTGCCATCCTGCGTGGCGGCAGCGAGGCGATCCATTCCAACCTGGCCATCGCTCATGCCTTGCAGGACGGCGCTGCCCGGGGCGGACTCCCCGCCGACAGCATCCTCCTCGTCCCGCGCACCGACCGCGACGCCGTCCGCCTCCTCGCGCGGATGGATCGTTACGTGGACCTGCTCGTGCCGCGTGGTGGGCAATCACTCATCGAGGCCGTGGTGACCCATGCGCGGATGCCGGTCATCAAACATTACCACGGCGTTTGTATCCTGTACGTGGACCGCGCCGCCGACCTCGACATGGCCGAGCGCATTCTCCTCAACGGCAAATGCCAGCGCGCGGGCGTGTGCAACGCGCTGGAGACGCTGCTTGTCCACCGTGACGCTGCCCCCGCCTTCCTGCCCCGCGCCGCCGCCTCCCTC
>CAXTBX010000056.1:0-30654 GCA_964242205.1 uncultured Chthoniobacterales bacterium
ATCCTGGATACTCACACGATTCAACCCGCTGGCAACACACGGTTCATCACCACCGCTTTTTCTTCCTCGGATACTCCAAATAAATTTCATCAACCAGCGAAGGGGAAAACTGCACTTTTCCCGATGCCAACGGCTCGGGATTAGTTTTCTTCTGTTCTCTTTCTTCAATATATTTCTTCTGATTGTTCTTCTGATTCTCTGCAACGGACGTTTGCTCCGGCTGGTTGCAGAGCGGTATGCAACCATTGCCTACCGGTGCGCAATCATTGCAGTGCGTCAGTGTGTAGAAGCTTGGTGCGTCCATCTTGCTCCCTGGGATTGTCCGTCGCTCGATGTGAACGACCTTGATGAACGCCATTTCTGGAAGCACGTCGTGGACGGTGCGGGGACTGACCCAGGCAAATTTCGCCACGGTGGCAACCTTGGCCTGAAAACGCTCGCTGGCTTCGTTGCTCGCCAGTTCGCAAAGCGCGAGGTAAACGCTGCGCGCCGACGCGACCTTGTTCGATTCAGCGAAATGCTCTCCGATGCGGCGCAATGCCTCTTTGCCTTGCCAGCAAAACGGGCCGTCTCTGATTGTGCGTCGTGCTGGCTCGTCGCTCACCCAGCCCTCCCGGATGAAATTTGCGCGCTCACAGTCAGCAGCGCATCCCGCAGGTGAATAACCCGACCCCAAGTGAGCCAAGGCTGAAAGGGCAACCTCGCGGCACGCTTGAGCGGCTTGCGCTGGAAAGTGCGTGCGCGAAACCAATTGGCCTGCGTTCGCGAATAACTACTCGCCCCGGTGGACGAAAATGATTTGATTGGCATAGGAAGGGTTGTCGCCTTCCGCCTTGCATTCCTGTCTGGCCTGATTACAGTTCCGGTATCGCGTCGGAACTGTTTGCAGAGCCGTTGGCCCGCAAGGTCGGCGGCTTCTGTATTTAAGCCGCCGCCAGTTCCCGCTTCGGAGTTTTGGCATCCTTGTGAAATTCGCCGCTGATGGCGCGACGTTCAAAATTGACGATCTGCTCCCGGGTGACATAAAGCCGTCCGAAGATGTTGACCGTTTTGATGAGGCCCTGCTTCCGATAACGGAAGCCCGTGGTGCGGGTCAATCCCCGCCCTTGGAGCCAGCCATCAAACGAAAACAGGTTGGAAGGATCAGCGTTGCTTGTGGTTGCTTGTGCTGTCATAGACGAGCACATCATAACTCAACGCATAGAACGACTTATGCGCTTCACGAACTTAAGCAAAACCCAAAATCTGCCTAGCAAAGATCAGCGTGCAATTTCGAGATGTTCGATTTAACCGTGAACCGATCTAGCAAAAAGCGCAGAACGCTTAGCAAAAATCGTGACGGTTGAAACCGTAACCAAAAAGCGTGTCAAGGCGGATTTCTAAGATTTTTTTTCGAGGACGAGGTTTGTTCTTTAGTTTTGCGTTTCGCAGCGCCCGATTTTCCAGCCTCGCGGCGGATATTGTGGATATGAACCTCACTCTTCCACAGTTTGTATCCCCTTCTCCCATCAAGGGTTTCTTGCCAGTCGATCAAATCAGAAGCTGACATCTTCCCCTGTATTTCAGTTGCGATTCTTGTTTCGGACGAACGCTCGTCGAAGTCAGGGAAATCGGCACTTGCGCGCGCGGTCTCGTCTTGGGCGATTAGGTATTTGGCGTATGCGGATACAGCAGCATTCTCCGAACCTTCACCGGTCACGTATCGCACGAAAGCAACGAAAGACAGCCCGCCGGGATGCTCAGTCTTCAGTCCATCTAACTCTTTAGCGAAGGCGGCTTTTTCCGCTTTCCTTATGCGTCTTTCCTCCCCTGACGCTGCGTCGATCTCCAATTCATCTTGGCAAGCAGACAGAACGCGAACAGAAAAGTTCGCCGCCATCTCCACGTCCTTGTCAGTAAGCACGGCCCGCCCTTTCAACAACTCGGTGGCAATATTGGCCACCAAATCCAAAGGAAAACGGATGCCCGTCACCGAGCCATCGCCTCTCTCGAGTTCACTGCACGAATGGCTTTCGGTCTTCTTTTTTGCGCCTCCCGGGGGTTTTTCACGCATAAATGATGCTATTTAGGGTTGTTATTGAGTTTCATCTGTGAAGAAGCTCAGTTTCTTCGCCGCCCTCTTCTTATGCTCATCGGCCAAATGGCCGTAAACCTTGCCCACCAGAATCCCGCCATCGCTGTGACCGAGCCAACTGGCCACTGTCATGAAGTCGATCCCGGCCATGACGCATTCGCTGGCGAAAAAATGCCGGAGATGGTGAAAGCCCACCCAGGGGAGCCCCACCTTTTTCCTGACGAGGAGCAGCGATTCCCGCAGCGTCGATGCCGCCACGTCCTTGTTGCCACGCTGAGGGGAGGGGAATAGCCACGAGCTATCCGGTGGACGCCCGGCGTGCATCGTTTTGAGAAGGCTCGCCAACTCGGGCGAAAGATCCACGCTGCGTTCCTCGCCGTTTTTAGCCACGCCTTCCGCGCCGATGGTTACCACCTCCCGACCGAAATCCACGTCCGCCCACCGGACAGCCAACGCTTCTTGCTCGCGCGCTCCAGTCAGTGCTAAGAAGCGCAGGTAACAGCGAAAAAGTTCCGCGTTCTTCGTAGTGTCGCTCGTGGTCGCCGCGATGAGCGACGCGAACTGCTCTTTGGTCAGCAGGCGCTTTTTCGGTGCTGCCTTTTCCTTGAGTTGACGGGTTTCCGGCAGCCGTTCGATCAACTCCCGGTCACGCGCCAGTTTGAGCACGTTGCGAAGTGCGATGGTGTCAAGGTTCACGGTCCGGGCCATGCGGCCCAGCTTGAGGCGCTTCTCGCGGTAACTGTGGATGTGCGCGGGGGTGATCCTGTCCACCCGCACGCCGCCCAAATGCTCGATCCAGCGGCCAATGGCCCAGCCTTCGAGTTTGCGCGTACCTTCCTTCTTTTCCGCGAACTCCCCGCATTCGAGGTATTCGCGCGCGAAGTCAGCGAACCTTGGTCGGTGCCCGGTCTGCGGGAGCCTGCCGTCCCGCCGTTCGGTGCGCTTGCGTTCCAGTTCTCCCTTCGCCTCGTCTAGGTTGCTTGCCTCCAGGGCGAGCCGCCGGGGGGCTGTGGTTCCATTGCCGAGGTCCACCCGCAACTGCGCATAATAGCGTCCGCCGCGCTGCCACAGGCCCACGACTTTCCGCTTGCGGGAGTCAAAGACCGGGGTAAAGGTTTGCCCGTTGTCCTTGCTCCGCGCGTTGCTTCGCGTTGCGCCTCGTTCCATGGCGTAACAGTAGCACAAAGCGTAGTACAGACGGCAAAGACATTTTTCTCGGCCTTGTGTAAATCACTGGGGGAGAGAAAAATAAAATTAAAGCCGGCGTGGCGAAATTGGCAGACGCGCTAGACTCAAAATCTTGTTCCCGTAAGGGAGTGTCGGTTCGACCCCGACCGCCGGTACTTACCCTTCAGCGCCGGGGTCAAGGGTAGGAAATACGCCAAGAGTTGTGGCCTTGGCGGAGTCCTTGTTCAGTCTCAGGCCAAGCCGATCCCCTAAAAGAATCGAGACGAGTGTGGTGCTTAGTTAACCCTGACGCGGACGGCTGCGACAGCCGTCCCTACCTCGTAGTAACTACCGCCGGTAATTTTCGGCGTTTGCACTTCGCGCTTCCCTAGATACTAGGATTATGGTTTTTTAACGGCTCCTGTGGGGGGCAGCCGACGCGGTGCCAAGGTTTCCCGGCTGCCTATCTAACATTTTCGACATGAAATCTGCTTTTTCTTTGCATTGTCTGCTGACCGCAGCCGCCGTGTTCGCCGGGCTGACCTGCCACGCCGCGTCCGGCGCATCGCCCTCTGGCTTGTGGGAGGCCGTGGCCGAAAAGCCGCTGCTCGCCACGCGCGGCAGCCTTTCGGTGCAAACCGTCCGCAACGGCGTCGTGCCCACGCAGTACCGCACGCTTCATCTTGACCGCGCCAGACTGGCCGCCGCGCTGGCCGTCGCGTTGCCCGAGGGCACGTTGCGCAAGGCCGTCGCCGAAGGAGCACCCGCTGCGGCGTTGCCCGCCCCGGCGGTCGTCGAACTGCCTATCCCGCGCTCGACGGCGTTCGCGCGCTTCAGCGTGGAGCGTTCCCCCGTCATGGAGGAGGGCCTGGCCAAGCGTTACCCGGACATCCAGACCTACGTTGCCCAGGGCATTGACCGGCCCGAACTCACCGCCCGGCTCGACGTGACGCCGCTTGGCTTTCACGCGATGATCCTCTCGCCCGAAGGGCAAATTTTTGTCGATCCCTATTTCTTGGACGGTTCAGACCCGGCCACCGCCATTGTCTATTACAAGGAAGATTATGTCTCGACGCAGCCTATGCGCTGCCTCGTCCGCGGCGCGGGCAAGGATTCCGCCGAACTGCTTGCAGCGGCGGCGCGGAATGCGCCCGAACGCCCGAGCGGTACGAGCCTGCGCGTCTACCGCCTAGCGCTGGCAGCCACGAGTGAATACGCGACGGCGGTGGGTGGTGGCAACCTGACCATGACGCTCGGCGCGATGGTCACGAGCGTGAACCGCGTCGATCTCGTCTACGAACGCGACTTCGCCATCCGCATGGTGCTGGTCGCCAACGACGACAAAATTATTTACGCAGGCGCAACGAGCGAGCCGTACACCAACAATGACGGTTCGTCGATGCTCGGTCAAAACCAGACGGTTTGCGACAATATCATCGGCACCGCGAACTACGACATAGGCCACGTCTTCAGCACGGGCGGCGGTGGCGTGGCCTACCAGGGGGTGGTCTGCACGACAGGTTCCAAGGCCGGCGGCGTCACGGGATCATCGAATCCGCAGGGTGATCCTTACGACATCGACTATGTCGCCCACGAGATGGGCCACCAGTTCGGAGGCAGCCACACTTTTAACTCGACCACCAATAACTGCGGCGGCAACCGCGTGGCAGCCTCCGCGTACGAGGTGGGCAGCGGCACGACGATCATGGCCTACGCGGGCATCTGCTCGACGGCCACCAGCGTCCAGGACCTTGCCCCGCATTCCGACGACTATTTTCACACCCGCTCCTACGACCAACTCGACACCTACACGACCACCGGCAACGGCAAAAACGTCGTGCTGCCCGTAGTCGCCACCGGGAACACTCCGCCAACCATTGCTGCGCTGACCGCCTACACGATTCCCATCTCGACTCCCTTCGCATTGACGGCTTCGGCGACCGACCCAGACGGGGATAAGCTTACCTATTGCTGGGAGGAGTATGACAAGGGCGCTGCCGTGAACGCCACCAGCGTGGCCGGTCTCGACAACGGCGCTTCGCCCATCCTGCGCTCATACGCGCCCAGTCTCAGCCCCACGCGCGTTTTTCCCTCGCTGAAGTACATCCTGAACAACGCCAACGTGCCGCCCATGTACGGCACGGTGGACGGCAATTACCTCGTGGGTGAAGCGCTTCCCTCCGTGGCGCGTGCCGCCGGGCTGACCTTCCGTTGCACCGTGCGGGATAACCACGCCGGGGGCGGCGGTTCCAACTACGGGTCGGTGACGCTCGCGGTGGCCGCCGGGGCGGGGCCGTTCGCCGTGACCGCACCGAACAGCGCCGTTTCCTACGCCGTCGGGGCCAGTATGCCCGTGACCTGGAGCGTGGCCAACACCACTGCCGCGCCGGTGTCCTGCGCCAACGTGAAGATTACGCTTTCCACCGACGGCGGGCTGACGTTCCCCTACGCGCTGGCTGCCAGCGTGCCCAATAGCGGGTCGGCCAACGTCACGCTGCCTGCCGCCGCGAGCGTGGCCACCCAGCAGGCGCGCATCAAGGTGGAGGCTGTCGGGAACATTTTCTTCGACATCGACGATGCCAACTTTACGATCACTTCCTCGAACACGCCGCCGACATTCGCCGCCAATACGAGTGGGATCACGGTCGTGCGCGGCACGCCGACAGCCGTCAGCGCCACCGTGGGCACCGCTACGGCGGGCAGCAACGCGCTGTCTAGCGTCAGCGTGGCGGACGCACCCAGCGGTGTGACCGTGACGGGCGCGTTGTCCGGCGGCAGCGTGGTGTTGAGCGCCCAGGCGGAATGCCGCGTGGTGACGACCCTGACCACCCGCACCTATCCCATCAACGTCACTGTGACCGATACCGCCGGAGCGACGAGCAGCGGCACGGTCAACCTGATCATCGCGCCGAATTCGTCGCCTACCGTGGGCACCTATGCAAACACCAGCGTAGGTCAGGGAGGCTCGGCGACGGTCACACCCAGCACCGCGCCGACGGACAGCAATGGCAACCTGCTGGCCTCGCCGTTGAGCCTGTCGCCGACCACGCCTCTGCCCACGGGGGTGACACTCACCCTGAACCAGACTAGCGGTGCTGCGACATTCGTAGCCGCCAGCATGGCCACCCAAGGCACCACCACACTGCGAATCCAAGTGCAAGACACCTGCGGCGCAGCGACCGAACAGCCATTCTCGCTGACCGTCACACCGCCGACGACGAGCGCGCCGGTTTTCACTAGCTCCACGCCGACCGCGAACGCGACGGCAGGAGTGGCATACTCGTACACCTTCACTGCAACTGGTTCACCGACGCCAACCTACGCCGTGACCGCCGGGGCCTTGCCACCGGGACTGTCGCTCAATCCAACCACGGGTGTGTTATCTGGCATGCCAGCCACGCCGGGCGTTTACAGCAATATTCAGGTGACAGCCAGCAACGGCACCGCGCCGAACGCGCAGTCGGCGTTCTCGATCACGGTCGTCAACACTGTCGGGAACTACGCGGCATCCAACGGCCTGACCGGCGCGGACGCCGCCCCCGGGGCTGATCCCGATGGCGACGGGCTGACCAACTTGATGGAGTACGCGCTCAACCTCAATCCGGCAGTGTCGGACGCGGGCAGCGGCGCGACGCCTCAGGCACAAGTCGCCGTGCGGAGCTACGGCGGGGTCAATTATCTGTCGATTCGGTTCACGCGCGTGCCGTTGGCGACAGACATCACGTACCTCGTCGAGAGTTCGGCAGACTTGGCGACGTGGACTACGGTAGCCAGCAGCACGGGCGGCGCGACCCTCAGCGGGGCAGGGGTAGTGGCGGACGCCGGGGGCACCTCGCCGCACACAGTCGAAGTGCGCGACACCGTGCCCCATACCGATCCCAACGGACAGAAGCGGTTCTTGCGACTGCGCGTGACGCAGCCATAAGAACCAAGTACGGACGGCTCGCCTAGCCGTCCGTGAACTTCCCTTTGGAAAACGTGTGTCTCCCGGCATCCAGCACGCGCATTGGGAGAGGGACAATCGTCGAGACCTCGCCGTGTGCAGCCGTTCCAAAAGTTTGGCGTGAGTAAATAGCGATTTCCGAGCCCCATGACAAACGGTCGCGGCGCAGCCGCCTTATTTTTCAGCGCGTCCTAGGTTTGAACGTGGTGGTAACAACAGACTTTTAAGCCACGCAAGACCTTGTGGCCGTTAACTTCGTGCCACGTTTCACAATCGGTCTATGCCTTCGTCGCTCGAAACCGTAGTCGGTAAAACCGCTGTGGAAAATTACCCGCTCCTTATCGACAAGATTCACGGTGCAATCCCTAGCGGATGAACAGATGCGTGTGGTGGCCGGGCACATCGCGGTCCTTTTGTTGGAGCAGGTCATATGTCGGGAAGTCTCCGGTCGGGCACACCCCCATGCTTACGGCGAAATCCTTTTCGTTCACTGCCACGAACGGTAATTCGAGGTAGTTGCAGGCGCTGGGAAATACGCGCTGCTGTGCCGAAGCGCGACGCCGCCCCATACTTTTACAGGCAGATTGTTCACCGAATGATCGCGCAGGTCTTCGCTCAGCGGCAGCGACGCTGTGAGTCCGTCGTCCGAACCGGCCCGGGACACGGCGGGGACGGCTGCGGCCAGCCAAGCAAAACACAGGAGGGTGAGAAACGCTTTCATGGTTGAGGAGGAGGCTTTTGCAGGGCCGCGTCGCGCTTGTCCTTGAATTCGCCTTCCGGTTTCCAAATGGGCACGTGCGCCCCGTTGGCGATCTGAAAGCCGACCTCGAACAATAGCTGCGTGTCCTGCACCGCGCCAGCCAAGTCCCAGGCCGGGTCGATACGGTCCGAGGGCTGGTGGTAATGCTGCGCGGTGTATTCGTCGATCTTCATTTTTCCGTAACCGGGCTCGTGGTCAACCACTTCCTTGCCCCCGTTCGGATACAGGCACGGCACGCCCTCCTTAAAGAACTCGAAGTGATCCGCCCGGTAGATATACCCTTTCTCGGGCTGGGTCGCCGGGACGACGACGCGGCCCTGCGCCGCCGCCAACGTCTCGAAAAGCTCGTCCAAAGTAGTATTGCCCGCGCTGACGTTCTCGATGTCGCGCGTTTTGCCCCATGGGTTCACGCCGTCGATGTTGATATCCGCCAGTGTGGTAGCCAACGGGTAAAGCGGGTGTGCGGCATAATAGCGCGCGCCAAGTAGACCGGACTCCTCGGCAGTCGGCGCGAGGAATAGCACTGAGCAACGCGGCGGGGTTTCGAGAATGGTAAACGCACGCGCGAGTTCGATCAGCGCACTTACCCCCGAAGCGTTGTCGATGGCACCCCGGTAGATTTTGCGTTCGCCGTCGGTGGTCGTCTCACCCAGGTGGTCCCAGTGCGCCGAGTAGATCACCAGTTTGTCCCGGTGCGCCGGATCGCTGCCTTCGAGCCGCGCCACCACGTTGCGCGATTGGAACGACCGCAGCTTGTTGGGCAGGTGAAAAGTCGCGGTCGCTCCGAGGGACACCGGACGAAAATCCCGTCGCAACGCCGCTTGTTTCAGCGTGTCCAAATCCTGCCCGCAGGCCGCGAGCAATCCTTCGGCGCGTTCGCGGGTGACCCACGCACGGGCGGCCACCGCGCCGAGGTTTTTGTCTTCAGCGTCCACTTCGAAGATCTCCCGCGCCCAACTCGTCCGCACGACCGAATACGGATAGCCCGCCGGGCCCGTCTCGTGGATGAGGATGGCCGCCGCCGCGCCCTGCTTGGCCGCGATCTCGTACTTGTAGGTCCAGCGCCCGTAGTAGGTCATCGCGCGACCCTTGAACATGGTTTCGTCGAGCTTCGACGGATCGGCGGGATCGGGGACTGCCGGGTCGCTGACGAGCATGAGGATCGTCTTGCCTCGCACGTCTACGTCCTTGTAGTCATCCCAATCGTACTCTGGGGCGACCACGCCGTAGCCGACGAACACGATTTCGGAATCTTCCACGTCGATTTCCGGGACCAGCCGCGCCGTGGCCGCCACGAAATCGTCCGGGTAACTCAGCACCGTGTCTTTTCCACCCACGCGCAGGCGCAGGCTCGGGTCGCCCACGATGCTCGCCAGCGGCACGTTTTGGACGAAACTGCCGTCGGGGTTACCGGGTTGCAGGCCGAGACGTTGAAACTGTTCAGTGATGTACCGCACGGCAAGTTCCTCGCCCGGCGACCCCGGTGCGCGCCCGCCGAACTCGTCGGCGGACAAGACGCGGATGTGCGCGAGCAGCCCCTCGGCAGTGATGGCTTGCAGGGCGTCGGCAGATGTGGGCAACAGGGAAGCGGGAGAAATCGGAGCCATAAAAGTAACGGATCAACGTCTCACCGGAAGGCCGAATCGCCAGCTTTGCAAGCGGTGGCGGCTGTGCACGCCGCGTTCAACTGCGCCCGGCGCTCGGCTGGGTGACCTTGTGCGGCTTCGGGCTGGTCGCGGCGGCGGCACATTCCTCGGCCAGTTTTTCGGGCCAGGCCGGGTCTTGCAGGCGCTCGCTTTTTTCCTCGACGAGCCGCTTGTAACGGAAGATGAACCGTGAATTGATCTCGGAGTTTGGCACCGCCAGATCAGGGTGTTTTTCGATGGCCCGCTGCTTGGAAAACTCCACTTGTTGCGCCAATACGTCGGCGGCAGACGGGGTCTGCGCGGGCAATGGCGCGATCACCTGCGTGGGCGTGGTCGATTGGACGACCGCTGGCTCCGTCGCAACAGGGGCGGGCGTCGGAGCCGAACCAGCAGGAGCGGAGGAAGGCGAGCCGTCCGGCACCGCAACTTTGTCGCCTGGGGCCGTCGTGGCGGCGGGCGCAGGCTGCGGGGAAGGCGTCAGGGCAAGGGAGGCCGGAGCTGTGATGCCAGCACGCGCAATTTCTGCGCCCAGGCCGAGCTGCTGGCGCAACCCGGCGTCGTGCATGACGTACCAGCCGCCCGCCGCCAAGCACCCCATCACCAGTGCCGCCACGGCCACCCCGCCGACCGTCGACCGCCGCCGGGCGGGCGCGGCCTCGCGCACGCGGAACGGCAGGCTCCCCGGTGGGAGCGCGACCGGACCCGCCGCCGGACCCGACGTGAGCTGGTGATGCGCGTTCGCCTGGGCGCGTGCGGCATGAAAAACCGCGCGTTTTTGCATAACCTGGGCGAAGTGCGTGCGCTGGCGCTCCTCCATCGCCTCCGCCGACAGCTTACCTTTGCCAAACAAGCGTGACAGATCTTCCGCGAGCGGTTCGGGGTATCGGCACCGTTCCTTGCACAGCGCGGGAAAGCTCTCAGCCAACTCGTTTTTGAAGCGGTAATCAACCAAATCCGCGTCGCCAAACTGCCAATCCAACGTCAGGTGATCGAGCGCTTGCAGCGTTTCCAATAATTCGTTCTGCGTGGGCCGGTGGAAGTTGCGGGTGAAATCCTCGTCCTGCTCGAAGCGTTCCTGCAACTGGCGAGCTTCTTCCCGATGCCGTCTTTTGCCCCGGACACCGGGCGTCTGCCGTCCCAGCCACCACCACGCCACGCCGCCTCCTCCGGCGACCAGCAGGGTAAAAAGAATTCCGATCAGAAGGAAAACGGTCATGCTATAACTTGAACCCTCGGAACTCGCAAAGTTGCGTCCCGTTGCTTGACCCGGCGGGATCCGCCGTAATGGAAGCAGGTAAGGTGGGCATTGGTCAAGCCGGTTGTGTGCCGCCCGACCGGTGCTGACTGCGACAGACCGCCGTCTTCGGCGCAGGGAGCACGTCTCAACAAACTTGTGCTAAAGGTCGAAAAGAGGTCCACGGATTGCGCAAATTCACGCAGATTATAAATAGATAGAATGCAAGGAGCTGCGGCCCCCTTCTCCAACGACCAATCTGTGTAACCCGCAGACCTTTATCGCAGCTCTAACCCCGGCGCCACCACCCGAAAATACCTAATAAGCTCAACAGTAACAGCATAGCTAAAGACACAATGAGCCGGTTGCCCTGCATCGGCTTCGCCGCTGCCCGCGCCTCAATTTCCCCACCGCTTGCCGGGCTGGGAGTCGCCAACTCAATCGGCAACGCCGTGGACACCGCGCCAGTTTCCACTGGCTCTGCCTCCGGCTCCTCACCGGGACGCTCCACCGTCAGGATCACCCGTTCGAGCACCGGCGGAAACCGCGCCGCGACCGTCCGCGCTGTTGGCGGCAGACGCCCGCTTACGCCCACCGGCACCACTACGGGCAACACGGGCCGCGACTCCCTGGCCCAGCGCAGCACATCTTCCGCCGCCGGAAAATCCAGCGCCTCCACCGTCCCATCCCCAGCGTCGGTCACTACCCGGAACGCCCGCGCGAATCGTCCCCGCGCCCCGGCCAATTGCGCGGCCAGCGCCTCCGGCGGACCTGCCAACAGGCTTTCCATCGGCTCGTTGCCGATCCGCACCGACGTATCGTTAAGCACGAACGCCAGCGTGTCGAAGCGCACCTGCCCATGGAACGCGCCATCCGGCTCCACGGTAATCTCCGCTGCCGTCAGGTAGGCCGGATGGGCGTCGAGCGCCGCCCCGGCCGCCCCCAGCCACGCCGCCGCCAACCCTAGACCCCACCACCGCCGTCTCACGGGTGCCGGGCGTTCAAGGACTGCAACGCCTCCTCGCCCAGTGCGGACCCCCACACGTTCAGTCCGCGAATTTCCCCGACGAACCGCAGTCGGTGCTCCCACGGGTCCAGCGGCGCGATTTCTACCACGGCGTCGTCGTCCTTCAATTCGATGGAATCTTGGCCGATCTTCCTGCCGTCCTGATAAACGGTCAGAATGTGGCCGTCGAAGCTCGCGCTGAGCATTTGCCACCGGCCCACCGCCACCGGCGCGGTGGTTTCCACGTCCTGATCGGAGCACCAAAAATGGACGCCGTTGGCGAATTTGCCCAGGTAGCGCCCGCGGCCTTCTTCGTCCTTCGCCGCGCCGAACCCGGCGAAAAGCGTGCGATTTTCGGGTCGTTTGTCGGTCTTGAGGAAGAAATTGACCGTCCAAGGTGCCTGCCCGCCGGTGGGCAGGCGAGGCAAGTCGATCTTCTTAGATTCGCTGCCGTCGCTGACGAACTGGTCCAGCGTAAAGACGGGTGAACTCGACGCGATCTTTATGGCCTCGGGCACCACGAAATTCGGCTGCTCGGCTTGGTCGCTCACGCGGTTGACGACGAGGTTCGCGCCGTCTTCCAGTGGCTGCGCCAGTGTCAGCAACACCCCACAGCCATCTTCGGCCAGCTTGGCCGACACTACTTTGCCATCGAGGCCCACCGCGTAGTTGGCGGGGTTTTCCGCCGAGGTCCGTTCCAGGGGCTCGGAGAAACGCAAGTTCACCTGCGGAACGTTTTCCAAGGCGGTGGCCGACAGCACGCGCGGCGGCGTGGTGTCGTTGACCTCGTAGCGGGCCGTTGACTCTGGCCCCGGCTTGCCGTCCGCCCCGATGGACCGGGCGCGGACGGTCGTCGGGCGGCTCAGGCGGAACCCGTCCTGGTACACGGGCGATTCTGCGGTCGGCTCGGAGCCGTCCGTGGTGTAGTGCAGCCCGCCCTCGCGCCAGTAAAGCGGGTGCTCCAGCTTCACGAGCAGCGCATCATGAGAACTTCCGCCCGCCGGGGACAGCAACGGCTTGTCCGCACCGACGTGTGAATCCAGCGTGTCGTAGAGGGGCCGCGCGGGTGTCGTAACGTCGTGGTCGGTCCTGGCCACCGACACGGCGAACACGCCGATCTTCGCGTTGTCCGGCAGGATCAGCTTGCGCACGCCCGCCGGGAGGTCGAACCCGTATTTGAACAGGTAACAATATTTGTAGAACTCGATGCCGTCCTGCGGATGGTGCCGGTGCGAGGCGTACCACGCCACGGTGTCGCGTTTGATGAAACCGGGCACGAGGCCGTTCATCTGGTTGTTCCACGAGTAGGTCAACTCCGGCACGTTGCCAGCCCACTGGCGGTTGTCCCACTGGCCGACGAAGCCGGACCAGTCCTGTACGATTGTCCCGGTGACGCGGTCGCCGAGCTTGAAGTTGCCCGGCGTGTCGCCGTTGTGCGCCGCCGCCAGCAGGTATACGCGGTTGTAATCGCCCTCGGGCAAATCAATGGTCTGACCCCGGCAGATCATGGCGTTTTTCTGTCCGTCAGCCGTTGGACCGAGCTGGAAATCCACGCCCTCGCTCTGGAGCGTTTTGGGGAATTGCTCGGCGGGATAGGTGACGCCGTCCGTGTCGAAGCCGCCGTCGGCGCGGTTTTTCTGGCTGCTGACCGCGTCGGCGTCAAACGCCAGCGTCACCGGTTGCGAGCGCACGGGTTGGGCCTGCACGGGAACTTCCGTCAACGTCACCGCGAACGCCTTCAGGCCGAAAGGTTCGAGGCTGGTCACGAGCTTGCCATCCCGCACCATGGCCGGGCCGACCGGTTTCTCCTGCCCGTTGATTTCCCGCGCCGTGGCGACGGGCAGCCCGGCGGCCACTTCCACGTTTTCCGCCTTCGTCCCGTTTAATTCCCGTAGCCGGATTACAATTTCGTCACTCGCCTCGGCCTTCTTGAGCGCGGCGATTTCCACCTGATTCGAGTTCACCTTCAACATGGAGAACGACCGGCCCAATTTGCCGGGGTGCGCGGCCGTCTGGAATGCGGCCAGGGGCTGGTTCAAGCGCGCGGCCTGGGCAGGCACGTTGCCTTCGCGCCAGTCGCCTTTGTGTCCGGCGATGGCGTAGAGGATTTCGTGCCGTCCGAAGTCCTGGGTGGCCTGGTCCTGGTAGCCACCGCGCACACCCGGCGTGTAGAGCAGGGTCAGGCGCATGGTTTTGTCGTCCGGCTTGTCGGAGCCGAACTTGGAGTCGTTGAGCACGGCCACGCCGTACCGGCCGTCCGCACCGGTCAGGTCGAACCACTGGTGCTGCGGAACCTCGTACTTTTTCGGGTCGTTGTTGCCGCGCATCACCACACCCACCTTGTCGTCGTAGGCGGCTTGCGGATTGGCGTTCTTGAACGGGAACGCCGCCTTCAGGCAACACTCTTGCGACTGCCAGTCAATGACGTTGAAGATTTCCACGCGAGCCGTTTCCGGGTCGTTCCCTAGCCGGATCGTCTGCACGAATTTTGACCCCCGCGCTTCGCGCTCGATTTCCACCGCGACGCGCGCGGGACCGTTCTCCACTACCCGCACCTTGGCGGGACCATCGACGTACCCGATGGCAGGTTTTTGCCGGTCGCTCCAATCCATGTTCCAAGCCGGGAATTGCCGGGGATTTTCGTAGTGGAACTCCAGCCGGGCCGGGCCAGCGAGCAGTTCTTCGTTGTTTTTTTTGTCGAAAATGGAGGAAATATCCCCGCCTTGGTCGATGCTCACGCGGTAGCGGAAATTTTCCAGCTTGCTGGTAGACACGGTCTGGTTTTCTGCCTTGGCAATGATCGTTTTCCCCTGGGCCGTGTAAGTGGCGAACCCCAACGCGGGAACCCGGGCCGCGAAGAGAATCTTTGCCTGCTGACCGTTTTGGCTAAGCACCTGCGTCTCGACGGGCCGGCCCTTGTCGTTGAACACCTGCACATCGTTCATCGTATCGTCGGCGAGCGTGATCGTCGCTTCGACCAGATCGCCCCGTTGCTGCGCGAGCGGATTATAAATCACCAAAGGTACGCTTCCTTCCGGCGCCGTCGTGTCCATCACCCCGGCAATCGCGCCGACCGCGTCCGTCTCCACTGCCGCGAAGTGGTTCGCCGCGAGGATCTCGTCGTTCCAGCAATACTCATATGCCTTCGGCAAACTCGTGCCGGGCAGCATGTCGTGCATCTGCGAGCCGAGCAGCAAATCCCACCCTTCGTACAGCTTCCGGCTGGGATACGGCGCGCCGCCCAGCAGCATCGCGCCGACCGACGCTCGTTCCGCCGCATCCGCCAGCAGTTCGTTCTTGCGGTTCCACCGCTTCATGTACGCCTGCGAGGTGATCGACCCGGAGGAGTGCTCCGTCAGCAACAACTCGCCCTTGTACGTCGGCAGCTTGGCGATCTGCTCCGGCTTGAGGTCGTTGAACATCCGCTCCGCCGTGGCCGACACCACGCGCACCGGACCATTGCTTTTCAACGAGTGTTCGAGCCACTTCACAGAGTTTTCTCCCGGCGCGCCGCCCCGGTCGCCGGTCCCGAAGTAATGGTAATCCACGTACGCGCCGGATTTCGCGCCGGTGTTCTCGATGCGCTTGAGCCAGCCCTGGCTCTGCGACAAATCCTCGGTCACGTTGCCCGTATACGCGCCGGGATCGAGCGCGGCAGTCACGCTCTTGCCGTCCGGCCCGGTCCACACGCCGACCTTGAACGGGATGCCGTTGGCCGACCCCCAGGTGAGTTTTTGCGTCGAAAAGCCCTGGATACCACAATGCGCCAGCACCGACGGCAGCGACGCCGGGAACCCGAAGCAATCCGGCAGCATGAACTCGGCGCTCGCCTGGCCGAATTCCTGTTCAAAGTACCGGTTCCCGTAGAGTACCTGCCGCACGAACGATTCGAGGCCGGGCACGTTGGCGTCAGCCTCGTCCACGGACGAACCGCACGGGAACCACCGACCCGTCTTCACGTAATCCTTTAGCTTCGCGTAATCGTCCGGGTAATATTCGCGCATCATCTCGTACCGGCGCGACCCGCTGAAATTGAACACGTAATTGGGATATTTCTCGAACAGTTTGAAGTTGTCTTCCAGGGTGTTGCGGACGAACTCGCGGACGACCTGCGGATAGGACCAGCGCCACTGGGTATCCAGGTGCGCGTAGCCGACGGCGTAGAGCGCTTTTTGCATGGCGGGATCGACCGGTGGGTCAGGGAGTTTGCTGTAGACCTCGTCCGGCGCCGGGGGCGGTGCCGGGGCGGCGTGGAGACCCGGGATGGCGAGCAAGAGGGCGACCAAGCAAGTGAAGCGTATCATAGGGAGGGCGAAAGAGGGGGGTCAGGGAAGCTAATCAGCAAACGGTGGTGGTGGCAACTACCGGTTGCAAGCAGGTAGGAACGGCGGCGCGCCGCCGTCCGTGATGCCGTGTTTACGAAAAATTGAAGGTTCTCTTTGCAATTTTCCCTCAATCTCCGCTTAAATATCCCCACTTCTCCCACCAAGGGTTCAGAAGAATCAGCCACCAGCCGGTAACGCGGGCGTTATCGGTCGGTCCAGATTCGCCCGCATTCAGAGTTCCCCACCATGTCCATGCAACTCAACCCCGCTTCCCCCGGGAGCGATTCCGCCGCCTACGAACTCAACACGCCGCTGTCCGCGCGCCTGTTTTTCTGGGCCATCACGTCTTCGCTCGCCGGTTTCATCTTCGGCTTCGACACGGTGGTCATCTCTGGTGCGGAGGAAAAAATCCAGCAACTTTGGCACCTGAGCAGTTCGCAGCACGGCATCCTGCTTGGCGCGGCGCTCTACGGCACGGTGATCGGCTCGCTCGGCGGCGGCTGGCCCACGGACAAGTTTGGACGCCGGTTGACCTTGATCGTGCTGGGCGTGCTCTTCGTGCTCTCGGCGGTGGGTTGCGGCTTCGCCCCGAACCCGACGATTTTCATCATCGCGCGCTTCATCGGCGGGCTCGGCATCGGTGTGTCCACGGTCGCGGCTCCACTCTACATCTCGGAGATCAGCCCGGCCAAACAGCGTGGCTTCCTCACCGCCCTGTTCCAGTTCAACATCGTCTTCGGTATCATCATCGCCCAGGTTTCCAACCTCTATCTGAGCAAACTTTTGCCAGAGGAAACCGCCTGGCGCTGGATGTTGGGCATCGCGGCCATTCCGTCCATCATTTACCTGTTCATGTGCTTCGCGCTGCCCGAGAGCCCACGTTGGCTGCTGACCCGGAAGGGCGACCGGGCCGAGGCGTTGCGAGTGCTGGGGCTCATCAATCCGCAGGCTTCCCCGCAGGAACTCGAAAGGGAGGCCAACTCCATCACGACGGCGGCCCAGACGGACGCGGCGCAGAGTAGCTCGTCGGGCTTCTTCTCCTGGCGCTTGCGCACTCCCATCATGATTGCCTTTTTGGTGGCGTTCTTCAATCAGCTCTCCGGCATCAACGCCGTGCTTTACTTCGCCCCGCGCATCCTGGAGATGACGGGCGCGAGCGCCGCCGACGCGTTGCGGCAAACCATCGGCCTGGGGGTCACCAACCTGATCTTTACTTTCGTGGGTCTCGCACTGATCGACCGGCTGGGGCGCAAGACGCTGCTTATCATCGGCTCGCTGGGTTACATCGCGTCGCTGGGCCTGTGCGCCTGGGCGTTCTTCGGGCATCACTTCGAGCACGTCACTTACTTCATCTTCGCGTTCATCGCGTCGCACGCCGTCGGCCAGGGGACGGTGATCTGGGTGCTCATCTCGGAAATCTTCCCGAATCGCTTCCGGGCGGCGGGCACCGCGTTGGGCTGCGGCACGCATTGGGTCTTCGCCGCGCTAGTTACGACGCTGTTCCCCATCGCCGTCGCCAAACTCGGCATCGTGGACGGCGCGAACAAAGTCGTGCATTCCGAAAACGCCGGTTACATCTTCGCGTTCTTTGCGGGCATGATGGTGCTCCAACTCCTTTGGGCCATCATCCAGGTGCCCGAGACGAAGGGCGTACCGCTCGACGATATCCAGCGCAAGCTGGGCATCACGAACGCCTGAAATTAGCGCCGTTTGCCCGCGCGTGGGCCGTTTCCCCACGCGCGGTGTCCCCGTTGTAGCCAACGTCTCAACCGATACTTTTTAAAAACGGTTGTTGAGGCTTGGGATGTGGCCGCCAATGGGGCGTTCACTCAACCGGTTTGGATCGTAGGACCCTAATTTGAGCCAATAGCGCCTCCGGGTCCGTGGTCGGTAGCTGGCATGCGCCGTGTTCGCAGAGGTACGCCATGGCGTGGCCATTGACGGGAGCCATCGTCTCAAGAAACGGCAGACGCCGGGCGAGTTCGCGCTGGCCTTCGCCGCCGTCCGCGAGCAGGAGGACGCGCCCGGGCACGTGCTGGCCATAAACCATCCGCAGCAACGCCTGCGTGTCAGGTTGGTCTGGATGGCCCGCGATGACGATTTGCTGCGGCGGCGCGTTGAGCGTGTCGAGCGCGACCAGCATGAGCGGCATCGTCTGCGTGGTGCGCGCCGGGTTTTGCGCTGCGCCGAACGCCGCCACCGTCCCGGCGGCGCTGGCGCGCCATTCGTCGCGTCCGGTCAATGCGGCGAGGCGGATCAGGTTCAGCGTCGAGACGCTGTTGGCGCTGGGTTCCGCGCCGTCGTGATCCTCCTTGAGCCGGAGCAGGACGCTGGCGTCGCGCTCGCTGGCCGCGAAATAGCCGCCGTGTTCCGCGTCGAGGAAAAGGGAGTCTTGCTGGTCCTGCAATCGTTCCGCCCAGAGTAGGTGTTGCACGTCGAAGTCGCTCTCGTACAAATCGAGCAAGCCTTGGATCAAAAACGCGTAGTCATCCGCAAAGCCCTCCACTTGCGACGGGCCTTCGCGGTACGAACGCAGGAGGATGCCGTCGGCGTTCCGGTAAAGGTGTTGCCGGATGAACCCGGCGGCGCGTTGGGCGGTGGCCAGGTAGGTCGCATCACCGAGCGTCTGCGAGGCGCGCGCGAAGGCGGAAATCATCAATCCGTTCCAGGAAGTAACGATTTTGTCGTCGAGGTGGGGGCGGGGACGAGCGTTGCGGCGTTGGTACAAAGTATGTTTTGACGCCTCCAGCGAGTCCGCATGGTTCTTCGACACGGGGCGGTGTGCGAACAAGATGTTCTTCCCGGTAAATTCTCCGTGCGGGTCACTGCCGTCGGGGGCGTTCCCCTCCGGCCGCACGTGGAAGAAATTACAAAAATGCTCCGCTGCCGGGGAGCCAAGCGCCGCCTCGATTTCAACGCGCGTCCAGACGTAAAACGCTCCCTCCGCGTGCTCGGGCTGACCAACCGTGAGCAGGCTGTCGGCATCCTCCGCGCAATAGAACCCGCCCTCAGGTGAGAGCAGGTCGTGCCGAACGTAGTCGAGGGTGTCGCGCACGACGGCGCGGTAGCCCTCTCGCCCGGAAAGCTGGAACGCCTCCAGATAAGCCACGGCGAGCTGTGCCTGGTCGTACAGCATCTTTTCGAAGTGTGGGACATGCCAGGTCCGATCCACCGAATACCGGTGGAACCCACCACCGAGGTGGTCGTGCAGCCCGCCCGCCGCCATGCGGTCCAGGGTGACGAAGATCATCCGGCGCACATCCTCCTGCTCCGGCTGGTCCCAGCCCAGCCGGGCAGCGGCACGCAGCAGCAGCGTCAGCGTCACCGGACGCGGAAACTTCGGCGCGTCACCGAAACCACCCCACTCCGGATCAAAGCTCCGCGCGAGCGTCTGGACCGCCGTGCGCAAAATCTCCGTATTCGGCGCGCCCGCGCTGCCCCCTGCCGCCGGAGACCGCTCGGGCCGCGCGTGGTCGCGCAGTGCCATCAAAATGCGCTCGCCCTGCGCGACGACTTTCTCGCGGTCGTGGTTCCAAGCGTGGGCCACCGTCCGGCAGACCGACGCGAAGCCGCGCCGCCCGTAGCGGTCGTCCGGCGGAAAGTACGTGCCGCCCGCGATGGGCTTGAGGTCGGGTTGCAACCAGACGCTCATTGGCCAACCACCGCTGCCGCTGGTGGCTTGGACGAAGGTCATATAAACGCGGTCCACGTCGGGGCGTTCCTCGCGGTCCACCTTGACGTTGACGAACAGCTCGTTCATCACGGCGGCGGTCGCCGGGTCCTCGAACGACTCATGCGCCATGACGTGACACCAGTGGCAGGTCGAGTAACCGACCGATAGAAAAATGGGCTTGTCCTCGCGGCGCGCTTTCTCGAACGCTCCTTCCCCCCATGGGAACCACTCGACCGGGTTATGCGCGTGTTGGAGCAGATAAGGCGATTTCTCGTCGCGCAGGCCATTGGCGGTCGGGGTGTCCATCGGTTTGCCAACCTATTCGAGAATGCTCGACGGGCCGGGCGTTTTTCCTACAATCACCGGAAATGAGTAGCAGCGTGCGCGAAGTTATCCTGGAGACCGACTACCAGGTGCGCCTGGACGTTTTCGAGGGGCCGCTGGATCTACTGCTCTTTCTCGTGCGCAAAGAGGAGGTTGAGATTTATGACCTCTCGCTGGAGCGGCTGACCCAGCAGTACCTCGATTACCTCGCCGCCGTGCCGCAGCCGGACTTGGACCGGGCCGGAGACTTCATTGCGCTGGCCGCACACCTGATCTATCTGAAGAGCCGCCGCCTGCTGCCGCCAGAACAACGGGGCGCGGGCGGCGATGATGCGGAGGAGGAAGATCCGCACTGGGAACTCATTCGGCAATTGGTCGAGTACAAGAAATTCAAGGAGGCCGCCGGACACCTGCAGGCGGTCGAGGGGACGCGACGGGGTTTGTTCCCGCGTCCGCAGGGTGTCGCGCCCGAGCCTGAGCCGGAAGAGGATGCGCTGTCCGGCGCGTTGGCGCTGGGCGACGTGGGCGTGTTCGATTTGCTGCGTGCGTTCCAGCGAACGCTGAAGCGGTTCGAGGCCAAGACCGACGCGACGAAGGACCGTGGCGCGGTCATCTTCGAGGAAAATTATACCGTGGCGGACAAGATCGAGCGGCTGCGTAACCTGATGTCGCAGGCGCGGGAGCAGGGCATCACGTTCACGGAGCTTTTTTCGGATGCGTCATCGCGGGTGGAGTTGGCGGTGACGTTCCTGGCGCTGCTGGAGCTGGTGCGGCTGAAGCAGTTGCGCGTGGTGCAACCCGCGCCGTTCGAGGAGATCGTGATTTATCAAAAGGAAGATGGGTACGCGGAGATCGGAACACAAAGCGCGGAAGTGGCGGAAACGGTAAGCCGGGGCAATGCGCCATGACTTCCGTGCCGAATTTTTCTGCTTTCATCCCTCGGTCTTCATCCTGCATCCTTTCTGTCAGTTATGACTTTGCCGCAGGTGCTCGAAGCGCTTCTTTTCGCGTCTCCCAAGCCGATCACGCTGGCGGAACTACGCGCCGTCCTCAAATCGGCGGCAGAATTTACCGAAGAGCCGTTGGCCGCCGCCCTAGCACGCAGCCGCGACCAGGAAATGCTCGACGCGATGGGCTCCCTGGCGGCCACTTACCGGCAGGGCGGGCGCAGCTTCGAGTTGCAGGAAACCGCCGCCGGTTGGCAGTTGACGACCACCAGCGCCACCGCGCCGTGGGTGCGGCAGCTTTTTCCCGAGAACCGCGCGGCGCGCCTCAGTGCGCCCGCGTTGGAGACGCTGGCGATCATCGCCTACCGCCAGCCGGTGACCCGGGCCGAGGTGGAATCCGTGCGCGGGGTGGACGCGGGCGGCGTGGTGCAAACGCTGGCGGACCGGGCGTTGATCCATATCAAAGGACGCGCGGAACTGCCGGGCCGGCCGCTGCTTTACGCCACGACCCAACTTTTCCTCGAACACTTCGGCCTGAAGGACGTGAACGAACTCCCGGCCTTCGACGAATTGCGCGCGACGCTTCTCGCCAAGGAAGCACCCGCGCCTGGTGCCGCACAACTCGCCGAGCCACCCGCGATGACGTGAAGGACACCTCCACGCTGGCTCAAATCATCGCACATCTTCTGCCTTCATCCTTCCTCCCATGGACCTCTCCGAAACCCGCGCCAAGATCGACGCCGTCGACACCGAGCTGATTCGCCTCCTCGGCGAACGCGCCGACCTCGTTCACAACGTCGGCGAGATCAAGCGCGCCGACGGCCTGGAAATCTACGCGCCCGAGCGCGAGGAAGCTGTCCTTACCGCGCTTGTCGCCAAGAACACGGCCCGGGGCGGACGCCTGCCCGCCGAGAGCATCCGCGCTATCTACCGTGAAATCATGTCGGCGTCGCTGGCGTTGGAAAAAGACCTCGCCATTGCGTTCTTCGGCCCGGAAGCGACGTGGACCCACCAAGCGGCGCGCGGCAAGTTCGGCGCGAGTGTGCGATACCTCGCGCAACCGAGCATCAGCGCCGTGTTCGACGCCGTCGCGCGCGGACGGGCCGACTACGGCGTGGTGCCCATCGAAAATTCCACGGAGGGCGCGGTCAATCACACGCTCGACGTGTTCATCGAGAGCGACCTGCGCATCTGCGCGCAGGTGGCGCTCAGGATCGAGCACCACCTGCTGGCCCGCGTGCCGCGCGAGGCGATCCGCCGCGTGTTTAGTCATCCGCAGGTCTTCGGCCAGTGCCGCGAGTGGCTGCGGATCAACCTGCCGGGCGTCGATCAGATCGAGGTCGCCAGCACGAGCCGCGCGGGCGAGATGGCCGCCGAGACGGACGACGCCGGGGCCCTGGCTGGACGCATGGTGGCCGAGCGCTCGGGCCTGACGATCCTCGACGCGGGCATCCAGGATTTGCCCAACAACACGACGCGCTTTCTGGTCATCGGCCAGCGCGACTGCCCGCCGACGGGCCACGACCGCACCAGCCTCATGTTCGGCGTCCCCGACCGCGCGGGCGCACTCTTTACTGCCTTGGAACCGCTCCAGACCGCCGGGATCAGCATGAGCAAGATCGAAAGCCGCCCCTCCAAGCGCAAGCCGTGGGAATACGTGTTCTTCGTGGACGTGGAGGGCCACCGGCAGGACGAGAACCTCGTCCGGGCGATGCGCGCGCTGGAGGGCCGGTGCAGCTTTCTCAAGGTGCTGGGCAGTTATCCCAACGCACCAAGCGCAGTCTGACGAAGCTATCCCCCATCATCCCTCGTCTCCAAAGCTTCCGGCTTGGGAATGTCTTTGTCTGGGAAGCTCCCGCTTCCCCCGCCGTTAACCAATCGAGCGCGGCTTTGCAACCCCTTGGCTTTTCCATGCAAAACCTGGAAACGAGGAACCAAGCCCCGTGTCATCCCACTGACAGCATGATGACGTTGCCCGAGAAAAGCGCTGTCATCCTGAGCGGAGTGAGGAACGAACGGAGTCGAAGGACCTTCCGGCCCGCGGCAGCGAATCGCAGCGGTTCATGCAACACCACCATGCCGTCACTGACGTCAGCCGTTTTTAACCCCGCGCCACCCGCCTCCCACCCCCGCCAAACGTCCCAAACACCGCGTTAGCCCCCCATCAGCCTGCGCCAGACGCTCAAAACACCCTGCAAATCGCCCCAAACCCTGCGCCTGCCGCCTCCCACACCCCGCCAATTGCCTCCCACTGCCTGCCAACGGCCTTCAAGACCCTGTCAATTCCTCGAAATCCCACGTCAAACGCCTCCCAGCCCGTCCCAGCGGCCTCCAAGTCCTGGTCAAACGCCGTCCAGCTCGCTGACAACGACTTCGAACGCCCCGACAACGACCTGAAACAGCCCGGCAACGCTCACCAACCCCGCACCACGCCTCTCCGACTACCCGCTTCCGCGCCCCCGCTTCCGCCCTCTTTCTCCGCCACTTTTGTCACAATTTTCTGGCCAACCCACTGTCGGTCTGTTTCAATGTAGCTTCCCCCTGCAACCACCTGCCTCCCAACCCCTGAGCCACCAGCCCCACTGCCATGAACGCCCGCGAACGCGCCCGTTTCGACATGCTCAAACGCGTCGGTGACTACGGCACCCTCTACGCCGCCGACTTCGACACGCCCGTCCCGCCCTCCAAGCAACTCACCGGCGCGCAGACCAAGGCCATCGGCCTCTTCGCCGCGCTCAACGACTCCGGCACGGGCCTGCTCGCGCGCATCGAGGCCAACGCGACGGCCCAGCAGTCCGGCACGGGCGGCTTCCACGGCGGCACGACCTCCAAGACGGTCCTGCGCCACGCGCTGCTGCTCGAACTGCGCGCGCTCAACCGCACCGCCGCCGCCGTCGCCGAGGAGGACGACACGCCCGGCCTGATGGACCATTTCCGCATGCCCTACAGCGTGGACGACGTGACGCTGGCGGCCCGCGCCCGGGCGATGGGCCAGGCCGCCGCCCCGCTGGCGGACAAGTTCGTGGACCTCGGCCTGGACGACACGTTCCTCGACGACCTGGAAACCCACGTGGCGGCCTTCGAGGGCACGGACACGGACCAGAACGAGGGTGGGGAGACCCGCTCCGGGGCGACGGCGAACTTCGGCGGCCTCCTGCGCGAAGCCCTCGCCAAGGTCAAGTCGCTCGACGCGATCATCCACAACTTCCACCGCAGCCATGCGGCCAAGCTGGGAGCCTGGCGCAACGCCAGCCACGTCGAGCGCCAGCCGAAGATGGTGAAAAAGCCGACCACGCCGGTGCCCACCCCTTGAACCCATCGAGTGTTCCCATGAAACCGTTTTCTCACTCTCCTGTTGCCCTCTACGCACGCGCGTCATTGCTGGTATCTTTGATAACTCTACAGCTTGCGGTGATGACAGCCGGGTCCTTCGCTCAGACCCCGGTGCCGGTCGCATCTCCGATGCCGACTTCATCACCCCTTCCAACCGCGAGTCCTACCCCGCTTGACCCTGCGGTCTACCTTCCGCAAGCATCGGTACAACTTCCCGTTTCGACCGTTCCGACCACCCCGACCCTACCATCGGGACTGAAAACCAATTCTAGCTCGCCAAGTTCACAGACGCTTGAGGTTTGCGCGCCGGACGTGTTTTCGATCACGTCTCTTGAGACCGCATCACAGGCTGTCACCGTCACGCTGACCTATGATGCATCTTGCGTAGGTTCGAAAGCGACGATCGCTTCGCTTGATGGTGGGACTATCAATGGCACGCCTGGGGCCAAGCAGATTCTTGTCGCCAGCGATGGCACGGCTGTTTTCACCTTTCAACCACCCGCCGACCCCGGCCTTTACAACGTCGTAACCACCCTTGGCGGATATCAACGAGTGTTGCCGTTTCGGGTCGCTTCAAAGGCAAACTGACCAATTTTCCCCGGAGTCGCAGATACTAACTCTCTTTCATCAGCATCTATGCGTTATCTTGAACTCCCGCACGCCACATCGCAGACGCTTGCCGGTGATCCTGCTTGGCGGCGTTGCTCGGCCTTGGCCAGGCTCTTGCTTCTGGCTCTCTTGATTGTCTTGCCCAGCCGTTCTATGTGGGCGGCGGGCGAAAGTTCGGCCAATGGCGTCGCCGTTCCCTTTGATGCCAACGATCTGGTGCGCTCGGCGGGTGGCTACAGTGCTTTGACGGGCAGCGCCATCCGCGAGGTACCTGATTTGATTGTACCGGGCGCGGTCGGAAAATATCCCCTCGCGTTTGTTCGCAACAGCACGTCCCGGTATGTGGCCGGAGGTGAGGACGATACTGCGACCACGAGCGCCTCGCTCAACAGTGGTCCCTTCGGACCCGCCGGCAGTTGGCGTCATAACTACCGCTGGGGCTTCTTCAAGGCGGCGAGCAGCCCGTCGGTCTGGCGCGTGAATTACCCCGAGGGCAAGGTCGTCTTCTTCACCAGGATGACGAATCTGGCTGATCCCGCCACTGGCACCGTGTTGCCGAGCGCGAGTCAGGACCCGTATTTGCGCAGCCAGACCCCGGGTGTGTCTGATCGCCTTGAGCCTTTGAGCGGAAGTGCCGACTATATCTTACATCGCCACGACGGCGGCACGGTTTACTTCCAGCAACAAGGAACCGTCTACAAAGCAATTTATATCCGTGACCCTTTCAACCAACAGACAAACCTGGATTACTATGTGAGCGGGGATGCTGCCGCCACGCCAAATTGGGACAACTCCTACGTTGGAAAATTAAAGAAAATAACCGAACCCGCTGGACGTTATTTGTCCATCAAATATTCCATGCAATACGGCCAGCCGGTCGTTGACACCGTCACTGCCAGTAACGGTCAATACGTCACGTATAATTACGGCCTGTTTTCCACCTCTTCCGGTTTGAGTCTGACCTCCCTGAAAAAAGTTCTTTACAACAGTGAGCCGGACCCCACCCCGGGCATGGGCGGAACTTGCTGCGTGGCCAGTTACACTTACGCCAACGATAACACTGGCGCAGGGCTTCGCCCGTTGCTGGCAACGTGTGACGACTCTCATTTCCCGGGGGCATTACCCAGGATCAAGTACCAGCATGACACCAGTTCGTCGGTTTATGGACAGATAAAGTCCGAGAGCGACGATCTCGGCAACGTCATCAGCACTTTCAATCAATCCAACCGGACGAACACGCGGGGGGATGGACCTGGCCAAAGCTTTACTTATCCGACCGGCGGATACCTGCTTTCCAGCGCCACCGATTTTGAGTCCCCTGCGAATCCGACGGGTTTCGGTTACGACGCAAACAGCTTTCAGAAGTCTGTCACTGATCCCGACAATAAAACCACCACTTATTTGCGTGATCCGTACGTCGGCAAGCGCATGACCGCCAAAGTAACGGATCCGTCAACGGGCCAACCCTTGCAAGCCACCTACGATTACGGAAGTACGTCGTCCGTGCCGTACCCCGTCAATCCGTATTGGTTGATGGCCGTGACCAATCCGCGCCAACTCAAGACTACGTTCACACGAGACGTCGATCATCAGGTTAAACGCGTCGATTATACGGACCTATCGAACAACACGCTCGAATATGAAACATTCAGTTACAATAGCTTTGGCCAAGTGACCTACCACCGTGAAACAAACGGGTGCGAGCACTATTATAACTACTATTCCAACGGCAATCTTTACACGTACACCGACTCCGCCAACTACCCGTCACATGTAGTGACGCTGTATTATGACGCATTCGATCGTGTTACGCGGGTAAATGATTTCAACAACCACGATACGTGGTTTGCCTACAACGAAAGACATGCGCTCAAGCAGGTGAAGCATCATGATGCCACGCATGTTGATTACACCTATGACGTGTACGGCAATCGTCTGACGGTGAGTGATGAACTTGGACACACCACCGCCACGACCTACGATAACCACCGCCGCCCGAAAACCGTCACCGTTCCGGTCAACTCCGGCGGCATTACCAACGCGGTAACAACCTATTCGTATGAACATGGCACGGCTTCCGGTGACACCCACACTCAACGCAGTGTAGGGACGATCACTTTGCCCAGCGGCAAGAAGATAAAGCGCACGTATAGCGGGAACGGTCGGCTCAAAAGCGAGACGAAAGGCTACGGCTCTGCCACCGACCAAACGACCGACACCTACGGGTACGACCCTGCGGGCAATCTTTTGTGGGTCAAGGATAACAATGGCACCGCTCAGGTTACCAACGCGTACGATGCGCTGGAACGCCGCTCGACCGCGACCGATGCGAACGGCCACGTCACCACTTACACCTATTACCCCGCCACCAGTCAATATGCTGGCTTGCCTTGGAAAGTAAAAGCGCCGGGTTCCTCGGTGGGAACCATCGCTGCGACGGTTTATCAGTCTTACGATAATTTTGACCGGCTGCTGACCACCCAGGATGCCAGCATTCACACCACGGGAAAAACCTACGACTCGCTTGGCCGGCTTGCCTCTGTCAGCGACATGAACGGAAGCTACACTTATGGTTACGACTTGATGGGGCGGACCGCCTCCCTCCAGTTCCCCGATGCAACGACGCAGACGTGGGCCTATGATGCGGTGGGAAACCTGACGACCTACAAGAATCGGGCGGGTTCGCACAAGACTTTCAAGTACGACAGCCGCAATCGGCCTGCCCGTGCGGACTGGGATGATTCGCTCACTTCGCCTACCATTTGGACGTTTGACGACGCGAATCATCTGACCGCCTTGGACAATTCCTACGCCTTGATTCGGCCAAGTTATGATGACGCCGGGCAGGTCACCAGCGAGACCGAATACGCCGGATCGTACTCCCAGACCACCAGCTATACGCACGACGTGGACGGCAACATCACGACCATCGGTTATCCGGCGGGAGACCAGGCCCCCTTCACTTATGACGACCAGAACCGGTGCGTTGGTTTGGGCACGCCTTCTTTCTGGTGGAGTCATCTCCTCTACAAAGGCGAGCTGGTGACGGCCCGGGTGCTCAACAACAAGGCGGTCACCACGGAATACGGCTACCAGCCGAATCTGCGGGTGAACGGCGTTTGGCATCATCACGGTGACACCGACCCCACCTTCGCGGCGTGGCCCGGGAACAACATCAGTGCCCGCAACTACGGGTACGCTCCCGACGGCCAGTTGACTTGGGGGAGTCGGATCTCTGATGGCGGCACGAGAACGAGCGCCATCGAACACAACAGCGGGGAAACTTACAAGAACGATCCGGCCGGGAGCTTGGCGGGTCTCGGGCTGCTTTACTCCAGCACGCAGCAGAGCGCCAATTCGCAGGGAGACAGCGATGCCAACGCGGCCAATTTCTCGGGCACCTCCAGTTACGGTGGTTATTGGAGCAGTTATGCCTACGACGGCTCCGGGAACCGCACCAGCGCCACCCAACTCGGGTCAACGTCCGCCTTGCCTTACACGGCGGACAGCGAGAACCGGTACAACGGCTCGCTGTACGACAACAACGGCAACACGACGAACTCTGCGGTCGGTTGGAATTACTCGTACGACGCGGAGGGCCACCTGATGCATGCCACGAACCCGACGACCGGTGAGTACATGGATTGTTGGCACGATGGGGCGGGCCGCATGGTCTTCCGAGGCATCAACGGTTCGGCCACGATCCTCTGTTACGCCGGGGCGCAGCGGATTGAGGAACGGGAGTTTTTCAACAACACATCGCTTTACCGATATTTTCACGATGCACCCGGCAGCGATGCGATCGTCTTCCGGCAGAAGTCCAACGGGGTGACATACGGCGGGGCACGGCTTTTCTATCAATATGATGTGGCAGGCAATACGACGCATGTCACGGATGATAGTGGTACGGTGTTGGAACAGTATCTCTACGATGCCTACGGAACACCTTATGTAGATAGCAAATCAGGGAATTATTTGGGCCAAGCAAGCACACAGGATAATCGCTACCTTTTCCATGGTGCATCTGCCTACGAGTGGCTGTACTCACCTCGGCTTTATTATTGTCGAGCCCGCATGTATTTGCCGACCCATGGCAGGTTTCTACAACCCGATCCTAGTGGTTTTGCTGGTGGAGATGTGAATTTGTATCGGTATTGTTTTAATGATCCGATCAGCAAAGCAGACCCGTCTGGATTAAATTGGTGGAATACTTTCATAAATCATCTCTTAGACGCGGGATCTTCTGGCATAACAAATGTTGCTTCGACGGGTTACACTCCCACCGGTAGCCATATCCCAGCAGCTAAATATCTAGACAACGGGGTCCAAACAGTATCGTTTCCGGCGGGTTCTTATAGCCATCTGGGTGGTGCATATTCGACTGGTAGCAGTGGCGAAGATGAAACCAGCGGAACTTCAAATTTGTCCACCACAAACGTAGGAACAAATTCGACTCCCACTTCCGGCGAACCTTCTACTTTGGTTCCTGATTACAATACCAACAATTTTCCAACTAATCCGTTTATAGTCGAAGCGATAGATCTTGTAAATTTTGCATTAGGTGTCGTTGGAAATGTGATCGGACTAACTCAAGGAATTGCTGAGATGACGCTAGGAATTTTAAGTCTCAATCCGGCTACTGTTGTCGGCGGAGCCGGAGTATTTACTGAAGCGCTCATACCAAGATATGGACTTTACGACGGTCCGGGTTGGGGTATTCCAGAAACTTATCTTGGATTCAACCCGATGAACAATCCAAATGATGTCGCGGGGTATTATCATGATATATTTTGGACTCAGGCGCGCGTTGCCGCACAACAAGGAGATTTTGCCTCGGCATCTTCTTTGCGACTTCAAGGAAACAATGCTATCAATAACATTGCGCATTCTGGCCCTGTTGGAATTTTTGGTTCTTTGTATAGAGCAGGTATCGGGGTTTTATTTCAGACGGGCACAGATAATATATTGGGTGGAGCACTTGGAGGGGAGTGAAATGCGTGTTATTAAGTTAGTTTTTACAGTTGTTACAGGCATCACAATTTGCGTTACGCTTGCGAGTTGTTTTGTTTTGACTTGGATAACCCCTGTGCCTGAAAGTCGGAGAAACCCTGCGTTTGTCAACATGGCGAATGCATCTTTACTGCGTACGGTACGTGATACGGCTATATCCAATGGTTTTCGTCCCGAGAGATTACGATCAAGCGAATCCGGGACACCTCTTGCGTTTTATACAAAGACATCTCGTGATTTGATAAAATATCAAAGTGTGGCCGTCTTAGTTTTTTCAAAAAGAAATGGCGGCATAGCTCTGATTCAAATAAGTGGCGGCAGCTCGGCGCTTGATGAGATTTCTCGGGTGAGAGATGAGCTTGCGCACAAGTTAAAAATCAATGTACCAAACGTAAGATTTGAAATCACAACAAAAACCGAATTATATTGAATTGATCACAAGACTTTTTCCTCCTCGTTCCCAAGCTCCAGCTTGGGAACGCACTTGTCTGCGAAGCTCCGGCTTCCCGACTCTTTGCTGGATCAACTCGGCAAAAGGGCATGACCTTCCGTAAGCGGTACGCGGAGCGCCTCTATCCGAGGGAGTCATCAGTGTCGTAGGCA
>CAXTBX010000057.1:0-30404 GCA_964242205.1 uncultured Chthoniobacterales bacterium
CCGGCCCGACGCTGGACCTCGAACTGCCGATCTTCAACCAGGGCCAGGGCGAGATTGCGACGCTACACGCGCGCGATCTCCAGGCCCGGCGCCTGTTGGAAGCGAAGCTGATCGACGTGCGCTCCGAGGTGCGGGCGGCCCGCGCGCAGGTTGCGGCCAACCGGGAGTTGGCGACGAGCATCAAAAACACGCTCCTGCCGCAGCGCCGCCAGGCGCTCGCGCTGACGTTGCAACAGTATAACGGGATGTTGCGCGGCGCGTACGACCTGCTCACGGCCAAGGCGAGCGAGGCGGCGGCGGAGCGCGCGCACATCGAGGCGTGGCGCGATTATTGGCTCGCGCGGGCAGAGTTGGAGCGCGCCGTGGGCGGCAAGCTTTGAGCGAAGTCCGTCCGTGCCGCCAATCTCGAATCTGCTTTGGATTTGGGTGCTTGAATCTTAGATCGATCACATGCTTTCTGCCTCCGACTTCGACGTGGTCGTGGTGCCGGACTTCTCCTCGCCCACGGGCGCGCGGGTCTTCGCGGCGCGCACCTTGTTCTTCCTCGGGTCGTGGCTGGAAAATGCGGGCGCGGCCGTCCGGCGTTTCCCGCTGCATTTGGTGTGCATCGGCGAGCCGCCCGCGGGCGTTCGGCGGTTGGCGGAGCGGGGCGGGGCGGTCGTTCATGTCCGGGATACGCTGCGTCGGGGTAAAAGTGTGACGGTCAACAAGCTGCGCGGCCTGGAGATCGGCGAGGGCGAGCCGGGTCGCCGCACGCTGCTCGTCGATGCCGACGTGTTCATCCTCGGCGACTTCAGCGCGCTG
This sequence comes from uncultured Chthoniobacterales bacterium, assembly GCA_964242205.1. Classification (GTDB taxonomy): domain Bacteria; phylum Verrucomicrobiota; class Verrucomicrobiia; order Chthoniobacterales; family SZAS-18; genus CAHJWO01. The sequence continues at coordinate 805 of CAXTBX010000057.1, forward strand.
GCCGACGAGGTGCCCACGGGCATCGCCGCCGCGCCCGCCGGGTCCAAATGGGTCACGGAAGCGCATTGGCAGCACATCTACGAGGCGTTCGGCTTATCACTCGATGCCGAGCGCGCGCCGACGCTGGCCTACGAATTCGGCCTCTTGCCGGAAGGCAAAACGCTTCGCCGCGAACACGGCGCAACGACCGACCTGCGGCGCATGTTGCCTTACCACAACACGGGCGTCGTCCTGGTCCCGCGCGACTGCGGCTTGCGCGAACTCTGGGTCGACCACCAGACCCGTATCCGGGCGCTGTTCGAGGGGGGCGATGACCCTTTGGCAAGCCGTACCTGGCAGGGCCGGATCGCGGCGCGCCTGCGCGGACGCCGCAAGGTCCCGCGTGCGGTAGGCACCTGCGACCAGGCGGGGTTCGCGTCGGCGGTGCAGGAGTTGCGCGGGCGCGGCGTGCCGTTCCGGCGGCTGCCCGACGCCTACCACGCCCGGCGCATCCACAGCGAGGCGGGCGCGCTGACGCTCAACGAAATGAAGATCTATCACGCCACCGGTTTCTTGCGCGGTTGGGACGGCGACCGCGCGAGCCTGGCAGCGGCCACGGAGCAGTACGTCAAAATCTGGCAGGACAGCACCCGCGCCGGGGCGTCACGCCGCGCTGATCCCGCCACCGCCGAAACCGACGCCGGGCGCGCCGGGGCGTTGCTGCGGATGTTGCAAGAAAAGTACGTGCTGCCGGGGTTGGAGGATTGAGGGAGGGAGGCCTTCCTACCTGGCACCCCGAAACCATGGTATCTTCCACCATGCTTTCCCGCCGCACGCTCCTCACCCGTGGCGCCGCCGCCCTCGCCGGGAGCCTCGCCCTTTTTCAACGCTTCTCCGGCAAAGCTTCCGCCGCCGAGGCCACGCCGCCCCCACCGCTGGCCACGCCCGAACCCGCCAACCCCGCCGCCCGGCCCACGTACACGCCCGTCGTCACGCCCAACGGCTCCACGCTGCCGTTCACACTCAAAGACGGCGTCAAGGAGTTCCACCTCGTCGCCGAACCCGTCAAACGCGAGTTCGCTCCCGGCATGACCGTCAATTGCTGGGGCTACAATGGCCAGACGCCCGGCCCCACCATTGAGGCCGTCGAGGGCGACCGCGTGCGGGTCCTCGTCACCAACAAATTGCCCGAACCCACTAGCGTCCACTGGCACGGCATGATCGTGCCTAACGGCATGGACGGCGTCGCGGGCGTCACCCAGCGGGCCATCCCGCCCGGCGAGACCTACGCCTACGAGTTCACGCTGCGCCAGCATGGTACGCAAATGTATCATCCCCATGCCGACGAGATGATCCAGATGGCCATGGGGATGCAGGGTTTCTTCGTCATTCACCCCAAGGACGGGGAACCCGAACCCATCGACCGCGATTTTTGCGTCTTTTTGCAAGAGTGGGCCGTCGCGCCCGGCACCAGCACGCCGAACCCAAACGTGATGACGGACTTCAACCTGTTCACGTTCAACAGCCGGGTCTTTCCGGGCACGGAAAACCTCGTCGTTAAAACCGGCGACCGCGTGCGTTTGCGCCTGGCTAACCTGAGCATGGACAGCCATCCGATTCACTTCCACGGCCACGTCTGGGAGGCGACCTACACCGACGGCGGCCCGATCCCGAAAAGCGCCCGCTGGCCCGCCGCGACGACCAGCGTGCCGCCGGGCACCACGCGCACGCTGGAATTTGTCGCAGACAACCCCGGCGACTGGCCGGTGCATTGCCACAAGAACCACCACGCCATGAACGCCATGACGCACGACATTCCCAACGTGCTCGGCGCGAAGCCGGAGGCATTTGCCAAGAAGATGAACCAGCTCGTGCCTGGCTACATGAGCATGGGCGAGACGGGGATGCACGGCATGACAGACATGAACATGGGCCTGCCGAAGAACACGCTGCCGATGATGGCGGGCGAGGGTCAGTTCGGCCCCGTGGGCATGGGCGGGATGTTCACGCTGCTGAAAGTGCGCGATCAGTTGCCCCAGGGTTACGGGGTGGACCCGGGTGCGTATCAGCATCCGCCCGGGACGGTAGCGGGTCCGGTCAGCGCGGACGGCAAAATCATCCCAGCTCCCGCGCCCGCCGACCGCGAGCAGCAGGCGGGCAAAGTGCAATATACCTGCCCGATGCACCCGGAGGTCGTCACCGCGAAGCCCGGGGACTGTCCCAAGTGCGGGATGCACCTGGTCGAGAAGAAATGAGTGGATGGTATTTCGTGGCGACATGAGAGCAACACGCAAAGTCGATCTTAGAAAGTTTCTGGCCGTCATCGGTGCGGTTTGCCAGCTTGCGCTGGTGGTCGCGTTGCTCCGGCTCGCACCCACGTTGCATGGTTTCGCCTCCGCTATAGCCGTCGTTGGCATCGGTGATCCTTCCTCGTTAGGCGGGGCTTTTGAAGAGATGTTCGATGCCTGCGCGGTGGAATTTACCGTCGCTTTCGTAGGCCTCGTGTTCCTGAGTGTCGTGCTGGTTGGCTCGGACTACCGCGCCCGGTGGTTTTTCAGGTTTCTCGTTTTCTACGGCGTGTTCCTGCTCTTCGTCGTGCCTGTCGGGACGGCCTTTGGTATTTTCTTTCTTGGCTACTGCCTGTTTCGCCGATCCACTTTTTCTGCTGCCTCGCCGTCTGATTCAACGTCTTAGCGCTCGCCGCTGTCTCTCAATTCATGCTACACCCGCGTGTTTTGCTCCTGCTCGCCGTCGTCCTTTTCTGCGCTGGTTGCGGACGCTCCGGCGACCGGGAAGGCGACGTTTTGTTCATCGGTTACCGCTATACCAAGGAGCACCACGCCTACACTTCCGCCAACGCGACGAAGTACATGGGCGACGGCTACGCCACGGCGCTCAACGCCAGTCCGCACGTCAAGATCTGGGGCTCCATGTGCAGCCTGACGTGGGTGGAAACGCACGACGATGGCTCCAAGCGTACCAAGCATGTCACCTTCCCTGTTTCGAACATCGACGAATTGGTCTGGCAGGGAGAGTGAGGTGGATCGCGACCTCCGGGCGCGATGGCAATGATTGCGGCGCAGCCGCCTAGCTTTGTAGGGCGACGGTCCCCGTTGCCGCCACCGGTGTCGCCCCTTGCTCTTTGCATCCGCTCTTTCCTGCCTTCTGCCATCCGTGCGTGAGATGTTGGCAACCGGGGATGGTCGCCCTACGAACTGACAGTCAGGCGGCTGCGCCGCGAGTGGCACCCATCGCGCCCGGAGGTCACGATCCACCTGCACCTTCCCCTTTGGGATCGCTGATCCACGCACAAAATACCATCCACTTTCCCGCCCGCGCCCGTACTCGTCGCGTCCGCCTCCCACGCCGCTGCCAGCCCGCCATGCTCTACCGCGCCCGCCACCTCGTCACGATGGACGGCCCGCCCGTCGAGGACGGCGCGGTCGCCGTGCGCGGCAACCTCGTCGCCGCCACCGGACGCTGGACCGACCTGCGGCGCGAGTTCTCTGGCGAACCCGCCGAGGACCTGGGCGATGTCACGCTGCTGCCGGGCTTCGTCAACGCCCATTGCCACCTAGATTATTCCACGCTGCGCCACGCCATCCTGCCCCCGGCCAGCTTCGCCGAGTGGGTGGGCCGCATCAACGCCCTCAAGCGCACGATGGCCCCGGAAGACTACCTCGCCGCGATCGCCAAGGGCTTCCGCGAGTTCGGGCGCTGGGGCGCGACGACGCTGCTTAACGTTGAATCTTTTCCCGAACTGCTCTGGAAACTCGGGCCGCCACCGCTGCGGACGTGGTGGTTTTACGAGATGATCGACGTGCGTAGCGTCACGCCCACCGAGGAGATTGTGGCCGGAGCGTTGCTGTTCTTCCAAAAGGCAGGAGAAGAAGGAACCAGGGAACCCAGGAACCGAGAATTCAAGGAAGATCCAAAACCCAAGGTTCAAACGAAGGGGGATGCGGGATTCGCGGCGGGCTGGCTCGGCGGAACGGGCCTGAGCCCCCACGCGCCTTACACGGCGTCGCCGCAACTCTACCGCCTCGCGCGCGACTGCGCCCGGCAAGCCGGGATGCCCTGGACGACGCACCTGGGCGAATCCGCGGACGAACGCGCGATGTTCGTCCACGGTCGCGGCCCGTTACACCGTTTTCTCGCCGGGCTGGGCCGCCCGATGGACGACTGCGGCCACGGGCAGTCCGCGTTGGCGCAACTCACGGCGGCGGGCTGCCTCGGGCCGGAGTGCATCGCCGTCCACCTCAACGACTGGGAGCCGGCGGACTTCTCCTTGGTCGAACCCGGCGGCCCGCTGGCCGGGCTGACGGTCGTCCATTGCCCGCTCAGCCACCGCTATTTCCGCCACGCACGCTTTCCGCTCGAAAAGCTGCGCGAGCGGGCGGTCAACCTGTGTGTCGCCACGGACAGCGCGGTCAGCGACGGCTCGTTTTCCCTGTTGGACGAACTGCGTGCCGCGTCAGGTGTTTACCCCGGCGTGGACCCCGCCGACTGGCTGGGGACGATCACGCTTAACCCGGCGCAGGCGCTCGGGTTGACGGGCAAACTGGGCTGCCTGCGGCCCGGTGCGTGGGCCGACCTCATCGCTTTGCCCTGCGGCAGCGGCGACCCCGGCAAAATCCATGCCGAAGTCCTCGACTGCCGGCGGCCAACGGTGTGGCGGATGATCAACGGGCAGGTCGCGGCAAACGACCTACTCTGAGAAATGAGCAAAAAAGAGAATTTTTTTATTTCAATTTCTCAGATTTGCAACATATCTTGCATCTAGTGGATTGCTTCCACCGGTATAATCTCTGTTGATACGCAAAACTGATTCCCTTGATACTATGTCCAAGATTGTCATCATCGACGACGAACCGACCATGGTGGAAGTGATCTCGACGTTGTGTCGGGAAAATGGACACCAGGTGTTTCCTTTCAACTCGGCGGAGCGCGCCTTGGAGGAACTCATGGGGATCAATCCGCAGGTCGTCATCTCCGACATCAAGATGGAGAAGATAACCGGTTTCGACGTGTTGCAGGAGTGCCGCCGCTCGCTGCCGCAGACGGCGGTGATTCTCATCACGGCCTACGCGTCGGTGGAGAAGGCCGTCGAGGCGCTCAAGCTTGGAGCCTATGACTTCATCACCAAACCTTTTAAGATTGATGAATTGAAGTACACCGTGCAGCGGGCGCTGGACTACCAGTCGGCGGTCCGCGAGAACGTGTACCTCAAAAAGGAGGTCAAGAACCGTTACCGTTTCGAGAACATCGTGGGCACGAGCCGCGCGATGAGCGACGTGTACAATTTGATCAACAAGGTCGCCGACACGGATTCGACCATCCTGATCCAGGGCGAGAGCGGCACGGGCAAGGAACTGGTCGCCCGGGCGCTGCACTTCAATTCCAAGCGGCAGAATAACCCGTTCGTGGCGGTGAACTGCTCGGCGCTGCCCGAAAACCTGCTGGAAAGCGAGCTTTTCGGCCACAAGAAGGGAGCCTTCACCGGGGCGTTCCAGGACAAGATCGGTTTGTTCGAGGAATCCGAGGGTGGGACGATCTTCCTCGACGAGGTCAATTCGATGGCGCTGTCGTTGCAGACCAAGCTGTTGCGGGTGTTGCAAGAGCGCATGATCCGGCGCGTGGGCGACACGAAGACGCTGCCGATCAACGTGCGGGTGGTGGCGGCGTCGAACGAGCAACTCCAGGCGAAGATGCGCAACGGGTCGTTCCGCGAGGATTTGTATTATCGCTTGGCGGTGATCCCGATCGACCTGCCGAGCCTGCGCGAGCGGACGGAGGACATCCCGCTCCTGGTGAACTATTTCCTGCTCAAGAACGCCAACCAGACGAACACGGAGCCGAAGAAGATCGAAGGCGATGCGCTGGACATGCTGGGCCGCTACGCTTGGCCGGGTAACGTGCGCGAGTTGGAGAATTCCGTCGAGCGGGCGTGTGCGTTGTGCGAGGAGGGGGTCATCAAAGTGGTGGACCTGCCGCCGCACGTCCAGGGCCGCCAGGGTGGCTTTGGCGGCGAGAGCAACATCATCGAGATGCCCATCGGGCTGCGGCTGGAGGAGTTTATCGCCAACGAGGAGCGCGCCTACATCGAGCAGACGCTGCGGCACAATAACAACTCGCGCGAGAAGACGGCGAGCATGTTGGGCATCAGCATGGCGACGCTGTACCGGAAGCTGGAGCTGAAGAAACAGCAGCGGGCGTGATTTCAAGGTAGGAACGGCGGTCCCTCGCCGTCCGCGACTTTCCTCGCGCTGGGAATTGGGCAACAGACCGGTGCACGCGATTCGTCGCCACGAAATCTCACGGACGGCGAGGGACCGCCGTCCCTACCTGATGCTCAGGGCAACGGTCCGAACACGAGCACGTTGTCCGTGCGATCCAACTCGTTCAAAAACTGCTGCGGGTCGATGACCACAAGCACGTACTTGCCGCCGGTTGGGCCAACGATCACGCTCTGGTAGCTGAACTTGAAGGGAATCGCGCCGGTCGATTTGCCGTTTTTCCCGAGCTTCGGATAACCGGCGTCGGCCAGCGACACACTGCCCAGATAACGGTCGTCCGGCGAGTTGAACTTGTCGTCGTCGGAGAGAAAAATGCTGGCCTGCACGTTCCTGGCGGCCTGCGTGCCCGCGTTGGTCAGCGTGAAGTGACCGCTGATGACCCGCCGCGTGCCCTTTTTGTTGAGGGCATCTTTGGCGTCGTTCACCGTGCCGTGGAGTTGCGTGCCCTTGCCCGGCACCGGCGTGACCGCGCTGGCGCTGACGCTGAAGATTCCGTCCGGGGAGACGGCGACATACCGGCCATTGCCGAAGGCGAAATCGCTCACCCCGTTCAGCTTGGGGAGGGAACCGAGGCGGGTCCAGTTTTGCCCGTCGGCGCTGGCATGGATGCTGGTGACATGGTCCCCGGCGATGATCCCGGCGATGAACCGGTCGTTGACGAACCGCACGAGGTTGGGTGTGAACGAGGCAGTATCCCCGTACGGGCCGGTGATCTGCAAACCGGGGCTGGCGACCGTCCAGTTGAGTCCGTCGGCGCTGATTTGAATGTCGTGGTAGCCGCTGGCGAGCATGGCCACGCCGTTGCCGGCGGTGAGCCACCGGAACCCGTTGCCGGCCGGCGCGACGTTGCTGACCGCCCAGCCCGCGCCGTCGGTGCTGGTGAAAGCCAGCGGGAACGGCGGCAGAGGGCTGCCCGCCACGACGAAATGCCCGTTGACGAAAACGGCGAAGGGAAAGCCGGAGTCCTGCGGCGCGCCCGGCAGATCGTGGGCCGTCCAGTGGGTCAGGTCCCCGCTGACGGCCGGCTGCGGAGAGCCGCTCAGGGTACTCTGCCGCCCCATGACGTAGAGGCCGTTCCCTTGGGCGAGGTCCACCAGGCTGCCCGTCTGCTTGCCGAGGCTGGCCCCGGGCGACCAGTTGACGCCGTCGGCGCTGCTGTAAAGCTGGCTGGCGGTGAGTTCCCCGTAGGTGCTGAAGTAGAAGCGCCCGTCCGCGAAGCGCACCCGGCCGCGAGTCTCCGCGTTGCCGAGGTTGAGGTCGTGCCGGGTCCACGCGACGCCGTCGGGGCTGGTGTAAACGAACGCCGGGGAAGGATTGCCGACCGCGAAGTTTTGCCGGAGGCCGAGGGCGACGAACGTGCCGTTGCCGAAATCGATGCTGTTCACGCCCTCGACGTAATTCTGGGTCGCGAGGTCGCCGGGTGTCACGTCCGTCCACACGAGCTGCGCCTGGGCGAGGAGCCGGGCTGGTAGGAGGCTGGCGGGCAGCAGCGTGAGCACGGACAGCAGCAACGAGCGGAAAAGGCGGGTCGGCATGGGAGCGGCATGTATTCTCACGTGGGTCGGTTTTTGTAAAGAAGGAGTTGGGACGGGATTTTTCCGGGGCGGACGGTCTAGCGGGCGCTAGTTTGCCCGGGTTTGCGCCGTGATCCATTGGAGGTATTTCGGCAGGGCAGCGGTGATTTCCACCGCAATGATCTCGGGCACCTCGTAGGGGTGGAGGGCGCGCAGGCGGGCTTCCAGCGCTGGGTAGCGGTCGCACGGGGTTTTGAGCAGGGCGAGGATTTCGGTGCTTTCCTCGTGCCTGCCCTGCCAGACGTAGATCGACGTGACCGCGGGCAGGAGATTGACACAGGCCACGAGTTTTTCCGCGACGAGCGTGCGAGCGACGGTGCGCGCGGTGTCAGAATCGGGGAAGGTGGAAAAAACCAAGAGCATCACGCGAAGAAGACTCAAGCTCCAAGAATCCAGGAAAGATTCAAGATTCAAGGATCATCGCGGTTGTCGGGGTCGTCGGACAACCGGTCACCATGGGTGAAACTTGAGTTTCGTCCCGGACGCGCACAGGTTCCCCGATGTCTTCCCCCGCTTCCGCCGCTTCTGCTGAAACCCCCGCTATCCGCCGCGCCGCCGTCGTCGGCGCGGGGACCATGGGCGCCGCCATCGCCGCGCAACTTGTCAATGCCGGGATTCCGACACTGCTGTTGGATATGCCGGGCACCGGCGAGGCGGGCAGAAACAGCGTCGTCGAAGCGGGCGTCGAGCGCGCGCGTAAGGCGCGGCCTCCGGCGTTCATGGACTACGAGCAGACGCGCGGGTTGCTGACCCTGGGCAACACCGAAGACGATTTCGCCAAGTTGGCGGAGGTCGATTGGATCGTGGAGGCCATCATCGAAAAACCGGAGGCCAAGCAGGGCCTCTGGGCGCGTGTAGAGGCCATTGCGGGGCTGCAGACGATCTTCAGCAGCAATTCGAGCGGCATCCCGATGGCCGTGCAGAGCCAAGGGCGGTCGGCGTCGTTCCGGCAACGTTTTCTCGGCGCGCATTTTTATAACCCGCCCCGGTATTTATACCTCTTGGAGTTGATCCCGACCGCCGACACCGCGCCGGAAGTGCTCGAAGCGGTGCGGGTGTTCGGCGACCGCGTGCTGGGCAAGGGCATTGTGCTCGCCAACGACGTGCCGGGATTCATCGGCAACCGGATCGGAATTTACTCACTCTTGCAGACCGCGCGGACGGCGGAGGAAATGGGCCTGTCGGCGGAGGTCGTGGACGCGTTGACCGGGCCGGTGCTGGGGCGTCCGCGCAGTGGCACGTTGCGGCTGGCGGATACTGTCGGGCTGGACGTGCTCGGGCTGATCTCGAAGGACCTGACGGCCTCGACGACGGACGATTTCCGGCTGCCGCCCACGATGCAACGGTTGTTGGACGCAAAGCGGCTGGGCGAGAAGTCCGGCGCGGGCTACTACCAACGCCGCAAAAACGCCGACGGCACTTCGACTATTCTGACGTTGGACCTGGCCACGTTCGATTATGTCGAGCGAACGGCGGCGACCGGCGTCGTGCCAGAGCACATCGCCAAGCTGCGGACGGCGGCGGAACGCACGCGCGCCTTGCTGGCGCTGGACGGCCCGGCGGGCGAGTTCACGCGGCGCACGGTGCTAGAGGTCATCCGGTTCGCGGCGGAAAAGTACGGGGTCGTCGCCAACACGGAAGAAGACATCGATCACGCGCTGGAATGGGGATTCGGTTGGGAGCTGGGGCCGTTCCGATTGGCCGAAGCGTTGGAAGTCGGAACGCGGAACGCGGAACGCGGAAGTCCTGCGCGCGCGGGGGAAGATGGACACGGGATCGTCGTGCTCAAGGACTGGAAGCAGGGCGATCCGGCACGGGTGGTGCGCGCGTGGCCCGGCGCGAGTTTGGTGGACCTGGGCGACGGGGCTTTGCTGCTGGAGTTTACGAGCAAGGCGAACGCCCTAGGTGCCGATGCGTTCGCGGCGGTGGAAGCCACCATCACAGAGATCGTGCCGCGCGGGTTCGTGGGGCTGGTGATCGGCAACCAGGGACGCTGGTTTTCGGCGGGCGCGGACTTGGGCGCGCTGTTGAAAGACGCGGAGAGCGGTAATCGCGCGGCGGTCGAGGGGATGATCCGGGGTTTCCAGGGGATGACGACGAGCCTGCGGCGCGCGCCGTTTCCCGTGGTGGCCGCGCCGTTCGGGATGACGCTCGGCGGGGGGTGCGAGACGATGCTCTACAGCGACGCCGTGCAGGCGGACGCCGAGTTGGCGACGGGGTTAGTCGAATTAAAAGTCGGGCTGATGCCATCGGCGGGCGGGACGACTGAAATGCTCGCGCGGGCGAACGCCAAGGCGGGCGTGCAGGGCGCGGGCGAAGCGGCGTTCATGGCGGTGCGAAGCGTGTTCGATTTGATCACGTCCGGCCAGGTGACGGGGTCGGCGCTGGAGGCGAGGCGGCTCGGGTTCCTGCGCGAAAGCGACGGGATCAGCCTGAACAAACGGCGCGTGCTCGGGGACGCGAAAGACACGCTGGTGGCACTGGCGGCCAAGGGTTATCAGAAGCCGGGCGCGCAGGAAATTTTCGTGCTGGGCGGTGAGGGGTACGGGCGGCTGATGGAATTGGCCGAGGAGCGGCGGGCGGGTGCCGTGTGGACGGATTACGACGTGGAAATGGCCGGGGCGCTGGCGCGGATTCTGACCTGCGGCGGCGAAGGCACGCAGGCGCGAACCGTGCCCGAGGAACGCTTGTTTGAGTTGGAGCGCGAGGTGTTCATCGAACGGTGCGCGCAGGCCAAGACGCAAGAGCGTATCCGCCACATGCTGGCGACCGGCAAGCCGCTCAGGAACTAAGCCCAGGATTTTAACGCGGAGACGCGGAGGTCTGAGGAGGAGGCAGGAGGCAAGCTTGGGAGACTACCGTTTCTCCTCCATCAGACCGACCAGGTTACCGTCCGGGTCGCGCACGAAGCCCGTCCAGAGTTCGTGGTCGGGCAGCTTGGCCGCGAGCTGCGGCGCGCGCTCGTTGACCGCGCCGCGCGCGAGGATCGCGGCATGAACGGCGACGATGTCCGTCACCTTGAAATACAAAATCGAATTGTGACCCACCACGCCCGCGCCCTGAGGAGTCGTGAGCATCAGGCGCACACCACCGGCGTCCAGGAAAGCGAGGTTGGGTCCGGCGCTGAAGAGACACGGCACGCCAAGTATGTCCCGATAAAAGGTTAACGCGACGCCCACGTCACTGACGGTGACGGCGATCTGACCAAGGGCGGAGAGGATGTGCGGAGGGTTCATCGAAATGGGTTATGAATGGACGGCCCTGGACGGCGGCTCGTTCATACGTCCGCCGACCCGGTGGGGCGCGACCTAGAAGAGGAAACCACGAATCGGCGGCGGAGCAACTTCCCCTTCCGCGCACCGTCGAGCCGGGGCTAGCGAACTGCAAAAAGCAAACGTCATGAAATCGTTGAAAAACCTGACAGGAGATTCCCTCGAACAACTCATCGACTACAGCGTGGTCGATCAAAACGGCGACGAGATCGGCACGTTGCACAGCCTGTGGTCCGACCCGGATACGGGTGCGGTCGAGTTTCTCGGCGTGAAGACCGGCTGGCTGTTCGGCCACAACCATGTCGTGCCCGCCGGGAAAGCCGAACTCGACGAGGCGACCAACGTCGTGCGCCTGCCATATACGGAGGCATTCATCAAGGAAGCACCGTCGATGTCGGCGGATTCGGAAATTTCCGAAGAGGAGGAGACAACTATTTACGGCTACTACGGCATGGCGCGTGGCGAATCGTCGTCGGCAGCTACCGGCACTAGCAGCGACAGCGTGCCGGAAGCGGCGGGCGCGTCAGCACGGGCGGAAGCCAGCGGCGCGGACGGCGGGGCGAGCCAGTTCGGCGCGCCGACGGCGGGGCTGGGAGCATCTGGTGCGGAGACGGTCAGCGACGGCGGTAGCAGCGGCAGCAGCACGCGCTGGCGGCGGACCTCGCGGCCCGGCGAAGTGACGGCGGCGAGTGGCGCGGAAACCGCGATGGGTAGCGGCACGGGCGTGACCGGTTTCGCGGGCGGCACGACCGGCAGCGCAACGGGCGATTCCGTGCGGGCCGCCTTGGATGACCTGTCACCGTCCGATTCGTCCGGCACCCGGGAACCTTCGACTTCGACCTCGGCGGGGTCCTATGGAACCACCAATTTGTACGGGTCCACAGGGACTAGTTCGCCGGTCTCGGCGGACGCGATGGGCAGCGGAATGCTGGACGATTTCGACGCGGCGGCGCGCGAGGGCGCGGCGCGGGACGCGGCCCGCGAAGCCGGCGGCGCGAATCTCGATCCCATCACGGGCGAACCGGGTGCGCATCCCGTGGGCACGGGTGTGGGCGCGGCGGGCGGCGGTGTGACGGGCGCGGCGATTGGCATGGCCATCGGCGGCCCGATTGGCGCGCCGGTCGGTGCGGTGGTGGGCGGTGTTGTCGGCGCGATTGGCGGTGGTCTGGCAGGAAAAGGCGTCGCCGAGTCCATCAATCCGACCGAGGAAAACGCTTACTGGCAAGGCAACTATCAAGGTTCGTCTTATTTCGAAAATGACTACGATTACGCGGACTACGCGCCCGCGTACAAAACCGGGTATGAAGGCTACGCGCGTTACGCAGGGACGAACGGCGATTACGCTAGCGCGGAGCCGGACCTGCGGCGCGACTACGAGCAGGCGCGGGGCGGTTCGCGGCTCGAATGGGAGAAGGCGAAAGCCGCGACGCGCGACGCGTGGGAGCGGTTGAAGGCGAAGGCTTCGGACGCGACGAAGTAGAAGTCGCACGACGCGCGGCCGTTGACCGACGGCAAACAGATTCAAGCCTCCGGGTGGCGTGGCAACAGGCCGACGCCAACCGGAGGCTTTTCGTTTGGCGACCCATCTTTGGAGCGGTTTACAGAATTCGATGCGCACGTATTTTATTCGCTCAAAAGGAACGACGAAAAGAAGTCGTGCCATTCTCTTAAAGTGAGGTATTGGTTACATCCGGCGGGCGACCGAGTTTCGATGTTGGAGCGAAGGATCATCCGCTGGTGGGAACGAGGGCAGGAAATTTGTCTCCGACGCTGACTGACCTCCGGGCGGGACCGACACCGACAAGCATCGAAGATTGATTTACCTATGGAACATATCCCCGGCCTGCATCGCGTCGCTTTTCTCGGTAACTATCTTCCCCGCCAGTGCGGGTTAGCCACTTTCACCACCGACGTTTGCGAGTCGGTCGCGGGTGCTTTCCCCGAGACGCAATGCTTGGCGGTGGCGATGAACGACCGCCCCGAGGGCTACGAATACCCGGCGCGCGTGCGGTTTGAAATTCCGCAGCAGGAAATCGGCGCGTACCATCGCGCGGCGGATTTTCTCAACACGAACGAGGTCGAGGTGCTGTGCGTGCAGCACGAATACGGCATCTTCGGCGGTGACTGCGGCGAGCACGTCCTGTCGATGCTGCGCGAGGTACGGATGCCCATCGTCACGACGCTCCACACGATCCTGACCGACCCGAACCCGGCCCAGCGCCGCATCATGGAAGAACTGGCGCGGCTTTCCGACCGGTTGGTGACCATGACGCGCAAGGGCGTCGAATTGCTTAAGGACGTTTACGGCCTGCCGGAAGACAAGATCGACCTGATCCCGCACGGCATCCCGGACATGGCGTTCGTCGATCCAAATTATTACAAGGACAAGTTCGGCGCGGAAGGCAAGACGACCTTGCTCACGTTCGGGTTGCTCTCGCCGGGCAAGGGCATCGAGCACGTCATCGAGGCGATGCCGGACATCTTGGCCCGGCATCCGAACGTCGTTTACATCGTGCTCGGCGCGACGCATCCGCACGTCCTCAAGCACGAGGGCGAGGCCTACCGCGAACGGCTCAAGGCGCGCGCGGCGGCACTGGGCGTCGGGGAGGCGGTGCGGTTCTTCAACCAGTTCGTTTCGCTGGACGATTTGAAGGAATTCATCGGCGCGGCGGACATTTATCTGACGCCATATCTGAACGCGGCGCAGATCACGAGCGGCACACTGGCGTATTCGTTCGGCGCGGGCAAAGCGGTGATCTCCACGCCGTACTGGCACGCGGAGGAACTGCTGGCCGACGACCGCGGCGTGCTGGTGCCGTTCGCCGACCCCGCAGCCATCGCGGCGGCGGTGGACGAGATGCTGACCAACGAAGCGCACCGCCACGCCATGCGCAAAAGCGCCTACACGCTCAGCCGTGGGATGATCTGGTCCGAGACGGCCAAGTTGTACATGAAAAGTTTCCAGCGCGCCTGCGCCGAACGCGCGCGCCATCCGCGCGACCGGTTTGCCATGCAGCAGCTCGAAATGCGTTCCGCCGCACGAGCGGAAGCCGCCGCGCAACCTGCGGCGTTGACCCGGCGCGACGTGCTGAGCCAGGGCGCGGTGCGAGTGGGGCAGGGGATCGTGCTGGCCGAATTGTCGAAAGGCCAAGCGGCTGAACCCGGCGAATTAGTGGCCATGCCCATCGCCCCCAAGCTGCATCGGATTGCCCCGCCGACGCCGGACCCGTTTCCCGCTCTGCGGCTGGAACACCTGCGTGCGCTGAGCGATTCGACCGGGATGTTTCAGCACGCGGTTTTCAACGTGCCGAATTTCGCGGAAGGCTACACGACCGATGACAACGCGCGTGCGTTCATCCTGACGACGCTGCTCGAAGAACTCGGCGCGGGGGAAAAGCTGCCCATCGAGACCGGCAGCCTCGGCTCGACGTACCTCGCGTTTTTGTGGCACGCGTTCAACCACCAGACGTGCCGGTTCCGCAACTTCATGAGCTTCGAGCGCCGCTGGTTGGAGGAAACCGGCAGCGAGGACAGCCACGGGCGCGCGCTGTGGGCGTTGGGCACGGCGCTGGGCCGTTCGCGCGACGAAGGGCACCGGGGTCTGGCCGGACGGTTGTTCAGCCGCGCGCTGCCGATCACGACGGAGTTCACGTCGCCGCGCGCTTGGGCGTTCACGATCCTGGCGATCCACGAGTATCTGCGGCGGTTTTCGGGCGACCGCGAGGCGAACAAGGTGCGCGAGACGCTGACCGACAAACTGGTCGGGCTGTACGACCGTTGCCACGGCGCGGACTGGCAGTGGTTCGAGGACAGCATCACTTATGACAACGCCAAACTGCCGCACGCGTTGATCCTGAGCGGCCAGTGGACCAACCGGCCCGACCTGACCGAGATCGGCCTGCGGTCGCTGCGCTGGCTGCTGGAAATCCAGACCTCGCCGGAGACCGGCTGCTTCAGCCCCATCGGGTCCAACGGTTTTTACAAACGCGGCGAACAGCCCGCGCATTTCGACCAACAGCCTCTGGAGGCCAACGCGATGGTGTCGGCCTGCCTGGAAGCGTATCGCGTGACGCGCGACCGCGATTGGCTGGAGAAAGCGCAGCACATTTTCGAATGGTTCGTGGGCCGCAACGACCTGGGGCTGCCGCTGTACGACGCGCTGACGGGCGCGTGCCGCGATGGGCTGCATCCCAACCGCGCCAACCAGAACATGGGCGCGGAATCCACGCTGGCGGCACTGTTGGCGTTGACGGAATTGCGGCTGGCGCGGGCAGCCATGGCGACGCAGGGAGCGGGCAGGTTCGGGGGTGAGAGCCGGGCAGAGCGCGTGGCGTGAGGGAGCGGTTCGGGAAGCTGGAGCTTCCAAGATAAGGGCGTTCCCAAGGACAACTTGGGAACGAGGGATGCTTTGTTTGAATCTTGGCGCTTGAGCCTTGTTTGGATTCTTGGGCTCTTGGGTTCTTGAATCTTTCGCCGAAGGGTTTCCTGTGTAGCTTCCTGCGCTCGACACTTTTTCTATGACGCCCACTCTGCCCACGGTCCAACGCACGGACCTCAAGTTCCTGCCCGACAGCACCCGCGTGCTGCTGCGCCCGTTCATCCCCGGCAACGAGGCGCGCGTCAAGAGCATCATGGGCCGCGTGATGTCGCTCTCCGAGCCGGAGGTGGACGCCCAACTCCAGACCGTGCTCCAGGAGTTCGCCGGACGCCACACCGGCACGGAAGCCATGTTCGAGATGTTCTATCGGCGGGTGGCCAAATATCAGTTGACCGACCGCGAACCGGCACGCAACCGGCGGCTGCTCATCGGCTCGTATTTCACCAGCGAGTACGCGCTGGAATGCGCCGCGCTGTTCAACCCCTCGGTCGTGCCGCACCCGGACCAGAGCGGGCTGCCGCCGGGCGCGTTGCGCTTCGTGATGAGCCTGCGGGCCACTGGCGAGGGCCACATCTCGTCCATCGAATTCCGCGAAGGCGTGCTGGGCGCGGACAACCTGATTTGCATCGAGCCGACGAACCGCTTCGTCAGCGCGCCCGACCTCGTGACTGACCCGAGCTACGAGAAACCGCTGTTCGAGCGCAAGCTGGAGGAAATGGGCTTCCACGGCGGGGTGACGTCGGAAATTTTGAGCCCGCTGCCGGAAGAGTTCAACCTGCACCAGCTCACCGGTTCCATCGGCAACTACAAGCGTCGCCCCGCGCAACTGCGGCGCGTCGCCGCGCACGAGGAAACCCGCGCGCTGGAGTGCATTCACTGGCTGGCGCGCTCGAACTACGAGGTGGAGTTTCACCCGGACGTGCCGCTGTCCGAACGGATCATTTTCCCGGTGTCGGACAACGAGAGCAACGGCATCGAGGACGCGCGTTTCGTGCGCTTTACCGACGACGACGGCGAGGTGACGTACTACGCGACCTACACGGCCTACAACGGCAAGGTGATCCTGCCGCAGATCCTGGAGACGCAGGATTTCCGGCGCTTCAAGGTCAACACGCTCAACGGGCGCGCGGTGCAGAACAAGGGCATGGCCCTGTTCCCGCGCAAGGTGGACGGGCTGTACGCGATGATCTCGCGGCAGGACAACGAAAACCTGTTCATCATGTACTCGGACAACGCGCATTTCTGGGAGGAAACTTACCCGCTTTTGCGTCCGACGTATCCGTGGGAGTTCGTGCAACTGGGCAACTGCGGCTCGCCCATCGAAACGGAGGCGGGTTGGCTGTTGTTGACGCACGGCGTCGGCGCGATGCGCAAGTATTGCATCGGCGCGATTTTGTTGGACCTCAAGGACCCGGGCCGGGTCATCGGGCGGCTGCGCGAGCCGCTGCTCAGCCCGAACCAGAACGAGCGCGAGGGCTACGTGCCCAACGTGGTGTACACCTGCGGCGCGCTGGTCCACGGCGACAAGCTGGTGATGCCCTACGCGATGAGCGACTCGGCGTCGAGCATCGCCATCGTGGGGCTGCATGATCTGCTGCAATGTCTGGTGGACAGCGGCGCATGACAGGCAAGGAAGAGGATGAAGGTTGAAGGATGAAGGTTGAAGGCGGAAAGATGAGGAACCATGGCTTCCCCTTTTGTTCTCCTCATTCACGGCGGCGCGGACACGCGGCGACCCGAGTTTTATTCCGATGAAGAAGCCGGTGCGATGCGCGCGGCTCTGACCGGGGCATTGCGCGCCGGACAGGACATTTTACGCGCCGGAAAAAGCGCCGTGGACGCCGTCGAGGCCGCCGTGTGCGTGCTGGAAGACAGCGGTTGCTTTGACGCGGGCCGCGGGGCGTACCTGAACGTCGATGGTGGGCACGATCTGGACGCCGCGATCATGGACGGACGCACCGGAGCGGCAGGCGCGGCGGCGCACCTGCACGCGGTCAAAAACCCGGTGCGGCTGGCGCGGCGGGTGATGACCGGGACGAGCCATGTGCTGCTCGTGGCCGAGGGCGCGGAACGGTTCGCGCGCGACGAGGATTTGGAGTTTGTCGAGGACGATTATTTCGTCGAGACGCAGGCGGCCACGGCCCAGGCGAGCAACCGGCCGGTGGGCACGGTGGGCGCGGTGGCGTTGGACGCGGCGGGCAACCTGGCGGCGGCGACCAGCACCGGCGGCATTCACGAACGCCGCGCGGGCCGCGTGGGCGACACGCCGATCATCGGCGCGGGCACCTACGCGGACAACGCTGTCGGCGCGATCAGCGGCACCGGCCAGGGCGAGTTTTTTCTGCGTGCGGTGCTCGCGCACGACATCGCCGCGCGCGTGGAGCACGGCGGCCTGTCGCTGGCGGAAGCCGCCCGCGCGGCAATGAGCGCGAAGCTGACCGCGCGCGGCGGCAAGGGCGGCGTCATCGCGCTGGACCCGGCAGGGGTGCCAACGGTGGTGTTCAACACGCCGACGATGGCGCGCGGGGTGGTCACAGGTGCGGACGGCACGCCGGGCGTGGCGTTGTTCGAAGGGGAAGCGTTCCCGGGCGAGTGATCGCCTCCGGCGCTCTGTCCCCCTATTTCGCTCCCGCCCACCAGAACCGGCTCGTCCCGCCGCCCACCGCGTCGCGGCTCACGTTGTCCTCGAACCAGTTGACGATCTCGTAATGATTCACCGGCCCGGCGGTGCGTAGCGTCTCGTCGTAATGTACGTGCGTTTTGTTCGACACCGTGATCGTCTTGGCCACGAAACCGCCGTAGATCCCGTTGTAACCCCGCGCATGATCGTCCGTGATGGACTGGGGCGGCGTGCCGCGCAAATTATCGAGCTGGGCTTGAAGCGTCGAAATTGTCCCTTGGAGCTTCGTGATTTCAGCCTGCGTTTTCTGGGCGGCGTCCAAGTCACTCCGGTTACCGGTCGACTGGTACTTGGCCAACTGGTTGGCGTAATCTCTTTGTTTGTTGGCGAGGTCCGTTTGGGATTTGGCGATCCGGTTCGTCAGGTCGTTGATCTTCTTGAGCGTCTTGGGGTCCAGCACGACGCTGACAACCGGCGTGAGGATCGACCCGCCCGGCGGCACGGCGGTCAGCGCGAGTGTCAGATCGTGGTTGGGCGCGTAAATGACGCCCTCGAAATCCTGCCCCGTGGCGATGTTGATGGCACGGTCCGGGAACGTGCCGTCGGCGTTGGTCGGCGGTTGGACGCCGTTGAGCACGACGTTGCGCGCCAGGTATGACTCGTTGATCAACCCGTTGCCGCGCAGATCGACGTTACCGGTGAAATACACCACCACGTTGACGTTGGCCGCCACGTCGATGTAGCTCGTCCCCGCCGTCTTGATGTCGCCCTGCACGTAGAGCTTCAGGTAGGTCGGCGTATCCTCGGCAGCCGTGGTCGGCGCGGCGAGGCTGACGACGTGCTTGCCGTCGGGCAGGTTGATGCCGTCGAGACGGACCAACGTCGGGTTGGTGGCGTCGGTACTGGCGGTGTAGGTGACGTCGGTGCTCAGCGTGCCGCCGTCCGTGACGCCGCTCCAGCCCGGGTTGAGCATCCCGCCGCTGTACGGCGTCAGTTCCTGGTAGAAACTGGCCGACTGCTGGCCGCTGACCTGGTCGCCGTCGTTGACGGTGCCGTTGTTGGTCATGGCGTCGCCGTTGACGGTGGCGTGCCCGGCGTTGATCAGTTTGCCGTTGGTGGCGACGTTGCCCTGGTTGCCGTGGTTGGTGTTGGCGTCATAATAACCCTTACTGGAGTCATACGAGTCGATGAGCACGTCCTGGTTGCTCAGGTTGATCTGCTTGTCGGACATCAGCGCGTTGCGAAAGTTCATCTGCGGCTGGACGATCACCTCGACCATGCGCGCGACCTGCGGCGCGGAGACGCTCTCGCCTGTGCGCCAATCGTTGTACAGCGAGAAGCGGCGCAGCCCGTTGTCGAGTTTTTCCAGGTTGGGCCGGGCCGGGCCGGAGATATTGGCGATGCCCAGCGACCGGATGCGGTACCACCACAGCGAACGGTTGACGCCGTCGGGGTCGCGCAGGTTGGGGTTGTCCAACTGCGAGATGAACGAGTTGTTGCCGCCGGGGTCCGTGACCGCGAAATTGGTGGCCGTGGGCAGGGTGTCGCTGCCGGGCACGTCGACGAACACGCGCACTTGCAGGTCGCGGTTGCCCTCACCGTTGTGGCTGGCCAGCAGGAAGGGCTGATTCCCGGCGGGGAAGGCATGACCGTAGTTTGGGTAAGCGATACCGCTGGGGCTGGTCACCGTCCAATAGGCGGCGGGCGCGGCGCCACCGCTCTTCGTGGCCGCCGTCTTGAACGCGCTGCGTGGACCGCCGACCACGCGTTTGCGCAGTTCGGTCATGGCGAGGTCGACCCCGGCCTCCGAGGCTACGATGGACTCCTGCCAACTGGCGCTCTGGAACGTGGTGTGGTAGCGCGAAGTCGTGGTCAGCAGCATGGAGCTGGCCACGACCGATAGCACGCAGACGATGAGCAACACCATCACCAAGGCTCCGCCTTGGGAAGATCCAAGTAACCAGGTATCCAAGAATTCAAGGAAAGAAGGTGAGCGGCCATGCGCACGACGGGCACCGACGCCGAAGGCTGGTTTCGCCGCACTGTTCCCCTTGGACCTTGAACCTTGGACCTTCCTTGAATTCTTGGGTTCTTGAGTGCCTGGTTTCTTGTTCATCGGGACAAATTTTTGCTCCGCACGAACGTGACGTTGTGCAACGTGATCGTGTTGGAACTGTTGGGCACCGCGAGCGGCTGGAAGGTCGAGTAAAACGAGATCTTGTACCGCAGCACGCCACCGTTGGTGCTGATGGTTTTGTCCACCTCGATCTTAGGGAAAGCATCCATGCTCGTGGCGACGGTCAGGGGCGCGGCGGCCTTGAAACCGCCCTTGTCAGCAGCGACGAGCGGTTGCCAGGGGTCGGTGCGCGTGATGACGCCATTGGCGTAGCGATAAGCGATGGTCTGGTAAATCGCGCTGTTGGCGGAAACGCCCGCCCCGCCCGCGGCGGCGCTGCTGTAGAACGCCATGCCCGTGAGCGGGTCGAGTACGGCGTCGTTGGCGATGGGAAAGAGGTGCTGCGTGTCGCTGGCGTTGAAGCGGTAGTAGTCGGGCAGGCTGATTTTGATGCCTTGGCCGTCGGCGTCGGCGGTCCAGGGTTCGGCCCCGGTGGCGGGAGCCACGGCGCGGCGGAGGTCTTGCGCGAGGTAATCGAGCAGGCGCATCTGGTCGGCCAGGCCGGTGCCGTAGTTTTCGGTCGCGCTGTAGCTCTTCTGGATGGCCACGACGCCGCCTAGCGCCCCCGCCAGCAGCACCGCCGTCAGGCTGATGCCGACGAGCAATTCCGCCAGGGTGAATGCCGCGTGGCGAAAGGCGGGAGACCGGGGGCGGGAGAATCTCCGCTCCGGGGGAGCCACTGAATGCCGCATCCGTGTTTTCATTTGCTGATGCCCCAGCGCGAGACCAGCGTGGTCAGCGAGCGGCTGCGGCTGCGGTAGAGGGTGGGCCAGGTGACGCTCACGTCGATGCGGATCATCTCCTGCCCGAGCAGCGCGTCCGTGTCGGCATAGCCCGCCGGGTTGATTTTGATGGTGTCATCGGCTTGGTGCGTGACGGTGAACGGCGCGGGCAGCGCGGCAGTCCCGGGCGCGGACGAGGGCGAAGCGTAGGCCGAAACGGTGATGGTTTCGGTCATGCCCGGCAGGTTGACCAGGGCGTCCGTCTTGTAGAAAAAACTGGTGGTGTTGAACCACCTCGGGTCGGTGATCTGCGTCCAGTTGGCGAGCCGGACTTGTTCCACGCGCGTCTGCAAATCTTGGCTGGCATTGGCCGCCTCCGACGCGGCGCGCAGGAGGTGGATCATGTTGGAATTGAGCGCGAAGAGCGACCCCAGGAAGATCGAGATCACGGCCCCGGCCACCCCGGCCTCCATGACCGTGAAGCCGCCTTCCGCAGCGCGGCGGGGGCGTAGCATGACCGAATTTGGGCGGGATGAGGGCACGGCAGAGCCTTGGAAAGCAGGATGCGTACCTTTGCCGCCTGCGGCGGAAGGAACCAGGCGTTCAAGCCGCCAGGAATTCAAACGAGGTGGGGGAGCCAAGCCTCAGGCCGCCTAAAGGTGGGCGTCCTCCTCTGGCCGATTTGGGCCTTGAAACTTTTGTCTGCCTTCCTTGGCTTCTTGGTTCCTTGAATTTTTGGTTCCTTACTTTTTGACCATCCACGCCACCGCCTCGCGCAACTCGGCGGTCGTCGCGCCGTCCAGCGGTTCGTTGTGCACCGCCCCGCGCTGCGTGATCACCCGCTTCTCCCCCGCGTACGCCGCCACGACCAACCGCTGATACTTCGGCTTGACCATGTCGTCGTTCTCCGCCAGCAGAAACACGCCCCGCGCCCGGACCGTCTGCGCGTTGGCCACGCTGTCGAGCGCCGCCGGAATCCGCGCGGCCAGCGGCCCCGCGACCAGCCACAGGTTCCACCACCCGAACTGCCGCAAAACGATCTGCCGCAGGGGCGGCGGATTTTGCAGGATCACGCCCGCCACCGGGCGGTGCGCGGCGACGTGCAACGCGGCGGACGTCCCCAGGCTGGTGCCGTAAACGAGGATCGGCCTGGCGCCCGCCTCGGCCTGCAACGCATCGAAAGCTGCCAGCGCCGCCGGGCCGATGCTCGTCAGCGTGGCGGGGCCGGTGCTGCCGCCGTAACCGGGGTAGTTCACGCCCCAGAACTCCGCCGTCCCGGGCGACCAGTCCGCCGCCTCGGGGACGACGTTCGGGTCGGCGCGGTCGGCGTTGCCGTAGAACCGCAGGACGTAAACGTTGGGCGGGTTGCGCTGGACGTTGTGCGCCGCCGGCTTGGTGGCGGCGAGCCGCCAGCCGCCGCCGCTGCGGGCGGTCCAGATTTCTAGTTCGCCCCCGGCGAAAGGCAGCGTCCGGCGCGTTCCCCCGATGGAACTCGTGGTGCCTTGGGGCGGAAAGAGGATGAGGTGGTCGGGGGAGAACATGCAACCCATGGCGAGCATGGCCAGTGGCAGCAGTGCCCAGGTGGCTACGCGGCCACGGGTGAAAAAGCGGGCGGCCATGGTAATCTAGGAAACGCAATCCACGGCGGCTGTCCAGCGCGACCGGTGGATCGCGACCTCCGGGCGCGATGGCAATACCAAGCAGCGAAGCTGCCTGTCTGTCTGGTTGTAGGGCAACGGGCTCCGTTGCCTACAGATCACGCATGGAATTCGGATTGCAGGGAGAGTCTGCAAAGAGCAAGGGGCCCAACCGGTGTCGGCAACGGAGCCCGTCGCCCTACAATCCTGGCGGCTGCGTCGCAACGAAACCCATCGCACCCGGAAGTCGCCATTTACTTTTCTCTAACCGCCTCCCCCTTAGCCACGTAACAACAATCGGCTGATGGTCCCTTGCTAATTCCTGACGGTGCCTTGATGGTTTATCCAGCCGCCGGTTGTACCCAGGGCGATTTAGTCCCCGCCGGATCATGCAGGTTTCGAGTTTCCTCGACCTTTGGCGTCCGTTCGACGCTGCCCGCAGCCTCCCTCTCCTGGTCGTTATCTCTGACGCGAGATAACGCTTCTGTTTGCTCCCTTTCCCACCCCGCCATGTACGACGAACTCGACTCCTATCTTCCCTCGCCGGACGACGACCTCATCCCCGACGACGTGCAGTTGCTCGAAGACGGTTTGCATCTCAATCGCCGCGACTTCCTCGCGGGCACTGGCGCGGTCGGCGCGGCCCTGGTCGCCTCGCAGTGGTTCGCGCCCGTCGCGCGCACCTTGGCCGCCGACGACGCCCCGGCCATCGGCGCGGACGGTCTGCCCACCGGGGCGGAAACCGTCGCGCTCAAGCTGCGGATCAACGGCACGGACCAGACGCTTGAAATCGACCCGCGCGTGACCCTGCTCGACGCCCTGCGCGAACGCCTCAACCTCACGGGCACCAAGAAGGGCTGCGGCCACGGCCAATGTGGCAGTTGCACGGTGCTGGTCAACGGTCGGCGGGTGAATAGCTGCCTGTCGCTGGCGCTCTCTTGCGAGGGGGACGAAATCACGACTATCGAGGGACTTGCCAAGGGCGACGAACTCCATCCGGTGCAGGCGGCGTTCATCAAACATGACGGTTTCCAATGCGGCTACTGCACGCCGGGACAGATTTGCTCGGCGGTCGCTTGCATCAAGGAAGGCCACGCCAAGGACGACGCTCAGATCCGCGAATGGATGAGCGGCAACATCTGCCGTTGCGGCGCGTACAACGGCATCGTCGCCGCCATCAGGGAAGCGCGGGACCACCAGGCGGCTTAAACGCACAAAAATAAGAAATTCGTCGCAGGCGTCGCAGGCGTACGAGACAAAAGCAAACGCGACTGTTTTCTTTCCCGAACCATTCAACGTTCGCCTTCCACATTTTCTAATGAATCCATTTGTCTACACTCGCGCCACGGACACCAACGCGGCGTTGCAGGGCCTCGCGGGCGGTCCGCAGGCCAAGCTGCTCGGCGGCGGCACGAACCTGATCGACCTCATGAAGATGGGCGTCGAGAAGCCGTCCCGCCTCGTGGACATCACGCGCCTCGACCTCGCCAAGGTCGAGGAATTGCCCGACGGCCAGGGCGTGCGGATCGGCGCGCTGGTGCGCAACTCCGACCTCGCCGAACATCCGCTCATCGTCGAGCGCTACCCGGTCCTGAGCCAGGCGCTGCTCGCGGGGGCGTCGCCGCAGTTGCGCAACATGGCCACGACCGGCGGCAACCTGCTGCAGCGGACGCGCTGCTACTACTTTTACGACCCGGCGTTCGCCCAATGCAACAAGCGCGTGCCCGGCAGCGGGTGCGGTGCGTTGCAGGGTTACAACCGCATCCACGGCATCCTCGGGACGAGTGAGAGTTGCATCGCCACGCATCCGAGCGACATGTGCGTGGCCATGGCCGCGCTGGACGCCGTCGTGCGCGTCAAGGGGCCGAAGGGCGAGCGTGAGATTCCGTTCGCGGAGTTCCACCGGCTGCCGGGCGAATACCCCGAACACGAGACGAACTTGCAGCCGGACGAGATCATCACGGCGGTCGATCTGCCCGCCGCGCCGTGGGCGAAAAATTCGTACTATCTGAAAGTGCGCGACCGCGCGAGTTACGCGTTCGCGCTGGTGAGCGTGGCCGCCGCGCTGGAAGTCGTGGACGGCAAGATCAAGACGGCACGCGTGGCGCTGGGCGGCGTGGCGCACAAGCCCTGGCGCGCCGAGGAGGCCGAGAAGACGCTGGTCGGCGAGAAGCCGGACGAAGTGGTTTTCAAGTCCGCCGCCGCCGCTGCTCTCAAGGGCGCGAAGGGCTACAAATACAACGAATTTAAGATCGAACTGGCCAAGCGCAGCATCGTCCGCGCGTTGGCCAATGTGACTGCCTAACAAGGTAGGGAGGTCTCTCCGAGACCTTCCCTGACTCGCGCCGCAGGCGCATCCCCATCCTCAAATTTTCTCCCACCTATGGCCACTGACAAAGAACAGGAAAAAGCGATGGAGGGCCGCAACCCCGACATCATCGGCGCACCCGTGGACCGCACGGACGGACGGCTCAAGGTCACCGGCGGGGCGCGCTACTCGGCGGAGGTCAACCTGCCGGGTTTGGTCCACGCCGCGCTCGTCACCAGCACGATTGCCGACGGCGACATCGCCAGCATGGACACCGCCGCCGCCGAGAAGGCTCCGGGCGTCATGGCGGTGTTCACGCACTTCAACGCGCCGAAATTCGTCAAGGACAGCGCGATGGGCGTCGGGGCTAGCTCGGCCTCGCGCAAGCTCGCGCTCTTGCAAGACGGCAAGGTCCACTACTTCCTGCAACCCATCGGCGTCGTGGTCGCCGACACGCTCGAACACGCCACGCACGCGGCGTCGCTCGTCCGGGTCAAATACAACGAAGGCAAGCCGCGCGCCGGGCTGATCGCGCACCTGCACGATTCATATCCCAACGAGATCAGCGGCAGCAACAAAGCGCCCGCCGACACCTCGGAAAACGCGCCGTCTGCCGCGCTCAACGCCGCGCCGGTCAAATTGGAGCAGGTCTACCAGACGCCGACCGAAAACCACAACGCGATGGAGCCGCACGCGACCATCGCCAGTTGGGACGGCGACCGGCTGACGATCTTCGACGCCACGCAGGGCATCTTTACCACGCGCAGCCGCGTGGCCGGGATGTTCGGCCTGCACGACGACAACGTGCGCGTGGTGTGCCACTACGTCGGCGGCGGCTTCGGCTCGAAGGGGCCGGTGTGGTCGCATACGCTGCTGGCAGCGCTGGTGGCGCGGGAAGTGAAGAGGCCTGTCAAGCTAGTGCTGGAACGGCGGGAGACGTTCAACAACACCGGCAGCCGTGCGCACACGTACCAGAGTGTCGCGCTGGGCGCGGACAAGGAAGGCAAGCTCGCCGCCGTCAAGCACGACGCGACGAACCACACCTCGACGTTCGACAAGTTCACGGAGGCTTCCACGGTCGCCACGCGGATGCTCTACGCCTGCGACAACATCCAGACCACGCAGCGGCTGGTAAACCTGTCGCTGGGCACGCCCAGCTACATGCGCGCGCCGGGCGAGGCACCAGGAATGTTCGCGCTGGAGTGCGGCATGGACGAAATGGCGCGCGAACTGAAGATGGATCCCATCGAGTTCCGGTTGAAAAACTACGCGGAGACCGACCCGGAGAAGAAGATTCCGTTTTCCAGCAAGAGCCTACGCCAGTGTTACGAGCGCGGCGCGGCAAAATTCGGCTGGGACCGTTTTAAAGCGAGTCCTGAGCCGAAGTCGGTGCGGGACGGGAAGTGGCTGGTCGGCTACGGCATGGCGAGTTCCACGTATCCGACGAACCGGAGCGAGTCCAGCGCCAGCGCGTGCATCAACGCCGACGGGACGGCGCTGGTGCTCTCTGGCAGCCAAGACCTCGGCACGGGTACTTGGACGGTGATGACGCAGGTGTCCGCCGGAGTGCTCGGGTTGCCGATGAGCAAGGTGCGGTTTGAACTGGGCGATTCGCTGCTGCCGAAGACGCCTGTGAGCGGCGGGTCGCAGACGGCGGCCAGCACGGGCAGCGCGGTGCAGGGCGCGTGCCTGGCGGTGCTCAAGAAGCTGACCGAGTTGGCCGTGGCCGACGAAAAATCGCCGCTGTACGGCGCGGCGGCGCAAGATGTGCGCGCGGCGGACGGCAGGCTGTCGCTGGCGAGCGACCCGAGCAAGGGAGAAACGTACGCCGCGTTGTTGACGCGTGCGAAACTGCCCCGCCTTGAAGCGAAGGATCAATCCGCGCCGGACAAGCAGGAGAAGGAAGAATTTTCGATGCATGCGTTCGGCGCGCAGTTCTGCGAGGTGCGCGTGAACGAGGACACGGGCGAGGTGCGCGTGGCGCGGTGGGTCAGCGCAATGGGGATCGGCAAACGGCTCAACGAAAAGACGGCCATCAGCCAAGTCAAGGGCGGCGTGGTGTTCGGGATCGGTATGGGGCTGACCGAGGCGACGGTGCACGACGAATGCGACGCCAAGTTAGTGAATCCGAATCTGGCGGAATACCACGTGCCGGTGAACGCCGACGTGCCCGAGATCGACGTGATTTTCGTGGACGAAGAAGATTCGCACATCAACCCGCTGGGGGTGAAGGGCGTGGGAGAAATCGGGGTCACCGGCGCACCGGCGGCGATTGCGAACGCGGTGTATCACGCGACGGGCGTGCGGGTACGCGAGTTGCCGATCACGCCGGACAAGGTGCTGGGGCTGGCCGCGGCGTGAGGGGGCGTGGGCGGGAGGGGGATGCCTCGCGCAAAGTTTGCAAGGTTCGCAAAGGAGAGGGAGAAACGGAGACGTACGTAAAGCTGCCCAAGGATAGGGGAAGGACGATTTTACTCGACAAGGGAGGCGTAAACCGTGCTTGATGAGCGGAATAACACCTGCAATTTATGGCTAAATCACTCAGCGAACTCGACGGCGCTTATTGGAAGGGACTCAAAGCGGGAGCGGGGATCACCAACACGCCCACCCTCAAAGCGCTCTTCACCAGCACCGCCAGCGTGGGCAGCGCCATCGACGTGTTCAGAGCCGCGCGCGTGCATTGGCTGAACGCGGCCCAAGGGGGGATGACGGACACGGACCTCAAGAAGTACGAATCCGCCCTGAAGAAACTCCGGGACGCCTTCAAGAAGTTCGAGGCCGACAAGGAGTTCAAGAGCACCAACGCGCAGAACCTGCGGACGGCCATCGGGGGCTGGCAGGCGGAGATTACCGAACAACTGGGTTTGGCCAATGGCGCCTGGAGTAAATACGAGAAGGAAATGAAGCAAGCCGCGGCGGCCGCGACAAAGAAGGCTTGCGCGGGGCTCATCTGACGCGGGGTCTGTTGCCCAGAGCGAGACGGCAACCAGTGTCGCTCGCCATGGATGGCCGGGGTTGCCCATCCGTGTCTACGGCGGTTTCGAAACGATTGAGCGTCCATTAGCCAGGCGGCTGCGCCGCATTGGAACCCATGGCGCCCGGAGGTCTCCATCCACCTCGGAAGCCTTGGGAGGCCGCCAACAACTTCTATTTGCCCCACGGTCAGCGCACGGATGACCATGTGAGCCGGGCTCGCTCACACCCCCGGAGAGACGGGCGCGGGCTGGGGCGAGACGGCGGTGTCCTGCGGCGACACGGAAGTCGGCGTCCCGGTCGTGGGGACTTCGGCCTGGTCCGCGCCCGCTGCGGCGTCTTGGTTCTCGTCCGTGCCGCCCTTTTTTTCGACCGGCTGGCGGCCCGTGACGTGGAGCAGCCCGCACTTGTGCGCCGCCGTGTCCACGAGGTCGGCCACGCGCAGCTTGAGCCGGAAACCTTTGTACCAGAGGAAGAGCAGGAACGCCGTGTAAAGCGTCAGCCAAAAGTAATCGTGCGACGGCGTCGCCGTGAGCCATTGGCGATAGAGCAACACCGGCAGGAAAATCGCGTTGAGCAGGACCGTCGTGACCACCGGATAGTAGGTGATCCGCACGCGGGTCAGGCACTTCGGGCCGCCGTGGTATTCGGTGACGCTGCTCAGGCGCAGGTTCCACCACAGGTTGCCGTAAATCTGCACGTCCCAGGGGTTCCAACCCGTGTCGGTGCTGTAGCGCCAGCCCTCGGTTTCCAGCGCGGCGACGATCTCGGTGATGAGCGCCTCGCGGCCCACGCCGGTCTCGTTCCAATACCGGCGGCGGGTCATGGAGAACACGCGGCCCAACCCGGCTTCGTGCGCGTGGGGGGCCATGATAACGCTGCCCGGCGTGCGCTTGAACTTGAGCCACGTGTAATACCTGGCCCAGCCGCGGACCAGGGGTTGCGTGAACGCCAGGACCATCACCAGCAAACGCGCGGGAATGGTGTCGAATTTCGCTTCCAGGCGCGCATGGATCATGTACGAAAGCGCCACGGCGAAGGTCGCGCCGAACATCAGGAACGGGATGATGCGCAGGTGGTCGAACGGGATGGCCAACAGCGCGATGAAGAGCGTCAGCACGAACCACTCGACGCTGCTGACGTAGTCGGCGATGACCGAGCGCGGCGTGGGGTAGATCGACTGGAACAAACCATGCCCGAACACGCCGTGATAAACGATGGGTTCGTTGATGAGCCAGGTGAAGCGCGGCGTGCCATAGATGTTACCCTTCCACTGCGCGGTGCCCGTGGGGCCGAAGAAAATCAGGTGGTTGAAGCGCAACATGCTCTCGGCCTCGCCGTAGCCTTCCTGCTGGCGCTTGAAGGCTTGGAGCGTGAAACGCCGGTAGTGCCAGACGATGGCCGGCGCGCTGAAGGCGATGACCTGCCCGGCGTTTTGCAACCGCCAGCAGAAGTCCACGTCGTCGCCCGCCTTGCGGTACTCGGGGTCGAACCCGCCGACCAGGTCGAACGCCCAGCGGTGAAACGCCATGTTGCAGCCGGGGATGTGCTCGGCGACCACGTCGCTGAGCAGGACGTGGCTCGGGCCGCCGGGCGCGGCGCTGACGCATGCCTGCACCCAGTTGGCGGCGGGCGGCGAGACGTTCGGCCCGCCTACCCCAGCGT